>JASHPW010000105.1 GCA_030037895.1 Xanthobacteraceae bacterium | reverse complement strand
CGCGATCGCCTCTCGATCTGGTTCGGCGGCATCCGCGTCGCCCACAAGGGCGCGCGCGATCCGGCCTATGACGAGGCCGCCGTCTCCGCCGCGATGAAGAAGCCGGAGATCACGCTCAAAGTCGCGCTTGGCCTCGGCAAGGGGCGCGACCGCGTGCTCACCTGCGACCTCACCAAGGACTACGTGACGATCAACGGGGATTATCGGTCCTGAGCACGGCTGGCCTTAAGATCCGTGCCGCTACGCCAAAGTTGCCGCGCCGTTCATTGCCGCCGGCGGTGTCGCGGCGTCGTGCCTTTCCAACGCACCCCTTCAACGCTATGCGTGTTTCGGCAATCGCCTGATCTGAGCACCTGCCGATTTTTCCGCGACGCGTATGTCGTGGGCGCTCTGCAGATTGAGCCAAAACTGTGCGCTGGTGCCGAACCAATGGCCGAGCCGGAGCGCCGTGTCGCCCGTGATCGCTCGCCTGCCGTTCACGATCTGTGTGATGCGGTTTGCCGGTACACGCAACTGCCGTGCAAGCTCGGTCGGCGTGACCGCAATCTCTGCAAGTTCCTCGGCGAGGATTTCTCCCGGATGAATGGCGGGTCTGGCCATGATCTCCTCAATGGTAGTCGACGATTTCGACGCTCGAAGGGCCGGGTGCGCCGTGCGGCCATGCGAAGCAGATTCGCCATTGCGTATTGATCGCTGGAGGTTCGCCGCGACCGCGCGCTGCCCGACGTGAGGACAATGGCTTGATGTGGCAATATCATCGTCAAGGATAGCAGAAGCAACATGACCGCCAAACTCCAACACATTGGAGACTTCGGCCCTTGAGATCGCCTACTGGGGCGTTAACCCTCCGCTAACCCATGCGGCGAATACGGCGATGTGTATGGTGGTATTGAACGCGCCTTTACTCTCCGCTCCTTAGATTGAGGCCGGGCCGTGAGCGTCAAACTCGTCCTCGTCGCCGCCTGCGCCCTTATCGACGCCGACGGCCGCGTGCTCATTGCGCAACGTCCGCACGGCAAGTCGATGGCGGGCCTGTGGGAATTTCCCGGCGGCAAGGTCGAGCCCGGCGAGCGGCCGGAAGAGAGCTTGATCCGCGAACTGAAGGAGGAACTCGGAATCGTCGTCAGGGAGGAATGCCTCGCGCCGCTGACCTTCGCGAGCCACCTTTATCCCGCCTTCCACCTGCTCATGCCGCTCTACGTCTGCCGGCGATGGGAGGGGATCGTCGAAGCACGGGAGGCGCAAAGGCTCAAATGGGTGCGGCCGAACGATTTGCGCAACTATCCGATGCCGCCCGCCGACGAACCGCTAATCCCGCACCTCACGGCGCTGTTATGATGCAAATAACAAAAGGCGAACGGACCATGTTCAAGTCTGCGACGCGCGCGATCCGCATATCGCTGCGGCGCTTTGTGCGCGGCGAATTCGGCACCACCGCGATCGAATATGCGTTGATCGCTTCCGGCATCTCGGTCGCAATCGCCGCGACGGTCATGGCCCTGGGTTCCAACATCCAGAACTACTACAACAGCGTCGCCGACGCGATGAAATAATCCCAATTCCGTCATTCCGGGCGCAGCGGCCGAACTGGAGGCCGCCGCGAATGACACCTCAACGTTCGACCTTCTCGCCGGTCGGAAGCTCGCGCACGCCGAGCGCGTCGGCGAGCCGCGCCTTCGCCGAGCCCGGCTTGAGCGGCCGCTGCTGGCGCGGATGCGGCGCCCAGCCCGACAGCCACACGATCTCGAAGGTCGCGCGCACGCGCCCGTCGGCGTCGGCAAAGCGCTGGGCGTAGATTTGCGCCATGCGCATCAACGTCGCGCGCTTGAGCGGAGCGCGGCGGCGGTCGATAAGCGTGTTGGTGGCGCCCATGCGCCGCAGATCGTGCATCAGAGCGAAAGCGGAACCGTAGCGTACCGTGACGATATCGGTGTCGGTGACCGGGAGCGCAAATTCCGCGCGCTGCAACAAAGCGCCAAGCTCGCGCAAATCGGCGAACGGCGCGACGCGGGGCGAGATGCCGCCTTCGACTTCACTTTCGGCCGCGGCGAAGGCGTGGCGCAACTCGGTCAGCGTCGCGCCGCCGATGAGAGCGGCGAGAAACAATCCGTCGGGTTTCAGCGCGCGGCGAATTTGCACGAGCACGCCCGGCAGATCGTTGACGAATTGCAGCGCCAGCGCCGAGACGACGAGATCGAGGGCGCCGTCGCGAAACGGCAGCGCCTCCTCGTCGGCGACGACCAGCTTGTGCGCGCGCGTTACGCCGCGCTCAAGCGCCGCATCGGCGGCGATGACCGTGCCAACCGATCCGAGCCGAGCGAGTGCCGCGCGCACCGCCTCACCCGGCGTGCCGAGATCGACCGCGAGCTCGAACCGCCGCAGCACCGCGGCCAACCTGTCGGCGAGGTCGTCGGCCACGCGGTCGAGCAAAAAAGCCGCCGGGCCCAAGGCGGCCGCGCGCCGGCGCCGGACGCGGATGAGCGCGCGATCGAAAATCATCGGACCTTCCGTCATCATCCAAGTCTTTCACGTCTCATCGGACCTGTCCCGGATGCGGCGCAGCACGCAGCGGTGCGCCACGGAACTGGGACCTTTCGTCAGCGCCGAATCCGAGCCGATCCCGAACCCGGTGCGCCGCTTTTCGCGCTGCACCGCCTCTGGGAAACGCGTACATCTTTGAATGACAAGTCCATTGCGGCGCGATAGCGTGGCATCATGGGGGAATTGGCAAGCCTCGTTTCCACGAGGCGGCGCAGACGCGCCGCCGAGCTGGTACGCGCGGCGCTCAACGCCGCGCTCGATCTCGCGCTGCCGCGCCTGTGCGCGGCCTGCCGCGAGCCGGTCACGGGACCCGGCCTCTGCCCGGCCTGCTGGTCGAAGCTGTCCTTCATCACGAGGCCCTATTGTGAGCGGCTCGGCATACCCTTCATGTATGATCCCGGTCCGGGCATCCTGTCCATGGAAGCGCTCGCCGATCCGCCGGCCTATCGCCGCGCCCGCGCCGCGGTGCGCTTCGACGACATTTCGCGCGCTTTGGTGCATGCGCTTAAATATGGCGACCGGCTCGACCTCGCGCCGATGATGGGGCGCTGGATCAGCCATGCCGGCCGCGAACTCCTGGCCGAAGCCGACGCGCTCGTCCCGGTGCCGCTGCATTGGCGCCGGCTGTGGACGCGGCGCTTCAACCAGTCGGCCATGCTCGCGGCCGCGATTTCAACGGCAAGCGGCGTGCCGGTCGTCACCACCGCGCTCAAGCGCGTCAAGGCGACGGTGCAGCAGGTCGGCCTGACGCGGCCGCAGCGCGCCGCCAATGTGCAGGGCGCGTTCCGCGTGCCGGACGAGGGCAAGCCGGCGGTCGTCAGCCGTCGCCTCGTTCTCGTCGACGATGTGTTGACGTCCGGCGCCACGATCGACGGCTGCGCGCGGGCGCTGTTGCGCGCCGGCGCCGCCAACGTCGACGTGCTCGTCTTCGCCAGGGTTGCCGATCCCGTGCGGGCATCCATATAACCGTTTGATGAAATTAACGCATCGTTATGGCTTCTGTCGAAATCTACACGACCCAATCCTGCCCTTATTGCCTTTGGGCGAAGGAATTGCTCGCGCGTAAGGGCGTGAGTTTCCGCGAAATCGACGTCACGGCGGATCGGCAGATGCGGCAGCAAATGGTCCAACGGGCGAACGGACGCACCACGGTGCCGCAGATTTTCATCGACGGCGCGCATGTCGGCGGCTGCGACGAGCTTTACGCGCTCGAAGAACGGGGCGGGCTCGATCCGCTGCTCACGACCGGCGCGGGGCAACCGGCATGAGCACGGCAACGACTTCGGCCTTCAAGGTCGGGCTCGTGCAGATGCGCTCGGGGGTCGATCCGCAGGTCAATCTCGCGGCGGCGGTCGCGGCGATCGAGCAGGCCAAGCGCGCCGGTGCCGATTACGTGCTCACTCCGGAAATGACCAACATCATGGAGGTCAAGCGCGAGCGCCTGCTGGCTACGATCGCCGATGAGGATCGCGATCCGACGCTGGCGAGCTTGCGCGAGGTGGCGCGGGCGCTGTCGATTTACGTCCATATCGGTTCGCTCGCCGTCAGGGCGTCGCCGGACAAGGCGGCGAACCGCTCGTTCCTGATCGACCGCAGAGGCGATGTTGTCGCCCGCTACGACAAGATCCACATGTTCGACGTCGATCTCGCCGGCGGCGAAAGCTACCGCGAGTCGCGCACGTACCGCGCCGGCGAACTGGCCGTCGTCGCCGACCTGCCGTGGGGACGGCTTGGCGTGACCATCTGCTACGATTTGCGTTTCCCCGCGCTCTATCGGGCGCTCGCCGAATCCGGCGCCTCATTCTTTTCCATCCCGTCCGCCTTCACCAGACAGACCGGAGCGGCGCACTGGCACGTGCTCATGCGCGCGCGCGCGATCGAGAACGGCTGCTTCGTGTTCGCCGCCGCGCAAGGCGGCAAGCACGAGAACGGACGCGAGACCTTCGGACATTCGCTGGTCGTCGATCCCTGGGGCCAAATCCTCGCCGAGGGCGGGACGGAGCCGGGCGTGATCCTCGCCGAGGTCGATCCGGCCGAGGTCACGGCCGCGCACGCGCGGATTCCCTCGCTGCACCACGGCCGGCGCTTCGAGCTCATCGAGCCGATGGCCGAGCCGACCCATCTGCACCCCGTGCGGGCGCCGTTATGATCCGCTACGCACTCAATTGCGAGCGCGGCCACGCCTTCGAGAGCTGGTTCCAGAACTCGGCCGCCTACGACAAGCAGGCGAAGCGCGGACTGGTGAGTTGTCCGATCTGCGGCTCCGGCAAAGTGGAGAAGGCAATCATGACGCCGCGCCTGGCGCGGGCCGAAACCGCCGCGCCGGCCCCGCGGACAGAGATGCCGCCGATGCCGCCGCCAATGCCCTCGCCAACGTCCGCCAAGGCGCCGGTCGCCATCATGTCGCCGCACGAACGCGAGCTGCGCAAGAAGCTCAAGGAGTTGCGCGACCACATCACCAGGAACGCCGATTACGTCGGTCCGCGTTTCCCCGAGCAGGCGCGCAAGATCCATTATGGCGAGATCGAGCACCGCTCGATCTACGGCGAAGCCTCGCTCGACGAAGCCAAGGAATTACACGAGGAAGGCATCGAATTTCATCCGCTGCCGATCCTACCGGACGAATTCAACTGACGCGCCGTAGCACGTCATTCCGCGACGCCGCGGAGCGGCGGGCCGCGGAATGACGACACTCAATGCGCTAAAATCAACAGTCCGACGCCGCACACCACAAGCACCATGCCGACAGCTTCGCGCGGGCTGGTGCGCTGACCGAACGAGAAGCGCGCGATGATTTGGGCGAACAAGACCTCGACCAGAGCCAGCGTGCGCACGCTCGCCGCGGTGGCGAGCGCAAAGGCGAGGAACCAGAACTGCGAGGCAAGCGCCCCCATGAAGCCGGCAAAGAGCGATGGTTCCCAGCCGCGCGCGATGGCCAAGAGCACCGAACGGTCGCGCAGCGCCAGATAGGCCGACAGCAGGACCGCCTGCATGCCAAGCCCGATCGTCAGGGTGAACGTCGCGGCCATGAGGTAATCGGGCAAGGCGAGACTGAGAATGGCGCCGCGAAAACCGATCGCCGACAACGCGAACATGCCGCCGGCGGCGAGACCCAATAGCGTCGGCTTGATGTCGCCGAGCCCCCGCCCGTCGCTCCCCCGCTTGCGGAAGAGGGTGAAGGTGGGAGCGGTCGACATGATGACGACACCCAAGGTGGCAAGGAGGATCGCCGCCAGCATCGGCGCGCTCACGGCGTCGCCGAGGAAGATGAGGCCGAAAACCGCGACCTGAATCGGTTCGGTCTTGATGTAGGCGATGGTGACGACGAACGAGCGATCGCTCATCGCCGCGAGCATCAAAGCCGTGGCGGCGATCTGCGCCAACGCGCCGTCGATCACCCAGGGCCAAAAATTCCATCGCGGCCGCGGCAGCGGCAATCCCGTCGCCAGGACGACGCCGGCGAGGAAAATGACCGCGAAGGGAAAGCCGAACAGAAACCGGACGTGGGTCGCGCCGACCGTGCCCAGGCTTTTGGTCAGCTCGCGCTGCGTCGCGTTGCGCACGGTTTGGGCGAATGCGGCGATGATGGTGAAGACGGCCCAGAGCCAGGGCGTGAGCATTACGTCGCCTTCTCCGCGACCACCATGTAGTTCACGTCCGTGTCGGTCGAGAGCTGCCAGCGGTCGGCGAGGAGATTATAAATCACCCCGGTTTGGTCGATGATGCGCAGTCCGGCCTGCGCGATCGCGATCTCAAGCTCGTTCGGGGTCACGAACTTGTCCCATTGATGCGTACCGCGCGGCAGCCAACGCAAAATGTACTCGGCGCCGACGATCGCCAGTGCAAAGCTCTTCAGCGTGCGATTGAGCGTCGCGACGAAGACGAGCCCGCCGCGCTTGGCCGTCGCCGCCGCAAGCGAGACGAACAGGCCGACGTCGGCGACGTGCTCGACCACTTCCATGGCGAGAACAACGTCAAAAACATCGCCGGCCTCCGCCAGAGCCTCGACGCCGGTGTTGCGGTAATCGATCGAAAGTCCCGATTGTGCCGCGTGATGCTGCGCGACCGAGATGTTGCGCGGCGAGGGATCGGCGCCGGTGACCGCCGCGCCGAGCCGCGCCAACGGCTCGCAGAGAATTCCGCCGCCGCAGCCGAGATCGAGGATCCGCAGGCCGGCGAGGCTATCGAGGCGCTGCGGATCACGGCCGAAATGCGCGGCGGCACGGTCGCGGATATAGGCAAGACGGACCGGATTGAATCTGTGCAGCGCCGCCATCGGCCCGCGCGGATCCCACCATTGGCCGGCAAGCCGCGAGAACCGCGCCACCTCGTCCTGGTCGATGGTGCCGGTTTCCGGTCGTTCTCGATCCATGCCGCCGTCATCCGCTTGCCGGCGCCGCTGACGCGACGGGGGTGGAGGCTGGGACGCGACACTAAAGCTTTGCCGTCCGTCGGCCAATGATATTAACGGGCCGCGGCCCACCCGTCCGACAATGGCCGCGGGTACACTCACGCGCAGCGTAAACGACGACGGTCGTGGCATCGGGCTTCGCGCAGAACGTGAAGAAAGCGATGCAAAAATTTATGCGGGTTTGCCAGATTCGAGTGCCATGTGAAACAGTGCGCAAACGCCGCGGACAGCTACATTTGTGGGCGCTTTTCTTTGCCGGTCAGATGGGGCATTCTGGACGTCAATTGGTCGATTAAGACATGGGAGGACGAGATGAAGCGTCTTTTGCTTGCTGGCGTTTGCGCTTTCGCGGCCAGCTTGTTGGCGACTTCGAGCCATGCCCAGGGCACAGTCAAGATCGGTGTGATCCTGCCGTATTCGGGCCAGTTCGCCGACGCGGCGACGCAGATGGACGACGGCATCAAGCTTTATCTCAAGCAGCACGGCAACAAGCTCGGCGGCAAGAACGTCGAGCTGATCCGCAAGGACACCGGCGGCATCGCCCCGCCGGTCGCCAAGCGCTTGGCGCAGGAACTGGTGACCCGCGACAACGTCGATATCCTCGCCGGTTTCGCGTTGACGCCGAACGCGCTGGCCGCCGCCGACGTTTCCGCCGAAGCCAAGAAATTCATGGTGGACATGAACGCCGCCACGGCCATCGTCACCACCAAGTCGCCCTACATGGCGCGCACCTCGTTGACCGTGCCGCAGCTCATCCAAACGCTCGGCACCTGGGCGGAAAAGCACGGGCTGAACAAGGCCTACACCATGGTCACCGATTACGGCCCGGGCATCGACGCGGAAGGGGCGTTCCAGAAGGGTTTCAAGGAAGCCGGCGGCGACATCGTCGGCTCGGTGCGCATGGCGGTGCAGAACCCGGATTTCACCGCCTATGTGCAGCGCGCCAAGGATCTCAATCCGCAGGGCATCTTCGTCATGATACCGGGCGGCGCGCAGCCGGGCGCCTTCGGCAAGGCCTTGGCCGAAGTCGGCATCAATCCCAAGAAGACCGAGGTCATGGGACAATTGGAGATCGCCGACGAGCACGCGCTCGCCAGCATGGGCGACATCGCCCTCGGCATCATCACCGCCGGTCATTACGACTACAATCACCACTCGAAATTGAATGAAGAATTCGTGAAGGCCTACAACGAGGATTTCAAGCGCAACCCCGACTTCTTCTCGATCGGCGCTTATGACGGCATGCACCTGATCGACATCGCGCTGCAAAAATCCGGCGGCAAGACCGACGGCGAGTCGCTGATCGCCGCCGCCAAGGGCGCGAGTTGGGAAAGCCCGCGCGGACCGATCTCGATCGATCCTGAGACGCGCGACATCATCCAGACGGTCTATATCCGCAAGGTTGAGAAGGTCGGCGGCAAGCTGGTCAACGTCGAGATCGCCTCGATCCCGAACGTCAAGGATCCGGTGAAGGCGGCGATGAAGAAATGATGCGGCAATAGAGCGCACCGAAGCCTTCGGGACAGATTCGATCCGAAAGCCGCTTCCACAAGAGCCGTAGGGTATCCGCGCCGCGACCTCCGGATTCCGCGGCGCTTTTCTTTGCCGGAACGGTGGAGCATTCTGAACACCAACAAATAAAATGGGAGGATGAGATGAAGCGTCTTTTGCTCGCCGGCGTCCTCGCTTTCGTGCCAAGTCTTTTCGCAGCCGCTGGCGGCGCCGAGGACACGGTCAAGATCGGCGTCATCCTGCCCTATTCGGGCCAGTTCGCCGACACCGCGACGCAGATGGATGACGGCATCAAGCTCTATCTCAAGCAGCACGGCGACAAGCTCGGCGGCAAGAACGTCGAGCTGATCCGCAAGGATACCGGCGGCATCGCCCCGCCGGTCGCCAAGCGCCTGGCGCAGGAACTGGTGACCCGCGACAACGTCGATATCCTGGCCGGCTTCGCGTTGACGCCGAACGCGCTGGCCGCCGCCGACGTTTCCGCCGAAGCCAAGAAATTCATGGTGGACATGAACGCGGCCACGGCCATCGTCACCACCAAGTCGCCTTACATGGTGCGCGTCTCCTTCACCGTGCCGCAGCTCAACCAGACGCTTGGCACCTGGGCCGAAAAGCACGGACTGAAGAAGGCCTACACCATGGTCACCGACTACGGTCCCGGCATCGACGCGGAAGCCGCGTTCCAGAAGGGCTTCAAGGAAGCCGGCGGCGACATCGTCGGCTCGTTGCGCATGGCGGTGCAGAACCCGGATTTCACCGCCTATGTGCAGCGCGCCAAGGATCTCAATCCGCAGGGCATCTTTGTCATGATCCCGGGCGGCGCGCAGCCGGGCGCCTTCGGCAAGGCCTTGGCCGAACGCGGCATCGACCCGCGCACGATCGAGGTCATGGGGCAAATGGAGATCGCCGACGAGCACGCGCTCGCCAGCATGGGCGACATCGCCCTCGGCATCATCACCGCGGGGCACTACGACTACAATCACCACTCGAAATTGAACGAAGAGTTCGTGAAGGCCTACAACGAGGATTTCAAGCGCAATCCCGACTTCTTCTCGGTCGGCGGCTATGACGGCATGCACTTGATCGACGCGGCGTTGCAAAAATCCGGCGGCAAGAAAGACGGCGAGTCGCTGGTTGACGCCGCCAAGGGTCTGAGCTGGGAAAGCCCGCGCGGCCAAATCAGCATCGATCCGCAGACGCGCGACGTCGTTCAGACCGTCTACATCCGCAAAGTGGAGAAGGTCGGTGGTCACCTGGTCAACGTCGAAATCGCCGCGGTCGCCGACGTCAAGGATCCGTATAAGGCGGCGATGAAGCAGTAAGAGGGCCGGTTTGTCGGCGCGCGGCCGCGTCGGTCCTTCGATCGCGCCACCGCGCGCCGGGCGGGAAATTGCTTGGCCGGCCGCGGCGTCGTCCGTTACGTTGTCCGCCGATTCATCGGGGCTCTTCGGCCATGCTCCCTCCCGTATTCGGCGTCCTGTTCGACGGGCTCGCTTACGGCATGCTGTTGTTCCTGCTGTCGGTCGGACAGTCGGTGACGCTCGGCATGATGAATTTCATCAATCTGGCGCACTGCAGCTTCGCCATGCTCGGCGGCTATGTCACCGTCGTGTTGATGAGCAGTTACGGCTGGCCGTTCTTCGCCACGCTGCCCTGCGCGTTCATCGCCGCCGCCTTGGTCAGCGTCGGGTTTGAGCGGGCGTTCTTCCGCCGCCTCTATCGGGCGAGCGATCTCGACCAGGTCTTGTTGACCATCGGCATTGTCTTCATTTCGGTCGCCGTCGCGGCGTACATCTTCGGCACCGAGCAGCGGCCGTTGCAGTTGCCGGCCTATCTGCGCAGCTCGCTCACCTTCATGGGCGTTCGTTTCGCGGTGTACCGGCTGATCCTGATCGGGCTGGCGCTGCTGATCACATTGGCGTTGGTGCTCGGGCTCGATTACACCCGCTTCGGCGCCCGGGTGCGCGCCGCCGTCGACAACGAACGCATGGCGCGCGGCCTCGGCATCGACGTCGACCGCACCTTCGCGATCACCTTTGCGCTCGGCAGCGGGCTCGCCGGGCTTGGCGGCGCGTTGGCGATCGAGATCATCGGGCTCGACCCCTCGTTCGCGCTGACCTATCTGGTTTACGTCCTGATCGTCGTCTCGGTCGGCGGCCTGGGCTCGATTTCCGGCTCCTTTGCCGCCGCTATCGTGCTCGGCATCAGCGACGTCGCCGGCAAGTACTACATTCCGCAGCTCGGGGCGTTTCTCATCTACCTCGTCATGATCGGCTTGTTGATGTGGCGCCCGCTCGGCCTCATCGGGAGACGCTGACCGATGGCGCTGACCGAAGGGACGGCCAATCCGCGACTTTATCTTCAGGCGCAAACGCGGTGGCGACCGATCGAGATCGCGTTCTGGCTCGCGACGCTTCTGCCCTATGCGCTGTTTCCGGATTATCTCTCGCTCGCGAGTCAGATCGCCATTGCCGGGTTGTTCGCGTTGTCGCTCGATTTGATCCTCGGCTACGCCGGTATTGTCTCGCTCGGGCACGCCGCCTTCTTCGGCATCGGCGCCTACACCGCCGGCCTCGTTTCGAAATACGGCTGGGGCGAGCCGCTCACCGGCTTGGCGATAGCGGCGGTCGCGGCCGGCCTTATCGGTTATGCCACGAGTTTCGTCATCTGCCGGTTTCGGCATCTTGCTCTGATCATGCTCACGCTCGGTTTCGGCCTACTGCTGGAAGAACTCGCCAACAGCGCCGGCTGGCTGACCGGCGGCGTTGACGGCCTGCAAGGCATCCATACCTGGAAGCTCTTCGGCTATCTCCCCTTCGATCTGTACGGCCGCACCGCCTACGCCTATGCGCTCGCCGTGCTGTTCGTGTTGTTTGTATTCGCGCGACGGCTCATCCATTCGCCGTTCGGCCTATCGCTGCGCGGCATTCGCGAGAATTTCGTCCGCATGCCCGCCATCGGCGCGCCGAGCCGCGCCCACATCCGCACCATCTATACGATCGCCGCGGCCATGGCCGGGATCGCCGGCGCCCTGCTGGCGCAGACCACGGAAACGGTGTCGCTTGAGTCGCTCGGCTTCGAGCGCTCCGCCGAAGTGGTGGTGATGCTGGTGCTCGGCGGCGCCGGCCGCCTTTATGGCGGGCTCGTCGGCGTCATCGTCTACATGGTCGCGCGCGACCAGTTTTCCGGCATCGAGCCGCAATATTGGTATTTCTGGATCGGCGTTCTGCTGGTGGGGGTGGTCACGTTCCTCCCCAACGGCATTCTCGGCGGAGCGGCGAAGCTCATGTCGCGCCGGAGCCGGTCGTGAGCCCGCCGGCTCTTGCCGCCCGCGGCCTGGCCAAGAGCTTCGGCTCGCTCGTCGTCGCCAGCGAGCTTGAGATCGAATTGCCCAAGGGGGTGCGCTACGCGCTGATCGGGCCCAACGGCGCCGGCAAGACCACGCTGATCAATCTCATGACCGGAATGTTGCGGCCCGACGCCGGCCGTATCCTGCTCGACGATGTCGACATCACGGCGTTGCCGCCCGAGCAGCGCGTGCAGCGCGGTCTCGTTCGCACCTACCAGATCACGTCGCTGTTTCCGCATCTCACCGCGCTCGAATCGGTGACGCTGGCGGTTTGCGAGCGAAGCCGCGCCGCGCGCGCCTGGTGGCGGCAACTCGCCGCTCACGGCCACGAAATCGACGAGGCCTATGACGTCCTCTGCGCCCTCAAGCTGGATTCGGTCTGTCACCGTCTGACGCGCGAACTGGCCTACGGCCAGCAACGCCTGCTCGAGATCGCGCTCGCTTTGGCGACCCGGCCGAAGGTGTTGCTGCTCGACGAGCCGGCCGCGGGCGTGCCGCGCGAGGAGAGCAAGGAATTGTTCGCCGCCATCGCCGGACTGTCGCACGACATCACCGTGCTGTTCATCGAGCACGACATGGAGCTGGTTTTTCGCTTTGCCTCGCGCGTGATTGTGATGGTCGGCGGGCGCGTCCTGGTCGAAGGCACCGCGCAGGAGATCGCGTCCGATCCGCGGGTGCGCGCGGTCTATCTCGGCAAGGCGCCGACCAAGGAGCTTGCAGAATTGCGCCATGATTGAGCCGCTCCTTGCGCTCGAAGATGTGCGCGCCGGCTATGGCTCCGCCGTCGTGCTCGACGGCGTGTCGCTGGCGCTGCCGGAACGCGGCGGCCTCGCCGTCCTCGGCCGCAACGGCGTCGGCAAGACCACGCTCCTTCTTACCATCATGGGCTATACGCGGGTCGGCCGCGGCCGCATCCTCTGGCGCGGCGAGGACATCACCCAGCGCCCGCCGCATCGTCGCGCGCTGGCCGGTATCGGCTGGGTGGCGCAGGAACGCGAGGTTTTTCCCTCTTTGAGCGTCGAGGAGAATCTTACCGTCGCCGCCCGTGGCGGCAGGTGGAACCTGGCGGCGGTCTACGATCTGTTTCCGCGCCTCGCCGAGCGCCGGCGCAATCTCGGCAACCAGCTCTCCGGCGGCGAGCAGCAGATGCTGGCGATCGCGCGCGCGCTCATGACCAATCCGGCGCTGCTTTTGCTCGACGAGCCGCTCGAAGGACTGGCGCCGATCGTGGTCGAAGAACTCGCCGCCGCGATCCGGCGCATGACCAGCGAAGGCGCCAACGCCTTCATCCTGGTGGAACAACACGCCGATATCGCGCTGGCGCTGACGCAGGATGCGCTGGTACTCGAGCGCGGCCGCGTCATTCACAGCGGCGGCTCGGCCGAATTGCTTGCCGACCACGCGGCGCTCGACCGGCTCATCGGGCTGCGGCTCGCGGAGGCGTCATGAAGAACGAGAGCCGTGCGCCGCGCCACCGATGCGTCGTTGCCGGCGTTCCCGCCGCTAGGCGTTTTCCGACTGGGTTGCCGCGGGCGCGGCCTGAGTCGGCCAGCGTTCGTGGGTGAGCGGCACGATCATGCGCACCGACAGCCCCTCATGGCTGTAGGTCGGATGTACCTCGCCGTTCATCTGTCGCTCGATGACCAGGCCGATCAGGCGGGTGCCGAATCCGGTGCGCCGCGGCCGCCGCGCCGGCGGTCCGTCGCGCTCGACCCAATCGAACGTCAAAGTCACGCCGCGCTGCGTGCGCGCGACCGACCAATTCAGTTCGAGTCGGCCCTGCGGCCGCGACAGGCTGCCGTGCTTGACGGCATTGTCGGCAAGCTCGTGCAAAGCGGCGCTCAAGCTGAAGGCCGGATCCGGATCGAGATCGATATCGGGCCCGGTAAAGGAAGTTTGATCGAGATAGGGCCCGAGCACGACGCGCAACAGCTCGGCGAACGAGGTTGATTTCCAGCCGGCCTCGGTGATCAGCCGGTAGGCGTTCGCCAACGCCAGCACGCGCGCCTGATACTTGCTCATGAGCTCGGCCATGTTCCTGGAATTTCTGGCCGTCTGCGAAAACAGCGCCAGCAGTTGAGAAAACAGATTGCCGGAGCGATGACGCAACTCGCGGATCATCAGCTCATGACGCTGCTCCAATTGCCGGCGCTGAATGGCGCCGGCGACGAGATCGCCGACGGCGGCGAGGAATGAAGTGTCCTGCACGTCGAACGAGCGGCGCGCGGTGGCGCAGACACCGAGTATACCGTAGGCCCGTCCGTCGCGGCCGGCGATGACGGTGCTCATGCCGCTGACGCAGCCGTGCTCGCGAAGATATTGGGGGATTGTGAAGCGCGTCTCCGCCGCAAAATCGGCGACGACGAGCGGACCCGCGGAATCCAAGGTGCGCCGCGCGTAGTTGCCGTTTTCCGTCGAGGTGACGATGGAGCCGATGCAACCGGGCTTCCACCCGAAGCCGGCGCGCAAGAGAAGGTCGGCGTCGCCGGGCAAAAGCTCGAGCACTTCGACGAAATCGACCGGCAAGGTGAGCGCGACGGTACTGACCACGTCGTTGAGCAGCCGTTCGAGGCCACTTTCGGCCAACGCGCGTTCGCCGAGTTTCGCGAGCGCCCCCTGCTCCTTGATGCGGCTGCGCAGCTCGTTCTCGAGCTTTATCCGATCGGTGGCGTCGTAGCAAAGACCGATCATGCGCTCGGGCGCACCATCCTTCGGCACGACCGTACCGATCGCCTCCATCCAGCGCGCCTCGCCCGTTCCCCGCGCAACGACCCGGTAGCGCACTCGGTAGGATTCTCCGCTGCGCAGCGCCGCGTTGATGGCATTGGCGACTTTGGGCCGATCCTCATCATGGATGTCGCGTTCGAAGAATGCGTACGTGCCGTCGAAACTGCCGGCGGGCAGGCCATGAATCGACTCAAGATTGCTCGACCACGTTACCGCATTGGTGGCGATGTCCCAGGACCAGACGCCGACTCGTCCAGTTTCAAGCGCGGCACGAACCGTGGCAAAATCGGGAAAGAATTCTTTTGCGGGTCCTTCACCCGGTTCCCAATCCGGTTCCGTCGCGGTGATCGTCTTCTTTACCTCGGACCTGTCCATGCTCATACAGTTCGGCCTCCCCGTTCAGTTCGCCCTTCCCGTTCCCGTGGTCAAGGCCACGGACTTGGACCAACGTAGAAACAGGGCCGCCTCGCGGCGATGCGCCGCATCATCACGGCGATCAGGTTTTTATGAGAGCATGATCCGGAAAAGCGGGAATCGATTTTCCCAAAAAAAATCATGCTTCCCAATAAGCTGGGGCGCAATCCGATTCAGTGTGATTCGATTGCGTTCTAGGTGATGCAACGTCGATAAACATTTGCCAGCAACGGCGAAGAAATCGGACTGAAGGCCGGATCGCAACCGGGCGGAATTTTCCTCGCCCCGATCGGCGCGCGCAGGGGCGTGACCGGCGATGCCGGGAATCCAAACTCACCCGGCGCGACGATCGGCTTTGCAATCGGCAGGCGGTCGCCCTTGCGGGCGCGGTTCACGAACGGCGCCGGTTTCGTTGTCGACAAACCCGCGCTGGCGGTCGTTTGGAATGACGGGAGCGAAATCAGGCCCGCAGTGAACAATGCAAGCAAAAAGAGTCCCGTGACGCTCGCAATGCGAACAGACAGGAGTGGGAACATCGGATCGTCTCCGCGCCGAAACCCATGCCCCTGTCCCGGAATAGGTGCGGCCATCCGGCCCACGCGCCGTAAGCAACGTGTGTTGGTGCGCGCAGTTCCGCGCCGAGACTCACCGTGTGGTGATGACGGTGCTCACACTTGCGTGATGTCGGTTTGCGTGCGCGAGGCGGAGCCGGTGTGACCGGAACAAATTCCGTAGTCAGAACTTGTTGTCGGGACCGGCCATCCTTTCCCCCCTCCCCCCGTGCTTGGCCGGCCGTAATGGGCGCAGTCGATGGACCGATCGGCTGCGCCCTAATTTTTCGTCAGACCCACACCATGTCCGTCATGCCCGGCTTGGCGCCGGGCCATGACGCCTTGTGACGCCTCGGCAGGGAAGTTCGTGGACTACGCCGTCGGCTGCCGCTCGCGCTGACGGGCATTGCGCCCGAAGAAGAGCGCTTGGCTCGCCACGGCCGAGACCACCGCGAGCTGGAAAGGCTTGGCGATGAGGAATGCCGGCTCCGGCCGCTGCCCGGTGAGGAAGCGCTCCGGATAGGCGGTAATGAAGATCACCGGCACCTCGAACGAGCCGAGAAGCTCGTTCACGGCATCGAGCCCCGAACTGCCGTCGGCAAGCTGGATGTCCGCCAGGATCAGCCCGGGTCGCTTTTGTCTTGCGAGAGCAATGGCTTCGGTGTGCGTGCGCGCGATGCCGATGACCTTGTGGCCCAGGCTTTCCACCAGCGCCTCAATGTCCATGGCGATGAACGTCTCGTCCTCGATGATGAGAACGTCGGTTGCAATCTCGGCGGCAAGTTCGCGGCCGGATTCCTCGACCAGACCACGCAGGGTTGGCAGGTCACAGTCGAGGATGAGCGTCGCGTCATCCTCGGAAAAGCCTTCCAGTGCGACCAGCAGGAAGGCTTGGCGTGGGCGCGGCGTGATTTGGCTAAGATGTTGTTCCGGCACCAGATTCGCCTCGCCAGCGTCGGCTTTGCCGTTGATCGCGACGGAATTCCAGATTTTCGTGAATAAGCGATAAAGGGCGGCCCGCTGGTTGGGGCTGGAGTCGAGGATATTCGGACTGGCGATCAACGATTCCAAAGTTGCGGCGACATAAGCGTCACCGGATACTTGGCTGCCGGTCAGTGCGCGCGCATAGCGGCGCAGGTAGGGCAGATGCTGGAGTACGGCTTGCGATGTCGACAAGGACAAACCCTCCCCTTTCAACTTCCCGAGGCTATCGGCTGGAACGTCGCAGCGCAAACAAAGTTCCAAAAAACCTTCTCCGGCGGGAACCAAGATAAAGGCCGCGCGTTCTTTAGGGCAGAGGTCGGGGGCCGTCATGCAAAATTGGACAAGGGGGCATGACAAAAATGAAGACGGGTAAGACAGCTAACGTTGAGCCTCCGGTCCCGAACACGGATAAGCCGGAAGCCCGGGATGCAATGGGCAGGCCAGTCACTTCACGCAAGAGCGAAGTACGCCTCGGACGGGAAGTCCAGGCGCGCATTGGTCAGCAATTGCGCGCCATGTACGACGCGGTCGTCAACCAGGGGGTGCCGCAACACATCGCCGACCTGGTTCGCCGACTGAGCGAACAGGATGATGGGTTGGCATGAGGCTCGATCCGGTCATACGCGATCAGGTGCTTGCCACGGTGCCGAGTTTGCGTGCGTTCGCGATCTCGCTCTGCGGCAATATCGACCGCGCCGACGATCTGGTGCAGGAGACGCTGCTGCGCGCGCTTGCGCACATCGATTCGTTCGAGCCCGGCACCAACATGCCGGCGTGGCTCTTCACCATTTTGCGCAATCTGTTCCGTTCCGAATATCGCAAGCGACGGCGCGAGGTGGAGGACGCCGACGGGCGTTATGCCGAGACGCTCAAATCGCATCCGGAGCAGACCGGACGGGTCGAATTCGCCGAGTTCCGCAACGCGCTCGCCAAACTGCCGTCGGATCAGCGCGAAGCACTCATCCTGGTCGGTGCCTCCGGCTTTTCCTATGAAGACGCCGCGGCGATCTGCGGCTGCGCGGTCGGTACTATCAAAAGCCGCGTGAATCGCGCCCGCACCCGTCTTGCCGACCTGCTCGCGATCGACAGCGTCGATGATTTCGGCCCCGACCGGGCCACCCGCGCCGTCCTCGCCGGCGGCGGGCGGAGCTGACGGCCCACGCTTCTCCGCGCGCCGCGCGGTTCGGTCCCGCAATCACGCGGCGGCGGCCTCAGCTAGAACATCGTGTTGGAATTGGCGGATTGTTCCGGAATCTCCTGACGGACATCCCAATGCTCGACGATCTTGCCGTTTTCGAGCCTGAAAATGTCCACGATGGCATTGCCGCGGCTGCCGGGGGTCGGCACGTTGTGGACGTGCAGAATGACATAATCGCCGTCGGCGAAGACGCGTTTGATATCGCTATGATAGGCGGGAAATTTCTCGCGCAGGAAGGCGATATAAGCCTTTAACCCCGCCGGCCCGTCGATCGCATGCGGATTATGCTGGATGTAGCGGGGTCCGAGGAATTTCGCGGCGGCGTCGAAATTCCTCTGATTGACGGCAAGGTCATAAAACTCCGCCACAACCTTCTTATTGGCCTCCAATTGGCCGGCATTGGCGCCGCAGCCGGCGGCGTGAGCGGCCGGTGCGAACGCGATCAGCGTGGTGATGAAGAGCAGACGAAACATGGGGACCATCCTGTGCGGGAATGTGCCTTCGGCGAAACCTCGGCCTTACATCATCGGTCAGATCGATCGGCTGCTGCCAAACGTCACATGTGCGAGGGCAAGTATAGCGCCAGAATTGGGAACGCGATCAGAACCGCGAGGCGCAGAAGGTCGGTCACGATAAAGGGCAGCACGCCCAGAAATATCGTCGAAAAACTCACGTCCTGCACAACGCTCTTGATGACGAACACATTCATCCCGACCGGCGGATGAATGAGCCCGAGCTCGACCGTCATCACGATGATGACGCCGAACCAGATCGGATCGAAGCCAAGCTGTGTGATCACCGGAAAGATGATCGGGATGGTGAGGATGATCATGGCGAGCGCATCCATCAGGCAGCCGAGCACGATGTACATCAGCATGATCAAAGCGAGCACGCCGTGGCGGCCGAGCCCGAGGGAGGTGAGGAAGGCGGTCACCTTCTGCGGCGTCTGCGTCACCGTGAGGAAATAGCCGAACAGGAGCGCGCCGATCAGCACGGTGAGCACCGCGGCGGCCGTGCGCACCGCCTGCAACAGCGAGCGGCGGATTTCCGGCGGCGTCAGTTTACGGCGTGCGATGCCGATGAGCAGCGCGCCGACCGCGCCCATGCCGCCGGCCTCCGTCGGCGTGAACAAGCCACCATAGAGCCCGCCGATGACGAAGACGAAGAGCAGGAGCGTGGCCCAGATGTCCCGCAGTCCGGCGAGGCGCTCGGGCCATGAATGGCGCGGAGCCGAAGGAAGGAATTTCGGCCGCAGACGGCCGATGATCGCGATAGTGATCATGTCCATCGAGGCGGCGAGCAGCCCCGGAATGATCCCGGCGATGAACAGCTTGCCGATATCCTGCTCGGTGATGATGCCGTAGACGGCGAGCACGGTCGAAGGCGGCAGCATGGCGCCGAGCGTGCCGCCGGCGGCAATCACGCCGGTGGCGAACGACTGCGGATAGGCGTAGCGGCGCATTTCCGGATAGGCGATTGTGGCGAAGGTGGCGGCGGTCGCCACCGAGGAGCCGGAAATCGCGGCAAATCCGGCGCAGGCGGCGATGGTGGCGATGCCCAGCCCACCCTTGAAGTGGCCGACGAACGCATTGGCGGCGCGGAACAATTCGCGGCTCATGCCGGAATTGGACACGAACGCGCCCATGAGCAGGAACATCGGAATAACGCCGAAGGTGTAATCGGTCACCGTGCGCATCGAGGTGTGACCGACGATTTTCAGCGCCGGCTCGCCGCCGACCAGATAGGCGAAGCCGCTCACGCCGACGAGCCCCATCGCCATGCCCACCGGCACGCGCAGCAGCATCAGTCCGAACAGGACGAGGAAGCCGAGGATGGCGACCGTGTCCGCGCTCACCGGCGCCTCATTCGACCGGCTTGATCTGGTATTGGCCGCCAATGAGTTCGGGATGGAAGATCAGCCGATAGGTGCGCACGGCGATCAGCAGCACCGCCGACACGTCGCCGATCCAGGCGACCAGATAAAACGGCCAGACCGGCAGCCGTAGATCAAAGGTGGCGAGGTTCTCGGCATAGGTGCTCGTGACCTTGTCGAACAAGGTGTAGGTCTGCACCGTCACCACGAAGAGGAGCACCAGCGTCGCGAACACGTCGATGAATCGCTTCATACGCGCGCCGACATTGGCGTAGACGAGATCGACGGTGATGTGGGTGCCGCGGTAGGAGGTCGCGGCGATGCCCCAGAAGATGAGGATGCCGAGGAGCAGCCGGCCGAAATCGTAGCTGTCGGGAATCTGCACGCTGAAGAAATAGCGCAGCAGCACCGAGACGAAAATGTCGATGGCGACGACGCCGACGAAAAATGCGGCGACCAATTCAATGCCGTCGATGAACCGATCCATGGGATTGCGCGACGGCCGCGCCGGGCGCGGCGGCAATTCTGTTTGCGGCTCAGCCATGATCCGCGCACCCTCTTCTCCCTCTCCCCGGGGAAGAGGAAGTTCGCATCAGCAAAAGCGCGATCGAAGAACGCCGTCGATGCCTTTGCCTTCAGTATCCGGAATCGTACTTGGCGAGCTTCGTCTTGAGGTCCTTCAGAATCGCGTCCGGATCGTTGCCGGTCTTTTTCACCGCATGGGCCCAGGTCTGCACCACCGGTCCGGCCGCCACTTTCCATTCATTGAGCTGCGCGTCGGTGATCGGATAGACGATGTGGCCGGGTTCGGCCTTAAGCTTCTCAATGCCGTCATGCTCGAAATCGGCCCACGGCGCGGCGACCTTTAACGCCCATTCCCTGTTGCAGTGATTGTCGATCACCTTCTGCTGCGACGGCGACATCGCCGCATAGGTGCCCTTGTTCATGACCCAGACGAAGCCCGTGGTGTAGAGCGCCGCTTCCATGTGGTACTTGGTCACCTTGTCGATGCCGAACAGCACGATCGAGCCCCAGGGGAAGGTGACCGCGTCGGCCACGCCCTTTTCCAGGATGTCGCGCACCTCGGGCGCCGCGGCCTGCACATTGGTGCCGCCGAGCTCGGTGACGAGCGAGGCCATGGTCGCATGCGCCGGCCGGATCTTCATGCCCTTGATGTCGGCCGGCACCTCGATCTTCTTGGTGCGCGAATGGAAGGTGCCGGGATCGTGCGCGAAGGCGAAGCAGAAATGGACGTCCTTCATCTCCTTGGCGGCGTATTTGCGGTACCAGTCGTCGAGCGCCTCGGAGCCGCCTTTGGCGTTGGCCAGCATGAACGGCAGGTTGGCGGCGTCGAAAATGGGGAAACGGCCGGGCTGGTAGCCGGGACTGACATAGGTCACGTCGGCGATGCCGTCGCGGGCCATGTCGTAATGGTCGAACGCTCTGCCGAGCTGCTGCGCCGGGTAGACCTTGTATTTGATGGTGCCGCCGGAATCCTTCTCGATCGAGGAACCCCAATCCTCCATCGCCTTCTGCAGCGGATGCGACGGCGGCACCCAATGCGACAGCTTGAGCTCGAATGTCTTGTCCGCCGCTGACGCTGTCGCGAGCCCGAAGGCGAGGCCGAGCATCGCGAGGCCGCAGAGTTCGATCGGGCGCGTCCGCCGCATCATGTCCTCCCGCCGAGCATTTAGTTGCATTCCCAACTTTTACATTTAATCGCAAAAAGGCTCAGCTGTACAGCAAGCACGTCCGCGGCCGCGAACGCGCCGCAGCACGTGATTGCTTCACTTCGGTCGCAAGCCCGCCAAGAAGGTGCCATTGGGAAGACTTTCAGCGGCACCGCCAAAACGGTTCATGATCGGGTTGCAACCGCATTCGATAAAATTGTTCGCGACGGCGTCAGAGTTTCTGCACGCTATCCGCAATCGTTTTCTGCACGACTGCTCCATCTTAACTCGGCAGCACCGGCGGCTGGGTTATCGCGGTCCCTGAAAAAGAGCCGGGGCGTGCGCGCGAGCGCAAAGCCCGTGCCTACAGGGACGTCGAGATGCTTGGTCGCGTTGCGTCACGCCATATTGTCGGATTGTTTATCGTTGCGCTCGCCGCTTGCGGCGGTCCGGTCAGCGCGGCCGCGCAATGGCAGGTCAACGTGGCGGCGATCGATCCCGCCGCGCCGTCGAGCGCAATATCGTCCGCCGCCGAGCCATTCGGGCTTAACGTCGTGCCGGTGACGGACGGCAACGTGATAACGAAGTGGAACGGCGTAAGGGCCGATATCCGCGCCGAAAGCGAAGTTCTGGCGGTTTGCCGCGAAAGCATGGAGCATTGCCCGGCGGCGGCGCAAAAGTTTCTCGCCGTGATCGCGGACGGCCGTGCGCATGCCGGCCGCGCCCGCATCGGTGTCATCAACCGCGCCATCAATCTGGCGATCGCCCCGATGAGCGACCTTGCCCAATGGGGAGAACCCGACGTCTGGAGCGCGCCGCTGCAGACCCTCACCACCGGTCGCGGCGATTGCGAGGATTACGCCATCGCGAAATACGTCGCGCTCAAGGAAGCGGGAGTCGCGGCCGCCGACGTGCGACTCGTCATTGTGCGCGATCTCGCCGTCGGGCAGGATCACGCCGTCGTTGCCGTCCGCGTCGACGGGAGCTGGATCATGCTCGATAATCGCTGGCTCGCACTGGTTCAGGACATCGAACTGCCGCGGGTGGTCCCGCTGTTCGTGCTCAATGACGACGGCGTCAAGGAATTCGCGCCGGAGACGGCGGACACGCGCCAAGCGACGGTGCCCGCTCGAGACCCCGCCGTTTCACCCGGCGAGCTCGATTTTTAGACTTCCCCGGCATAAGGCCCCTGCGGATCGGCCAGCGCCTGCAAGCGTAACGCTGCCGCGTGCGCGAAACGCAGCATCACCGCCCTGCGCCGCGCCGGCGGCAGCCGATGCTCCGGCGCCTCGCATACGATCGATGCGCCGAAGGCGTCGGCTAAGATCAGGCCGGCATCGGCGGGAAAAATCTCGCTCGGAACGTCGACGATGGTGGCGAAGAACAGCCGGTCGCAATGCAACCGGTATTCCATCCATTTCTGATCGGCGCGGAAATCGGCGACCGACGACTTGATCTCCACGATCAGGATTTCGCCGTCGCCGCCGAGTGCGACGAGGTCGGCGCGGCGTCCGGATGGGAGCGGCAGCTCGCTCACCACCGAATAGCCGAGCGCGTGCAGGCACCGCGCGGTGCCGCGCGCGACGGCAAGCGCCGTCGCCGATTGCCGTCCATCGACCGGCGGGGGCGCGGTCAGGAGATTGAGGCTCATAGCCAGCATTCCGGGCAGAGGGAGGGTCGGCCAAGGCCGAGTTTCGAACTTACGCACGCCATACGCTCCGATGCCGCGGCCGAGGACGGGGAAACTCTCATTCTGCCGCGCCGGCGCGCTCCGGGAAAGCCCCCGCCAGGGCGGCGCGAGAAGCCGCAATCACGCCCCGCTCGGTGATGAGGCCGCTGATGAGCCGCGCCGGGGTGACATCGAAGCCGTAATTCGCCACCGCGGAACCGGCGGGCGCGATGTG
Organism: Xanthobacteraceae bacterium; assembly: GCA_030037895.1. GTDB lineage: Bacteria > Pseudomonadota > Alphaproteobacteria > Rhizobiales > Xanthobacteraceae > BOG-931. Next base: position 1,655 of record JASHPW010000105.1, on the reverse strand, counting down.
CACGGTCTCGATACGGCCGTCGGCGGTGCGTCCGGTCATGGTCGCCACCTCCTCCGCGCTGCGCTGCTCGATGGGAATTTCGGCGAGACCGTCGGCGACCGTGAAATCAATGGTCGGCGAAGGCAGTGCGACGTAGAACGGCACGCCGTTGTCGCGCGCGGCGAGCGCCTTCAGATAGGTTCCGATCTTGTTGCAGACGTCGCCGTTGGCGGTGACGCGGTCGGTGCCGACGATGACGAGGTCGACCATGCCGTGCTGCATCAAATGGCCGCCGGTATTGTCCGCGATCAGCGTATGCGGCACGCCATGCTGGCCGAGTTCCCAGGCGGTGAGCGAAGCGCCCTGGTTGCGCGGCCGCGTCTCGTCGGCGAAGACGTGAACCGCGACGCCCTTGTCGTGCGCCAAGTAGATCGGCGCCGTGGCCGTGCCGACGTCGACCGTCGCCAGCCAGCCGGCGTTGCAATGGGTGAGCACGTTGACCCGCTCGCCCGGCTTCTTGCGTGACGCGATGGTCTCGATGAGCGGCAGGCCGTTGCGGCCGATGGCGGTATTGATGGCGACGTCCTCATCGCAAATCTCGGCGGCGCGTCGGTATGCGGCGGCGGTGCGCTCGGAGCGCGGCCGGTTGCGCACGGCTGCCGTTATTTCGTCGAGCGCCCATCGCAGATTGACCGCGGTCGGGCGCGTGGCGAGGAGCGTGCCGTAGGCGTGATCGAGCGTTTCATCGGACGGATCGGCGCGGAGCGCGAGGCATATGCCGTAGGCCGCGGTCGCGCCGATCAGGGGGGCGCCGCGGATCACCATGGCGCGGATCGCGTGCGCCGCTTCTTCGAGCGTCGCGAGGCGAACGGTCGCGAAGCGATGCGGCAACGCCGTCTGATCGATCACGCCGACCGACCAGCCGTCCGGCTCGACCCAGATGCTGCGCATGGCCTTGCCGTTCACTTTCATGGCCTTCCCCTAGCAGATTTAGGCCAACTGTCGATCACAGATGCGTCGCCAAGCGCGCTTATCGTCGTCATCTGCGGGCCCTTCCGCTTGCCTGCGCGGCGCCCTTGCCGCAATGTCCCGTGGGGAAATCCGCGGGGAGCGCGATGGTCGCTATCGATTACGAAGCAGAATACAACGTTCGCGCCCGCGTACCGGAGCATCCGGAGATTTTTGCGCGGTGGGTCCGTGACGCCGAGGATTATCGCGCCGAGGCGCTCAAGCGCGGCCGCGCCGAACTCGGCCTGTCCTATGGCGATACGCCGCGGCAGATCGTCGATCTTTTTCTACCGGAGACGGGCAACGCCGCTGCGCTTGCTCTCTTCATCCACGGCGGTTATTGGCGCGCGCTCGATACCTCTTCGTTCAGCCATATGGCGCGCGGCTTGAACGGGCGCGGCGTCGCCGTCGCGGTGGCCGGCTTTGATCTTTGCCCGGTCGTCAGCGTAGCCGAAATTATCGAGCAGATGCGGCGCGCTTGCGCGTTCCTGTGGCATCGCTTCGGCTGCCGGGTTCTGGTCTATGGGCACTCGGCCGGCGGGCATCTCGCCGCCGCTTTGGTCGCGACCGACTGGCGATCGCTCTATCCCGAGGCGCCGGCCGATCTGGTGCCGGCCGGCTACGCGATTTCCGGCCTTTTCGATCTCACACCGCTCCTCGGCGTGAGC
>JASHPW010000104.1 GCA_030037895.1 Xanthobacteraceae bacterium | reverse complement strand
AGGCGCGGTGGTCACTCCCGTCGGCGAACGGGTGGTCGGCCTTTATCGCGCCATTGAAGCGCAGGCGCGGACTGCGGTCGGAGGAGAATTCCGCGCGATCGGGAAACTCATTCGCCACGGAAAGGATGCAAGCTGAACCGCGCCGCGGCCGGCACGCATGACGAGGTGGCGTAGGGAGTAGCTTTGGCCGATCCTGTCGTCGTGACGGATGACGGCGCCGTTTGGTGCAATCCGACGCGGCGCGGGCGGCGTTCCAGGCCTTCCTTGCGCGCAAGACATGAGGTTGACGATGTCTCTTGCCGGAAAGACCCTGTTCATCACCGGCGCTTCGCGCGGCATCGGGCTGGCGATCGGGCTGCGCGCCGCCCGCGACGGCGCCAATGTCGCCATCGCCGCGAAGACCGCGGAACCGCATCCGAAGCTGTCCGGCACCATCTACACCGCCGCCGTGGAGATCGAGCGCGCCGGCGGCAAAGCCTTGCCGCTCGTGGTCGACGTCCGCGACGAGGCGATGGTGAAGGAGGCGATCGCCAGGACCGCGGCGCGGTTCGGCGGCATCGACATCGTCGTCAACAATGCGAGCGCGATTTCGCTGACCCCGGTCGCCACTACCGACATGAAGCGCTTCGATCTCATGCACCAGATCAACACCCGCGGCACCTTCGTGGTGTCGAAATGGGCGATCCCGCATCTCGAGAAGGCGGCGAACCCGCACATTCTCATGATCTCGCCGCCGCTCGACATGAAGGAGAGGTGGTTCGCGGCGCACACCGCTTATACGATGGCCAAGTTCGGCATGAGCCTGGTCGTGCTCGGGCTCGCCGGCGAGTTGCGCGGCAAGGGGATCGCCGTCAACGCGCTGTGGCCGCGCACGGTCATCGCCACCGCCGCGGTGCAGAACCTGCTCGGCGGCGAGGCGATGATGCGCCAATCGCGCAAGCCGGAAATCGTGGCCGACGCCGCCTATGTCCTGTTCTGCAAGCAGGCGCGCGAAATCACCGGACGCTTCCTCATCGACGATAGTTTTCTGGCCGCAAACGGCGTCGACGATTTCGATCGGTATCGCGTCGACCCGACGCAAAAGCTGGCGCCGGACTTCTTCGTGCCGGACGACATGGCGCCCCCGACTGGCGTCAGCCTCGAAGCCTCGGCACGCTGACGATTTTTGGCGCCGCCCCGCCCCGGCGTCATAGCTGCCGGCAACGACCGATGGATTACTGCAATTCCGCGGTGTGCGTCGGATAGGTCACGGTCGACATGAATACGATCGCGCTGCCGCTGAAATGGTCAGGCGTGAGACCGAGTTGCGGATTGGCGGAGAATGTCATCATCACCGCACTGGCGGGCTTCACCATGAGCGCCGCCAGGGAGCGGAAATCGCGCCGGCCGAGCGCGGTAACGGTGAGGAAGCGGCGCACGCTCGGCGACGCCATGACGGCACGCAACCATGGATCGTCGAAACGCACGTCCTCGGCGTCGGCCGAAGTGGCTTTATTGGCGACGGAGAAAATGGCGGAGGCCGGTCGCCCTTCGACGCGTTTCACCGCGATCGTCATTCCGTTCTCGCCGCTGGGCACGGCGAGCGCGCGCACCGACGCGGCGCGCGGCCGTGCGGCGGCGCTTTCCGCCGCGGCCGAAACGGCGCGGGGCGCCGCTTCGCGGCCCGCCTGTTCCGCGTAGGCGAGCGCGAGCTCGAGCGGAACGTGATCGTCGCGAGCGTCGTGAAATGGGCCGAGAGAGCCTGTGGTATCGGCACCGACGCTCGCGTCATCCGTCCGGGGCGGGCGTGCGACCGCGGCAAGCGCGTTGACGGAAGCCGCCGCCGAGCGGCTCGCGGTCGTGCCATCCGGCGGGCCCTGCCAGTAACCGCGGGCCGCGATGATCTGGTTCGGCGTGAGCGCCGCGGCCACTGCCGCCGCTCCGGCTCGGGTCATGGCGTGCGCCTTCGCGGCGGCCTGGACGAGTTTCGATTTCTCCGCCGCGAGTTTGTCCTCGGCGTCTTCGACGAACGCGACGACGGCCGCCTTCGCCCGCTTGTGCAGCGGCTCGGTTGCCGCCGGCGTCGGTACGCTCGATGCGCTCGCCGCCGGCGCGTCCGCGTCGTCGTCCTCATCCTCGTCGTGCCTGCCGAAGCCGAACAGCCTGGCCAACAGGTTCCTGCTCCGATGCTCGACGCCGACGTCGTCGATCCCGGCGCGGCGCGCGGCTTCGAGCGACATGCCCGACGGCATGCTGCCGCCGCGCTTCTCGATGTCGGCGAGCGCCAGCGCGTAACCCGGAAGCGGGCGGCCATCGCTCGGGATGTGGACCGTGCGCCCATCCGGGAATATGCGCACCAACTGCTCGCGCGTCATGCGCGGCCAGTGTCGTACGCCGCCGGTATCCATGTGCACGAAAGGCGAGCCGGATGTCGGATAGAAGCCGACGCCGCCGCGCTGCAGGCGCAGTCCAATGACGCGAAGCTCTTCGAGCGGCACGCCGGGAATGAAGAAATCTATCGCATGGCCGAGGATGTGCTGGCTGAAGCGGGCGACGCCGTGGCTGCGGCGGCGAAGCATGGCGTTGGTTTCCGGCGAGCGGTAGCCGCACACGACCCAGACCGGCTCATGCGATCCCGTCTCCCGATGCACCTCCCAAATCAGATCGATGAGGTGCGGGTCCATGCGGGTTTCCTGCTCGCGCCGCCAGTCGCGCAGGAACCAGTTGAGCTTCTCCAGCGCGGCCTCGTCGTACTGGCCGTTGCGCTTGTAGGTGATGGTGATGTCTTCGTTGGTGTGGATGTGATGGAGCGAGATGGTGCGGGTGTCGCCGTCGGCGGCCGCCGTCTGCAGCATTTTCGAGCCGAGCAGGAGAATACAGATCACAATAGCGCACGAACAGCCGGCGCGCGCCACGGACAGACCAAAAGTTCTCAGGCGCGCCCCACCACCAAGCACTGGCGATCTCGCGTTGACACGTTGATCGACATCACCCGCTACGGCCGCCGCGCCGCGGCGAATATGCCTAACGCCGTGTTAAAGTGGGAAGGGTTAACGCGAACTTATGGAAACCCCATCCCCGACGGAAATAGAGGTACCGTCATAGTGTGGCAAAATCTGGCCCTCGGTTTCCGTGCGACCCGGTCGGTTCGGCCTCGGGAAAGCTCAAGGCCGAAGGCGACGGCCGGTCCCGGCGGCGACCTTCAGGGGCGGAAAGGTCTGGATAAGGAAAGTATGGATAATCTGTATTCTCAATAAATTAGCCTTCTTTGCGCGGACGCCGGTCGGCCGCGCCCAAGGCAATGCCAATGTGCGAACGTGTAGGCCGCAACCTCAGCGCGGCGGCTCGTGCTTCTCGGAGGCGAAGATTTGCGTTGCTTTCCGGCGGCAGACGGAGCGGAAATGCTTGGGGATTCTGCAAGGCGACCTTCCGCCGAGGATCGAACGTCATGACGCTTGAGCTTCAGAGCACCCCGGCGCCGGCCGATGTCGGCGCCGCGGACCCGATCTGGTTCGCCTCTTATCCGGCGTCGGTGCCGCGGAGCATCGATCCGGATTCCTATCCCTCGCTCGCCGCCATGCTGCTCGATGCCTGCCGGCGTCACAACGGACATCCGGCATTCGAATGCCTGGGCGTGCGTATGAGCTATGACGAGTGGGAGCGCTTGAGCCGCGCCTTTGCGGCTTTCCTCGTCGAGGAGGCGAAATGCCGTCCGGGCGACCGCGTTGCGATCATGCTGCCGAACCTGCTCGCTTATCCGGTGGCGTTCCTTGGCGCGCTGCGCGGCGGACTGACCGTCGTCAACGTCAATCCGCTCTACACCCAGCGCGAACTGAAAGAGCAACTCGCGGATTCGGGCGCCGTCGCCATCGTGATCATGGAGAACTTCGCGCACAAGCTCGAAACGATCCTCGCCGAGACGCGGATCCGCCACGTCGTGGTGGCGCGGCTTGGCGATTTCATGCCCGCGCTCAAGCGCTTGATCTTCAATTTCGCCAACGCCCATATCCGGCGCGCGGTGCCGCCCTGGCGCTTCGACAAAGTCACGCTGCTGCAGGACGCCTGCAGCCGCCGGCCGAGCGAGCGCTATGCCGACGCGCATCCGGCGGCGACGGCGCCGGCTTTGCTGCAATATACCGGCGGCACGACGGGCGTGCCCAAGGGCGCGATCCTGACGCACCGCAATCTGGTGGCCAACGCATTGCAGGGCCGCGCCTGGATCGCGCCGCACCTCCCGGAGGAGCAGGGATCCGTGCTCACGCCACTGCCGCTCTATCACATCTTCTCGCTGACCGCGAATTTGCTCGCCTTCGCCTTGATGGGGGGCTTGAGCGTGCTCGTTCCCGATCCGCGCGACATCAAGGGCCTGATCCGCACCATGCGGCGCGCCCGGGTCACGACCATGACCGGCGTCAACACGTTGTTCAACGCGCTGATCAACGCGCCCGAGTTCGCCACCTTGGATTTCAGCAGGCTCGCCTTCGCCATCGGCGGCGGCGCCGCCCTGCAAAGCGCGGTGGCGACGCGCTGGCGCGAGATCACCGGCACCGCGCTGGTCGAGGGCTACGGTCTGACCGAAGCGTCGCCGATCGTCTGCATCAATCCGCTGAAGAATCCGAAGCTCGGTACCGTCGGCCTGCCGATCTCCTCGACCGAGGTGGCGATCCGCGATGATTCCGGCAAAGACGTTGCCGTCGGCGAGGCCGGCGAAGTGTGCGTGCGCGGCCCGCAGGTGATGCAGGGCTACTGGCAGCGGCCCGACGAGACCAAGCTCGTGCTTGCCGCCGACGGCTGGCTGCACACCGGCGACATCGGCGCGTTCGACGCGCAGGGTTTTTTGAAAATCCTCGACCGCAAGAAGGACATGGTCAACGTCTCCGGCTTCAAGGTGTTCCCCAACGAGGTGGAGGACGTGATCGGCCGGCATCCGGGCGTGCTCGAGGCCGCGGTCATCGGCGTGCCGGACTCGAACACCGGCCAAGCGGTGAAGCTCTTTGTCGTCAGGCGCGATCCGGCGCTCGAGGCGGCCGATCTCACCGCCTATGCGCGCGCGCGGCTCGCCGGCTACAAGATTCCGAAGACGATCGTGTTCGTCGATAGTTTGCCGAAGAGCAACATCGGCAAGATTATCCGCAAGGACCTGAAATGAGGTCGTAGCGGCCGCCCTCAATGCGCCATCAGCACGGGCAGCTTGGCGTGGGCGAGGATGTGCCGCGTGGTGCCGCCGAAGATCATCTGGCGCAGGCGGCTTTGCGTGTAGGCGCCCTTGACGATGAGGTCGCAGCCGAGCTCCTCGGCCTTGGCCAGGATCTCCTCGCCGGCGCTGCGCTTGCCGGGGTTGATGGTGACGGGTTCCGCGGCGATGCCGTTGATCGTGAGCGAGCGCGCCAACTCGGCTCCGCTCGGCCCGGCGACGGTCGCGCCCTCGACGGTCAAGATGGTGATGCGCGCGGCAAGCCGCAGCAGCGGCATGGCGAACGCCGTGGTGCGCGCCTGCTCGGTGCTGCAATTCCAGGCGATCAGCACATTGCTCGCGAGTGAGCGCGGCGAGGACGGCGGCGCGATGAGCACCGGACGTCCGCTTTCGAACAAAGCGGATTCGAGCGTAACCATGGAAAGGCTCTGCCATTCCTCTCCCGGGCGCGCCAGCACGATGGCGTCGAACACGCGGCCATAACTGCCGACGAAATCGTGGCCGCTCGGCGCGGAGCCGTGCCAGGTCCATGATACCGCTGGCGCCGCCGGCGTCTCGTCGGTGCGCTGCGGCACGCCATGGCGCTGCATGAAGGCGCGGAACTGCTCCTCCGCCTGGCGCGCCATTTCCGCGTCGTTCTCCCTGACGGCCGCCATGGTCAAGCCGGCGTCGGGGTCCATCGCCACCATGTCGGCGACGGCCGGACGCAGGGGAAAGCCCTCGATGCAACTGCCGAATTTTTGCGCGAGCAGCAGCGCCGCATCCAAAGCCGAAAGCATGGCGGCGTTATTTTCGGCCGGAACGAGAATGGTCTTCATGCGCGCGCCCCGCTGGCTCGCGGCCGAACGCCGACGAGCGAACTCTTTGCCGCCGTCTCATCCGTGCAATCATACTGCCGGGCGAACCGCTCGCCAAACCGGCGGTTGATGGACTTGCACCTTGACGGCGATACGCAGGCCGGGCTAGCCGCGAAGGCGCTGGAGACCTTCATGGCGGTCTATACCGACGTCACCGCGGAAGACCTCGCTCCCTTCCTCGCCGGCTACGATCTCGGCGAGTTATTGGCCTACAAGGGCATTGCCGAGGGAGTGGAAAACTCGAATTTCCTCATTCACTCGAGCCGCGGTTACTTCATCCTGACCCTTTACGAGCGGCGGGTCGCCGAAGCCGACCTGCCGTTCTTTCTCGCGCTGATGGAGCATCTGGCGAGCCGCGGCATCACCTGCCCGCAGCCGGTCAAGAACAAGGCCGGGCAGACGCTGGGCAGGCTCGCCGGGCGGCCGGCGGCGATCGTGACCTTTCTCGACGGCATGTGGATTCGCCGGCCGAGCGTGGCGCATTGCGCGGCTTTGGGCGAGGTGCTGGCGCGGCTGCATCTTGCCGGCGCCGATTTCCCGATGCGGCGCGCCAATGCGCTTTCGCTCGAAGGCTGGCGGCAACTTTACGATGCGAGCAAGGAGCGCGCGCACGAGGTCAGGCGCGATCTCACCGGCATCCTCGCGGTCGAGCTTGATGCGCTCGAACGCGATTGGCCGCGCGGCCTGCCGCAGGGCGTCATCCACGCCGACCTCTTTCCCGACAACGTGTTTTTCCTCGGCGACGAGCTCTCGGGACTGATCGATTTCTATTTTGCCTGCACCGATACGCTCGCCTACGACGTCGCCATCTGCCTCAACGCCTGGTGCTTCGAGCCCGATCATTCCTACAACGTGACCAAGGGCCGCGCGCTGTTGGCGAATTATGCCAAAGTGCGTCCGCTCTCGCCGCAGGAATGGGCGAAGCTGCCGCTGTTGGCGCGCGGTGCCGCCTTGCGGTTCCTGCTCACCCGCCTCGTCGATTGGCTCGACGTGCCGCCCGGCGCGCTGGTGCGACCCAAGGATCCGCTCGAATACGCCCGCAAGCTCCGCTTCCACCAGATGGTCACGAGCGCCCGCGACTACGGGGTGACGGAGCCGTGACCGGGCCAGTGCCGCACGTCGTCATTCACACCGACGGCGCCTGCTCCGGCAATCCGGGCCCCGGCGGATGGGGCGCGATCCTTTCCTTTGGCGATTGCGAGAAGGAGCTCAAGGGCGGCGCGGCGTTGACCACCAACAACCGCATGGAGTTGACGGCCGCGATCGCCGCGCTCGAAGCGCTCAGGCGGCCTTGCCGCGTCGATTTGCACACCGACAGCCAATACCTGCGCAACGGCATCATGTCCTGGATCGGCACCTGGAAGCGCAACGGCTGGCGCACCGCGGACAAGAAGCCGGTGAAGAACGCCGATCTATGGAAGCGCCTCGATGCCGCGCTCGGCCCCCACCAGGTGCGCTGGCACTGGGTTCGCGGCCATGCCGGCCACGGCTTGAACGAACGCGCCGACGCGCTGGCGCGCGCGGCGATTGCCGAAATTCGCGCCGCGGCGGGCACGATCGCGAAGCCGTAGTTTCATGCCGCACGCCGCGTCAGCGGCTGTCCGGAATGACGGGCGAAGCGATGAGCCGGATTTCGTATCATACCAACGGCATTTAATTCTGACTCATGGGGGATTCCGTGGGCTGCTCGGATGTGATTCCTTGGCATTCTTGATTCGCGAGGAGGCTGGGATGGCGGCGGTTGCGATCGCACGGAGGGATTACACGGCACAGGACCTGCGCGCGTGTGCGAAGCGGAGCGAGGATGTGGCGGCGGCGCGGCGAATGCTGGCCTTGG
>JASHPW010000103.1 GCA_030037895.1 Xanthobacteraceae bacterium | reverse complement strand
AGCGAGAGCGACGTGGGCGGCGGCGGCTTCGGGCTCTCCTATGCGGCGATGAGCGCGACGGACGTGCGCAGCGAGCTCGGCGCGCGGCTCGATGCGCCGACGCTGCTTGACGGCATGCCGCTGATCTGGCGCGGGCGCTTGGCGTGGGCGCACGACTGGATCAGCAACCCGGCGCTCGACGCGGCGTTCGAGTCGCTTCCCGGCTCGAGCTTCGTGGTCAACGGCGCGCCCATCCCGCCGAACTCGGCGCTGACCTCGGCCGGCGCCGAGCTTTACCTGACGCCGCACGTCTCGCTGCTCGCCAAGTTCGACGGCGAGTTCGCCCCCGGCTCGCAGATCTACGCCGGCTCCGGCACGCTGCGCTATACTTGGTGATGTAATAATAAAACAAAAGCGCAGAGCGGGATGATGATCGAAGATAAGTCATCCTGCTTCAGTCAGCGCTGCCGGAAACCTTGGCCCAGCTATCGCGCAATCCGACCGTGCGGTTGAACACGGGCCGATCGGGCATCGAGTCCGGATCGCGACAGAAATAGCCCTGCCGCTCGAACTGCACGGCGTCCCCGGAGTCTCCTGCGGCCAAAGCCGGCTCGACGCGGGCATCGGCGATGATTTCGAGCGAGTTCGGATTGAGGTCGGCGGCGAAATCTCCGGCATTCGGATCGGGACGCACGAACAGCGGATTGTAGAGCCGTATCTCGGCCGGCACCGCCTCCGCCGCCGAAACCCAGTGCAGCGTCGCCTGCACTTTGCGGCCGTCGGGCGCGTTGCCGCCGCGGGTCGCCGGATCATAGCTGCAGCGCAGCTCGACCACCTCGCCGGCCTTGTTCTTCACCGCCTCGCGGCAGGTGATGAAATAAGCATAACGCAGCCGCACCTCGCGGCCGGGCGCCAGGCGGAAGAATTTCTTCGGCGGATTCTCCATGAAGTCGTCGCGCTCGATGAAAAGCTCGCGGCCGAAGCGGACGCGCCGCGTTCCGGCGCCCGCGTCCTCGGGGTGGTTGACGGCCTCGACGTCCTCGCCGCGGCCTTCCGGGTAGTTCTCGATCACGATTTTCAGCGGCCGCAGCACCGCCATGCGACGCTGCGCCGTCTTGTTGAGGTGCTCGCGGATGGAAAATTCCAGCATCGCCACATCGACGATGCTGTTGGCCTTGGCGACGCCGATCCGCTTGATGAAATCGCGGATCGCCGCCGGCGGCACGCCGCGCCGGCGCAGCCCCGCGAGCGTCGGCATGCGCGGATCGTCCCAGCCGCCGACCCGGCCGCTGCGCACGAGTTCGGTAAGCACGCGCTTCGACAGCACCGTGTAGGAGAGATTGAGCCGCGCGAACTCGTATTGCCGCGGCCGCGAGGGCACCGGAAGGTTTTCCAGGAACCAGTCGTAGAGCGGGCGATGATCCTCGAATTCGAGCGTGCAGATGGAATGGGTGACGCCCTCGATGGCGTCCGACTGGCCGTGGGCGAAATCGTAGCTCGGATAGATGCACCATGTCGTGCCGGTGCGCGGATGCGCGGCGTGGAGGATGCGGTAGAGGACCGGATCGCGCAGGTTGATGTTGCCGGAGGCCATGTCGATCTTGGCGCGCAGGACGCGCGCGCCGTTCGGATATTCGCCGGCGCGCATGCGGCGGAACAGGTCGAGGTTCTCCGCGACGCCGCGCCCGCGATAGGGGCTGTCAATTCCGGCCTCGGTCAAGGTGCCGCGCGCAAGCCGCATCTCCTCCTGCGTCTGGTCGTCGACGTAGGCCTTGCCGGCGCGGATGAGGTGCTCCGCCCATTGGTAAAGCTGCTCGAAATAGTCGGAGGCGTGATAAAGATGCCCGCCCCAATCGAAACCGAGCCAGCGCACGTCGCGCTCGATGGCATCGATGTATTCCCGCTCCTCCTTGGTCGGATTGGTGTCGTCGAAGCGCAGATGGCAGCGGCCGTCGAATTCCTCCGCCACGCCGAAATTGAGGCAGATCGACTTGGCGTGGCCGATGTGAAGATAGCCGTTCGGCTCCGGCGGAAATCGGGTGACGACCGTAGTGTGCCGGCCCGCGGCCAGGTCGGCGCGAATGATGTCGCGGATGAAATCCTGCCCCGCTTCCCGTGCCGCCGTTTCCGTAACCGCCATGACGAATCACTGCCAAATCGCCGCGGCGCCTTTTGCGGCGCGCCCGGATTGAACAAATCGGCAGGCGCGGTCAAGCCTGCTCGCCCTGCCCTTGCCGGAGAGGATCATTGAGCTTGCCGCCGATGGATTTCATCCATGAAACGTCCTCGGGCTGTGCTACACGGACCCGCGCACTCGAGGATCAAGACCGGACATGGCCGTCGTCACCCGCTTCGCCCCTTCGCCGACCGGTTTTTTGCATATTGGCGGCGCGCGCACCGCGCTGTTCAACTGGCTTTACGCCCGCGGCCGCGGCGGCAAGATGCTGCTGCGCATCGAAGACACCGACCGCGAGCGCTCGACCCAGGCCGCGATCGACGCGATCCTCGACGGGCTCACCTGGCTCGGCATCACCTGGGACGGCGAGCCTCTCTATCAATTCGCCCGTTCGGCGCGGCATCGCGAAATCGCCGAGCAGCTCCTGGCCGCCGGGCACGCCTATCGTTGCTATGCAACCCCCGAGGAACTTGCGCAAATGCGCGAGGCGGCGCGGCGCGAAGGCCGCGCCAGGCTCTATGACGGCCGCTGGCGCGACCGCGATCCGAGCGAGGCGCCGCCGGGCGTCAAGCCGGCGATTCGGCTCAAGGCGCCGCTTTCCGGCGAAACCGTCATCGAGGATCGGGTCCAGGGCCGCGTCACGTGGCAGAACGAGAACCTCGACGATCTCGTGCTGTTGCGCTCGGACGGCACGCCGACCTACATGCTCGCCGTGGTCGTCGACGACCACGACATGGGCGTCACCGACGTCATCCGCGGCGACGATCATCTGACCAATGCCGCGCGGCAGAAACAGATCTACGACGCGCTCGGCTGGCCGGTGCCGGCGATGGCGCACATTCCGCTGATCCACGGCCCGGACGGCGCGAAATTGTCCAAGCGCCACGGCGCGCTCGGCGTCGACGCCTATCGCGCCATGGGCTACCTGCCGGCGGCGTTGCGCAATTATCTGCTGCGGCTCGGCTGGAGCCACGGCGATCAGGAGATATTTTCCTCCGCGGAGATGATCGCGGCGTTCGATTTGCCGCAGATCGGCCGCTCGCCGGCGCGCTTCGATTTCGCCAAGCTCGAAAACCTCAACGGTCATTACATCCGGGCCAGCGCCGACGCGGCGCTGCTCGATGCGATCGATCGGCTCTTGCCATATCTTGCCGGCGGGGACGCGATCGCCGCCAAGATGACGCCGCGATTGCGCCAGCAATGGCTGGCGGCGATGCCAAGCCTGAAGGAGCGCGCCAAGACGCTCGTTGATCTGATCGAGGGAGCGCATTTCCTGCTCGCCGACCGGCCCATTCCCCTCGATGACAAAGCCAAAGCGCTGCTCACGCCGGACGCGCGCGCGCTGTTGCGTGACGTCGACGCTGAACTTGCCGGGACCGAGCCGTGGACGCGGGAGGCGACCGAACATGCCGTGCGCACGTTTGCCGAGCGCAGGGGCGCCAAGCTCGGCGCGGTCGCCCAGCCATTGCGCGCCGCACTCACCGGCCGCGCCACCTCGCCCGGAATTTTCGACGTGCTCATCGTGCTCGGCAAGGCGGAAAGCCGCGCGCGCTTGGCGGATCAGGTCGGCGGCGGCATGGAACCGCGCGGGGGGTGATCACAGCCTATTTTCTTGCAGTGCACACTGGGTTGCGCTACGCCAGATAAAGCCGGATCACAGGGCCGCTTGCGCTTTCGCCTGGTCGGCCGCCTCGCGGTGCACTGTCACGGCCGTCACACATATCGAGGTGCGATCATGGACGCGAAAACCGGCACCGGCGCCAAGACCGCCACGCTGACGCTCGGCAACAAGAACTGGTCGTTTCCGCTCTACCAGGGAACCATCGGCCCCGACGTCATGGACGTGAGCAAGCTCTACGGCGAGGCGGGCATTTTCACCTATGATCCCGGCTTCACCTCGACCGGGAGCTGCGAGTCCAAGATCACCTTTATCGACGGTGACGAAGGCGTCCTGCTCTACCGCGGCTATCCAATCGAAGATCTGGCCGAGCACGGCGACTTTCTCGAGACCTGCTATCTCCTGCTTTACGGCGAGCTGCCGACAGCCGCGCAGAAGGCCGATTTCGACGATCGCGTGACCCATCACACGATGGTCCACGAACAGATGATGCGGTTCTTTCAGGGCTTCCGCCGCGACGCCCATCCGATGGCCGTCATGGTCGGCTGCGTCGGCGCGATGTCGGCCTTCTATCACGACTCGACCGACATCACCGATCCCAACCAGCGGATGATCGCCTCGATCCGGATGATCGCGAAGACGCCGACGCTCGCCGCGATGGCGTACAAATACTCGGTCGGCCAGCCGTTCATATATCCGAAGAACGACCTCGACTACGCGTCGAACTTCCTGCGCATGTGTTTCGCGGTTCCCTGCGAGGAGTACAAGCCGAACCCGGTCGTCGCCCGCGCCATGGACCGCATCTTCATCCTGCACGCCGACCACGAGCAGAACGCCTCGACCTCGACGGTGCGGCTTGCCGGCTCGACCGGCGCCAACCCGTTCGCCTGCATCGCGGCCGGCATCGCCTGCCTGTGGGGACCCGCGCACGGCGGCGCCAACGAGGCGGCATTGAAAATGCTCGGCGAGATCGGCTCCGTCGACCGCATCCCCGAATATGTCAAGCGCGCGAAAGACCCGAACGATTCGTTCCGGCTGATGGGCTTCGGCCACCGGGTTTACAAGCACTACGACCCGCGCGCGAAAATCATGCAGAAGACCTGCCACGAGGTTTTGGGCGAACTCGGCCTCAGCGATCCGCTGCTCGACGTCGCCATGGAGCTGGAACGCATCGCGCTCAACGACGATTATTTCATCGAGAAGCGGCTTTATCCCAATGTCGACTTCTATTCCGGGATCACGTTGCGCGCCATGGGCTTCCCCACCACGATGTTCACGGTGCTGTTCGCGATCGCGCGCACCGTCGGTTGGATCGCGCAGTGGAAGGAAATGATCGAGGACCCGCACCAGAAACTCGGCCGGCCGCGCCAGCTCTACACCGGCTCGCCGCGGCGCGATTACCTGCCGATCTCCAGGCGGAAGTAGTTTCTCGCTGCCATTACCGGCGAAACGCAGCAATTAATGCAGCAGGCGGTGCGGCCCGATATTGCTTCGTCGCCGCGCCCCATTACATTGCGTTTGCTGCCTAATAATCTCGGCAGTCAGTCGCATCCATTAGACACGATTTAGCTGGGTCGGTCGAAACCAGGCCCAAAGCAGATACATGCCTCGGTTCTATGTTTCACCGACAAGTATCTTTGCTGTGTTTGGCTGACATGCGCGGCCCGCCTTGTATCAGGGCAATGGAGTAGTCAGCCGGCGGATAGTCGCCATGATCAGCCCGCTCGACTTTAATTTATATTTGGTTGTTGGCATAAAGAGCGCGCATGGAGTCCGACGCATAGCACACGCAACGGACAAACGCGGCCGAAGCGCCGCGATAAGCGAACCTTGATGAAGCTGAGACAGCTTGCTTATTTCCGAGCCGTGGTCGAACACGGCTCGCTGGCGGCGGCGGCAGACGTACTGCGGGTCGCCCAGCCCAATCTCAGTCTGGCGATCAAGCAACTTGAGGCGGAGTGGGGAGTATTGCTGTTTGAACGTGCCGGCCGGGGCCTTGCCGTCACTGATACCGGCAGAGCGCTTTACGAGCGCGCTGCCGAGCTACTCAGCGGCGCATCGGCGCTGGATCAGGAAATGCGGGCGATCGGACGCGGCTTTACAGCCCGGTTGCGCGTCGGGTTTACGCAGATATCGACCGAGATCATCACGGCGATGGTCGGCCAAATCCACGAAGAAGGCGCCGCCGTCAGCTTTTCACTCCAGCAAGGCGAGCCTCAACTTCTAGAAACGATGGTCGAACTGCGGCAGCTAGATTTCGCCGTCACCCATATGCCGGTCGCGAATTTCGGGTTGGGCGTGGAGGTGTTGGCGCCGATGACCATCGTCCTCCTGTGCCGGGAAGGCGATCACCGCTGGCCTTTAGACGGCGAAATCACGCCCGATGCGCTTGCCAACGTGCCCCTCATCTTGCTTCGTCGGCGGTCGGGCGGCGGCATCTATGAGCGGATCATTGAGGCATTTGCGGCCGCCGGCGTTTCCTGTTCTGTCGTGGCGGACTGCAACGATACCTCGGCGATCTATCCGCTCGTCGAACGCAATGTGGGTCTCGGATTGCTACCGGTCCACGCCCTGCATAAGCCGCATCCCGGATTTTCGATGCATCCGGTAGCTCTGCTTTCCGCCCCGGAACGGCTGGCGCTTATTTATCCACGCGGCCACCGCCAGCTTCCCGCCGTGCAACGGGCGATGGACCTGTGTCGGAAGAGCCTACGAGCGAAGTGAGCGGAGGGGCGCTGCGCATCGAAGGTGGCCGCGCCATCTGCGCCGCATTCAGAATGTAGGCTGCGGCGCAGATGGGCCATTGGATCATTACTTCGCATCCTTGGCCGCCTGCTCGATCAGCTTGGCGACGATTTTGGGCTGCGACATAAAGATGGAGTGGCTTCCCTTAACCTCGATAGTTGTGCTGCCCGCACGCTTCGCCATAAAGCGCTCCAGGTCGGGATCTATCATGCGGTCTTCCGTCGCGACCGCATACCAGCTCGGCTTGTTGTGCCAGGCCGCGTTGGTAATCGGGGTGCCGAACGCGCTGGTGCTGATCGGCACCTGTGAGATCGCCATGAAGTTAGCTTCCTTCGCCGGAACGTCCGCGGCGAAGTCGGCATGGAAGGTCTTCGGATTGACGATCACATAACCTTCGCCCGCGGGAACTGCACTGTTCGCCGCCGGCGGCTTTTGTTTCAGCAGACCGCCGAGGGTTTCGCCGTTGTCCGGCTGGAAGGCCGCGATATAGACCAAGCCGCGGACTTGCGGCTCATTGCCTGCCTCGGTGATGACGGCGCCGCCATAGCTGTGGCCGACGAGGATCAGCGGGGCATTTATGCGCTCGATGATGCGCTTGGTGGCCGCGGCGTCGTCGGCGAGCGAGGTTTCGGGTTCCTGCACGACCGAAACAGAATACCCGTCGCGCTCCAGGATGTCGGCGACCGCGCGCCAGCCCGAGCCGTCGGCGAACGCGCCATGGACCAGAACAACATTCTTGATCGGCTCGGCTGACGCCACGCCGGACATGCCAAAAGCGAGGGCGGCGGCGGAGACCGAAGCAGTGAGAAGACGTTTCATTGCAACTCTCCTTTCTGTGCTTTCTAAAGGGCCAGCTGGTTGGGACAAAATCTCGCCGGCCGTCTCAAAATTTGCGCCGATCCCGACCGCAAAACCAATACTGTCTCCATCATGACTCTTATGACCTTCGTAAGGATGGCCCGCTTTTTTTTCATGCGTTTGGCCGGACTGATCCAAACGCGTCTTTCAGAAATGGCTGAACGAGGGCCGGGCGAAAGCGAGCGTTCGGCCGTCGTGAATGAAGCGCGCGCCCCGCCCGGCCGCTATGCGCCCGATCTCGGTCGCCGGCACGCCCGCGGCCCGCGCCGCGGCGCAAAACGCCGCGAGGTCCTCCGGCGCAAGCG
>JASHPW010000102.1 GCA_030037895.1 Xanthobacteraceae bacterium | reverse complement strand
CCCACCTATTGTCTGCAAAGCGCCGTTGGTCCGCTCCGGGAATTTGCCATGCGTCTGCCGCTTCTCATCGCTACAGCGATCCCGACAGTCATCCTGGCGTCCGCGGCTTGCGCGCAAGCGCCGGCGCCGCGCCCGCACAACGTGGTGCTGTTCGTCGCCGACGGCCTGCGCGCGCGCATGGTGGACGACTCGACCGCCCCGACCATGGCGGCGATCGCGCGCGACGGCGTGAGCCTGCGCAACGGCCACGCGCTGTTTCCGACTTTCACCACCGCGAACGCGTCGGCCATGGCGACCGGCCATATGCTCGGCGACACCGGCGACTACTCGAATACGATTTACGCCGGCTTCGAGGTTCCGGGCGCCGGCAACAGCCCGACGCCGTTCCTGGAAAGCGACCCGGTGCTCGGCGAGATCGACGCGCATTTTTCCGGCGACTATCTCGACGACGCCACGGTCCTGAAGCTCGCCCGCGACAAGGGCTACAGCACGGCGGCGATCGGCAAGATCGGGCCGACGCTCCTGTTCGATCATACCGCGCGCAGCGGCACGCGGACGATCATCATCGACGATGCGACCGGCAGTCCCAAGGGCATTCCGCTGTCACCGGACATGACCGGGCGGCTCAGGGCCGCGAACCTGCCGCTGCGCGCGCCGCCGCGCGGCGGCAACGGAAATTTCGCCGGCACGCTGAGCGCCAATGTCACGCAGCAGGATTACTTCGCGGCGGTGACGACGCGGGCGATCCTGCCACTGTTCAAGGAGCGCAACCAGCCGTTCGTCCTGGTGTTCTGGTCGCGCGATCCCGACGGCACCCAGCACTATCAGGCCGACAGCTTGAACCGGCTCGTGCCGGGCATCAACGGCCCGACCTCACTCGCCGCGATCCGCAATGCGGACGACGATCTGGCGCGCATCCGCGCCGCCCTCGGCGGCCTCGGGCTCCTCGACACGACCGATATCATCGTCGTAGCCGACCACGGCTTTTCAACGATTTCCAAGCAAAGCCGGACAAGCTCGACGGTGAAAACCCGTTTCGCCGACACCCCGCAAGGACAGTTGCCCGTCGGCTTCGTTGCGCTCGACCTCGCCCGTGCGCTGAAGGAGCCGCTGCTCGATCCCGATAACAATGACAGGACCATCGCCGACGGCCAGCATCCCAAACGCGGCAACGGGCTCATTGGCGGCGACAAGGCCGCGCCCAAGCTGGTGGTGGCCGCCAATGGCGGATCGGACCTGATTTATTTGCCCCACGGAGATAAAAACGTGGCGAAGCAGGTGATCGATGCCCTGCTCGCGCAGGACTACGTCAGCGGCATCTTCGTCGATTCGAAACTCGGCAAGTTTCCCGGCACGCTCGCCCTCGACGAGGTGGCGCTCGAAGGCGCCGCGGTCACGCCGCATCCGGCGATCGTTATCAGCTTCCGGTCCTTCGACACGGTGTGCGGGGAGCCGGTGCGTTGCGCGGTCGAAGTCGCCGATACCGGCTTGCAGCAGGGCCAGGGCATGCATGGCTCGTTCAGCCGCGCCGACACCTGGAATTTCATGGCCATCGAGGGACCGGATTTCAAATCGCATTTCGTCGATCCGGCCCCGGCCAGCAATGCCGATGTCGGGCGAACGATCGCTCAATTGCTGGGGCTCGACGTCGGCGACAAAGGCACGCTCGTCGGCCGCGTGCTCGCCGAGGCGCTGCGGAATGGCGCGGTGCCCGACGCGAGCGGATGCGTCCTGAGGTCGGAGCCCGCTGCCAACGGGCTCGCCACCGTCATCGACGTGCAGATGGTCGGGAGCACGCGCTATTTCGACGCTGCGGGATTTCCCGGACGGACCGTCGGCCTGTCGGGCGCCGCGCCCCGCTGCGCGACGCGGTGAGCGCGGCGCGATTACATGCGCACAAAGCTGCGGCCGAAGCGGCGTCCCTCGGCGATGATCCAGTCGAGGATGGCGACGTCGGCGTCATCGAATCGGGCCGGAAGGCGCGCCGCCCGTTTAACCGGCGCTGCCAGCACGATCTGCGAATGCGCGATCACCGCGGCGAGCGCGTCGGGATCGATATAGCGGTCATGGGCGAAGTTCATCGGCGCCTCCCGCGCGCTTTGCCAACGGCGTCACACACGCGCGGTTCCATCACGTTCGTCTTGCCCTCGGTCCTGCGACTCAAGGCGCCGGAGAATTGGAATCCGAGGCGGGCCGCCGCAAGGCGCTCATGGGGCAAAGTCGGGGCACGCGGCGTTTTATTCCTCCCCGATCATCGGCAATCGACACACGCGCCGCAGAGACTTGCATGGGTCGTAGGGCGCCCCGGGAAGTCCTCAGAAAAATTTTCCATGCGCGGCGATCCAGACGGTTCAATTCTTCTTAGGTTTCGGCTGAATTCGAACGGATAATGCTCAGTAAAGACCTAGTATTGCCGCCACGCGAGAGTTATGTAACGGCAGAAATACATTCCCGAACACTTAAATCAGCCCACTCGACGGAGGTTCCCATGGCGCTGCAGATCGGCGATATAGCTCCGGATTTCGAAGCCGAAACCACGGACGGCAAAATCCGCTTCCACGACTGGATCGGCAACAGCTGGGCCGTGCTGTTCTCCCATCCCAAGGACTTCACGCCCGTCTGCACCACCGAGCTCGGCACGATGGCCCGGCTCAAGCCCGAATTCGACAAGCGCGGAGTGAAAATCCTCGGTCTGTCGGTCGACCCGGTCGAAAGCCACAAGAAATGGTCCGGCGACATCAAGGACGTCGTCGGTTTCGCTCCGAACTATCCCTTGATCGGCGACACCGATCTGAAGATTTCCAAGCTCTACGGCATGCTGCCAGCGAGCACCACCGGCAGCGCGCAAGGCCGCACGCCGAACGACAACCAGACGGTGCGCAATGTCTTCGTCATCGGGCCGGACAAGAAGATCAAGCTCATCCTGGTCTATCCGATGAGCACCGGCCGCAACTTCGACGAGGTGGTGCGCGTCATCGACTCGCTGCAACTCACCGCCAAGCATCGCGTGTCGACGCCGGCCAACTGGAAGCAGGGCGAGGACGTGATCCTCGGCGGCGCCGTCACCGACGAGGAGGCCAAGAAGCTCTACCCGCAGGGCTGGAAGACGCCGAAGCCCTATATCCGCGTGGTGCCGGCGCCACGACAATAGGCGGCACGGCCGTCATGCCTGCGAGAGCGCGGCTTCGGCCGCGCTTTTGCTTTTGGGCGACTGCAACCGCTGGCGCAAGAAGCAAAAGAATGTCGTCGTTTATGCGCGCGCGGATGTATTAGACTGGCGCGGGAATGAGGGAAACGTCATGAGCCGCACCGCCGCATTGCCGTCGACGCCGTTCGCCGAATTCATGGGCATGAAGTTCACGCATATTTCGCCGGAACGCGTCGCGGCCGAGCTGGTCGTTCGCGCCGAACTGGCGACCGTGCCCGCCATCCTGCACGGCGGCGCCATCATGGCGCTCGCCGACAATTTGGGCGGCGCCGCGACGGTGGTGAACCTGCCCGCCGGCGCGCGCACGGCGACGATCGAGAGCAAGACCAACTTCTTCGCCGCCATTCCCGTCGGCGACACGGCGCGCGCCGAATGCACGCCGCTGCATCGCGGCCGCACCACCATGGTGTGGCAGACCAAGATCACGCGCAATGACGGCAGGCTCTGCGCACTGGTGACGCAGACGCAGATCGTCATCCCGGCGGAGAAGGGATAGGCATCAAGGCAATTGCGTGCAATCAACCTCTTCGCCTGAGGCCGAGGTCCATGCCATGTCAGCAAAAGTTACCGCCACTTCCTTGTTTCCGACCACGACCGCCGGCAGCCTGCCGAAGCCGTCCTGGCTTGCCGCGCCGAACCGGCTGTGGGCGCCGTGGCGTCTCGAAGGCGAGGAGCTCGCGGCCGCCAAGGACGATGCCATTTTGCTCGCGCTCAAATTGCAAGAGGACGCCGGCATCGACATCGTCGGCGACGGCGAGCAGTCGCGCCAGCATTTCGTGCACGGCTTTCTCGAAGCGGTCGACGGCATCGATTTCGACCGCCGCGTCGAAATGGGCATCCGCGCCAATCGCTACAAGGCGATGTGCCCGACCGTCGTCGGCGAGTTGCGGCTGCGTTCGCGCGTGCACGCGCGCGAGGCGCGGCTCGCGCGCGCCCATACGCGGCGGCAGCTCAAATTCACCCTGCCCGGCCCGATGACCATCGCCGACACCGTGGCCGACGCCCATTACCGCGACCGGGTGAAGCTGGCGACGGCTTTTGCCGCCCTGCTCAACGAGGAAGCGCGCGGGCTTGCCGCCGACGGCGTTGACGTGATCCAGTTCGACGAGCCGGCCTTCAACGTCTATATGGCGGATGCCGCCGGATGGGGGATCGCGGCGCTGCATCGCGCCATCGAGGGTCTCACCTGCAAGAGCGCGGTGCACATCTGCTACGGCTACGGCATTGCCGCCAACATCGAATGGAAAGCGGCACTCGGGCCCGAGTGGCGGCAATACGAGAAATTTTTTCCGGCCTTGGCGCGGAGCCGGATCGACCAGGTCTCGGTCGAATGCATCAACTCCCACGTGCCGATGAGCCTGCTCGAACTGCTCGACGGCAAGGACGTGCTCGTCGGCGTCATCGATGTCGCCACCGACCGGGTCGAGACGCCGGCGGAAATCGCCGCCGTGCTGGCGCGAGCGGCCGGCCACGTGCCCAAGGACAAGATCATCGCCTGCACCAATTGCGGCATGGCGCCGATGCGCCGCGAGGTCGCGGCGAAAAAGCTCGCCGCGCTCGTCCAGGGCGCGGCGCTGGCGCGCCGAGAAGCTGGCTAAGTTACCGGAGCACCATCGTTTCCCGCCGGTCATATTTTATTAAAGTTTGGCCGATTGGATGGCGCGAGCCGATAATGGGCGAGCGCGATGTACGTACCATTCGTGACCACCGTTTCATTTGCCGATCATGATGGAACGACGATGCGCCTGTGCTACGGCGTGTCCGCCGGGAGCGAAATCGAGGCGCGATGCGAACTCGAACGGCGCCTGCTCAATCAAGAGCTTTACAGCTATTCGATTTTGGAAATCCGCCACGCGACTTCGGATGAAGCGGCGGTGCTCAATCTGGCGGCAGGCTCCATCAAGCTGTTAAACTGAGCGCGGGCCATGGCACTTGGCCGCGGGCGCATGCTCACCGGTCGCTGCGCGAGAGAACGTCGATCAACTCGGTAACCTTGCGCCGCTGCTCGGTCTTGTTGCCGGATGCGATCGCGTGCTCGACGCAATGCGCGACATGGTCGGCGAGGATCTCCTCCTCGGCGCGGCGCAACGCGGCGCGCGCCGCCGAGAGCTGGGTGACGATGTCGATGCAATAGCGGTCGTCCGCGACCATGCGCGAGAGCCCGCGCACCTGGCCCTCGATGCGCTGCAGGCGCTTGAGCACTGCCGCCTTGGCATTGGCTCGCATGCCTGCTATATACCCGTACCGGGTATCCGTTTCAAGCAGGTTGATTGTGGACCATCCCGCGCACCTCCATGGCGCCGAGGCGACGGCCGTCGATCCGGTGTGCGGGATGAAGGTCGATCCGGCGACCAGTCCCTTTCACCATCACCGTCACGGCCGTATCTACCATTTTTGTTCGGCGCACTGCCGCGACAAGTTCGCCGCCGAGCCGGAAAAATATCCGGCGAAGGCCGGCGCGGCGGCGGCGGGCGTGCCCGTCGGCGCGATCTACACCTGCCCGATGCATCCCGAAGTCCGGCACGCCGGACCGGGCCCTTGTCCGATCTGCGGCATGGCGCTCGAGCCGGAGGCGGGCGGCGCCGAGGACGGCGGCGAACTCGCCGACATGAGCCGCCGGCTGTGGATCTCCGCCGTGCTGGCGGCGCCGGTCGCGGTATTGGAGATGGGCGGACATGTCGGCTTTGCGCCGCTGCCGCACGCCGTATCGAACCTCGTCCAGCTCGCGCTGGCGACGCCGGTGGTGCTTTGGGGTGGTTGGCCATTCTTCGTGCGTGGCGGCCGATCGCTCCGCACGCGCCATCTCAACATGTTCACGCTTATCGCGCTCGGTACCGGGGTGGCCTATCTCTATAGCGTCGTCGCGGCGCTCGCGCCCGGACTGGTCCCCGCGGCGTTCCACAACGCCCATGGCGGCGTGGCGCTCTATTTCGAGGCGGCCGCAATCATCACCGTGCTGGTGCTGCTCGGCCAGGTGCTGGAACTGCGCGCCCGCGCCTCGACCTCGGGCGCGATCCGCGCGCTCATGACACTCGCGCCGACCACCGCGCGCCGCGTGCGCCCGGACGGGAGCGACGAGGACGTGCCGCTCGAGACAGTCGCCGTGGGCGACCGCCTTCGCGTTCGCCCGGGCGAGAGAATTCCGGTCGACGGCGTGCTCGTCGAGGGCCGGTCGGCGGTCGACGAATCGATGGTGACCGGGGAATCGATGCCGGTGACCAAGGAGCAAGGCGCCGGCGTCATCGCCGGCACGCTCAACCGGAGCGGCGGCTTCGTCATGCGGGCGGACAAGATCGGCCGCGACACCATGCTCGCGCGCATCGTGCAGATGGTTGCGGCCGCGCAGCGCTCGCGCGCGCCCATCGCTCGACTCGCCGATCAGGTCTCCGCCTGGTTCGTGCCAGCGGTCATCGCGGCGGCGCTGATCGCGTTCGCCGCCTGGGCGGCCTTCGGGCCGCCGCCGCGCTTTACCTACGCGCTCGTCGCCGCCGTCACCGTCCTCATCATCGCCTGCCCGTGCGCGCTCGGCCTGGCGACGCCGATGTCGATCATGGTCGGCGTCGGCCGCGCGGCGCTCGCCGGAATCCTGATCCGGGACGCCGAGGCTCTGGAGCGCATGGAGAAGATCGACACGCTCCTCCTCGACAAGACCGGCACGCTGACCGAGGGCAAGCCGAAGGTGATCGCGGTCGTGCCGGCGCAGGATTTCGACGAAGCTGCGGTGCTGCAATATGCCGCGAGCGTCGAGCGCGCGAGCGAGCATCCGCTCGCCGCGGCCATCCTCGGCGCGGCGGCCGAGCGCGGCATCGCGCCGCGCGCCGTCGCCGGTTTCGAAGCGGCGGCGGGCCAGGGCGTCCGCGGCACGATCGACGGCCGCGGCGTCATGCTCGGCCATGCCGGATTTCTCGCCGCAGGCGGCATTGCGACCGACGCGCTGCACGAGGAGGCCGAGCGCCGGCGCGGCGACGGCGCGACGGTCGTCTTCGTCGCCATCGCCGGCAAGCTTGCCGGCCTCATCGCCGTCGCCGATCCGATCAAGCCGGCGACGCCGGCGGCGCTCGCGGCGCTCAACGCGCAAGGCATCGCGATCGTGATGCTGACCGGCGACAGCCGCACCACCGCGCTCGCCGTGGCCAAGAAACTCCGGATCGCCGAGGTCGAGGCGCAGGTGCCGCCCGCGCGCAAGGGCGCCGTGGTCGAGACGCTGCGGCGCGCCGGCCGCATCGTCGCCATGGCCGGCGACGGCGTCAACGACGCGCCCGCGCTCGCCGCCGCCGACGTCGGCATCGCCATGGGCAACGGCACCGACATCGCCATGGCGAGCGCCGGCGTCACTCTGGTCAAGGGCGACCTCACCGGCATCGTGCGCGCGCGCGAACTTTCCGCCGCGACCATGCGCAACATCCGGCAAAACCTGGCCTTCGCCTTCCTCTACAATGCCGCCGGCGTGCCGATCGCGGCCGGCGTGCTCTATCCGCTGTTCGGAATCCTGCTGTCGCCGGCGATCGGCGCGGCGGCCATGGCGCTCTCCTCGGTCAGCGTCGTCGTCAATGCGCTGCGGTTATGGCGCGTCGCGCTTTGAGGCGGCAAAGACGGCTTACGTTTCCGGAAGCGGAATGAATTCCTTCTCATCGCCGGGAACGAGCGTGAATTTTCCCGCCTTCCACTCTTCCTTCGCCTCTTCGATCCGCTCCTTGCGCGAGGAGACGAAATTCCACCAGATATAGCGCGGGCCTTCCAGGGCCGCGCCGCCGAGGAACATCAGCCGCGGGCGGCGCATCGCCTTGACGGTGATGCGGTCGCCAGGGCGAAACACCAGAAGGCGCGGCGCCTCGAACCTGTCGCCGGCAATATCGACCTCGCCTTCGGCCACGTAGATGGCGCGCTCCTCATGGTCGGCATCGAGCGGCGCGCTCGCGCCCGCCTCGAGCAGGACCTCGGCATAAAACCATTCCGACACCATGCCGACCGGCGATTTTTGGCCGAAGACCGAGCCGGCGACCACGCGTGCGCGCACGCCGCCATCCTCGATCGTCGGCAGGCTCGCGACGTCGAAATGCTGGAACGTCGGCCCCATTTCCTCGTGGTCCCGCGGCAGCGCGATCCAGCTCTGGATGAAGAACAACCCATCGCCGCCCGCGCGCAGGCCTGCCGGCGTGCGCTCGGAATGGGCGATGCCGCGCCCCGCGGTCATGAGATTCATGGCGCCGGGCGTAATCTCCAAGGCATTGCCTTCGCTGTCGCGATGCATGACGCGGCCCGCGAACAGATAGGTGACGGTCGCAAGCCCGATGTGGGGATGCGGGCGGACATCCATGCCCTGCCCGACCATGAACTGCACCGGCCCCAACTGGTCGAAGAAGATGAACGGGCCGACCATCTGCCGCCGGCCGTGCGGCAGCGCGCGACGCACCGAAAAGCCGTCGCCGAGGTCGCGCACGCGCGGAACAATGACCAGCTCGAGCGCATCGCACGATCTCTTGTCGCCGAGCACCGGGTCCTTGTCGGGTAACCAGCTCATACGTCCTCTCCGAATTCACAATGTCGGCCGCCGTCACGCGGGCGAAGCCGGCCCTGCCCGCCGGCGTGTCCCCGCTCATCTCCGCTCCCGTCATCGAGACATGTATGGCAGATCCTACCGAACAGCCATAGCCCGGGTCTCGGTCAATCCGTGATTCCAGCACCGTCCGTCACGAGCGTGGACATCGGCGGCTGATAGAGCGCGTCCAGGAAAAGTGGGAACCGGTTTTCCGTCCGGACGCGCGACAATGCAAAAGCTTGGAGCGGAATGACGATTCGAAGATAAGTCATCCCGCTCCAGGACAATCCGTCAGCGGATGGTCCGGTCGCTCTGATAGGTGGGCACGAGCGCGCAGTTCTTCTCAGCCGCCGTGCGCTGGACGATTTTCTCCTGGCCGAGCACGGTCGCGTACTCGCTGCGATAGGACAACGCGCCGATCACGACACCGCTGCCGCTCTCGTTTGCTTTATCCATGAGGGCGCGCAGGTCCTTTTCGCGCTTGCGCAAATTTTGCAACTGCGTGACGAGGTCGTTGCAGTGATAGGCCGAATAGCGGCCGGAATCGAGGAGCAACGAGACCGGCCCGTCGCTCAGCCCGCAGCCGGCAAGCACTCCGCCGGCAAGACCGCAGATCAATCCGATTGCGCACGATCCGCCGCGACGGCGACGCCGGGGCTGCACCGCCGTCGGTGCGACGAACTTCTCCTCCCTCCGCCGTCCACCAAGGGAGGCGCGGAAGTGACCACGGGCCGATTCACGAACGCCGTCACTCAATGTCATGGAAAGCCCAAAAGACCGAGGCGCGCCCCACACCGCCGCTGCGCGCGAATTCTCCCACTCCCCGGTTTACAGTTTCCTGAACTGCAAATATGGCAAGCTTGGCTCGCGCCTCAGGGCGGGAAAATCGGGCCAACATCGCGCGTGATCGCCAAAGCCGATATGCGCGGCGATCGCAAATTGCGGCGGCTCACGATTGCTCGGCCGTGACTCGCCGCCGACGGTCAATCCAGCAGGCGAGTACGACCGGGACTATGTGGTGATGCCCCGCACGTTGGACGCCTTGACCGGCCGGTGAAAGCCTTTGAGCTTGAGCTCCTCAAACGGATCCAACTCGGCGATGGCTTCGACCGCCGCCCGGACCTTGCCGTCGATCAGAATCTGGCCATCCTTCGCCTCGTCGCACAAACGCGAGGCAAGATTCGGCACCGCCCCGATGGCGGCATAGTCGAACCGGCCTTCGAAGCCGATGCGGCCGAGCGTGGCGTAGCCGTGGGCGATGCCGATACCGAAACCGAGGTCGAAGCCGTGCTTGCGCCATTTGGCGGTCAAATCGCCGACCGCCGCGCGCATTTCCGCCGCCAT
>JASHPW010000101.1 GCA_030037895.1 Xanthobacteraceae bacterium | reverse complement strand
AACATCTGGCAATACCTGCGCCAGAACCAGCTCAGCAATCGCGTCTTCGAAAGCTACGAGGCCATCCTCGACGCTTGTTGCGAAGCCTGGAACGCGCTCATCGCCGACAAAGGCCGCATCAAATCAATCGCCAGCCGCCCATGGGCAGCAGTCAATATCTGATGCCGCTGGTATAAGAGAGGGCCGCGCGAGCGGCCCTCTTTTTTCACGTCCGCGCAATGCACATCGTCGTCCCGTTGGCCGATCGGCTAGGCGATGTGCGATTAGGATTGCGTTTATGGGCTTCCTGCAAAATGCATCCGGATTTGCCGAATCGACCTCGCCGGTATAGTGGGGACGGGAATGCACAACGCCGTCCGGCGGCCTTCCTAGGGGTGCTGAAAGGCATGCGACTAAGCCCTAAATTTACACAGTGGCTTACACATATTCCCAGCAACGCCGATAATTATACGTAATACCAATTGTTTAGTGCAGACTATATCCGACTCAAAATCGTGTTCCGCAAGGAGTGTGGGTTCGATTCCCTCCACGGGCACCAGTAGGTTGTGGTCTGATTTGCATAGACGCACATAGATTGCACGAAATGTCGATTTCTCAGTCCGGAAGGGCATCACTCAGGATATTCGCTCAGCAGCAATTCTAACGCCCGCTGTCCTGCACGGCTTGCCTCAGCCATCGATTCGAAGAAAGTCCGGGAGCGTTTAATGGCGCTATTCCTGTCAGCGCGATAGAGAGCTTCCAGTCATGGTGCATCCTCCAGGCACTACTGCGCCCTTTGCAGCTCCGGATGCGCCTTGAGGCGTGCGGTGTTGAGCACATGGATGGCGAAACAGACAACGGCGCCGACGGCAAAGGGCAGCGCCGACCACATGTACAGTTTCTCGACCGAAAGACCGACAAACAGCGCGCCGACGAGCGGTCCGACGATTGATCCGAACCGGCCGATGCCGAGTTGCCATCCCGATCCGTTGGCGCGCAATGAGGTCGGGTAGAGCATGGCGCCGACGACGTTGATGCCGGATTGGATTCCGAGCACCAGGACTCCGGCGAAGAACGTCGCCGTGAGCAGGGCGGCGTGCGACGTCAAACCGGCATAGCCGATCGAGCCGACGACCGGAATGGCGAGCACGAACAGGATCGAAATGCCGTGGAAGCGACGCCGCTGCAGCCACCAGCAAAGCAGCAGCGCGCCGACCGTGCCGCCGACCTGCAGCAGCGCGCCGGCGAGTGCCGCAATGGCTTGCGGCACTTTCGCGGCCACCATCAGCGTCGGTGTCCAGCTGATCAGGAAATAGAAGCCCATCAGGTTGAGCGCGAACAGCAGCCAGGACAGCGGCGTGATCAGCCATAAGCCGTCGCGGAACAGATAGACGGGATTGGAGGCCGGCGACTGTTTCTCGTCCTCGATGACGAAGCGCGCATTTGCGGGCACCTTGAAATCGGGGCGGATCGACGCGACCAACGCTTCCATTCTTCGCCGCTGGCTTTCGTGCAGTGCCATGTATTTGATCGATTCCGGCAGACCGACGACGGCGACAAGCGCGATGACGATCGGAACAACTCCTCCGATCGTGAACAGAATCGGCCAGCCATAGTGCGGAACGAACGCCGCGCTGACGAAGCCGGCGAAGGCGCCGCCCAGCGGAACCAAGCCGACGGCGATGATCGAAAGCGTCGCTCGCAAATTCCGCGGCGCCGATTCGGCATTGATCGCCACCACGTTGGGAATGACGCCGCCGATCCCCAGCCCGGCGATCAACCGCAGCCAGAACAATTGCGTGAGGTCGGTCGAATAGGCGGCAGCGAAGGTGAACACGCCGAATAACAGGTTGGCGGCGATCAGCGCCGCCTTGCGGCCGTAACGATCGCCGACCCAACCGAAAATCGCCGACCCGAACAGGACGCCGATATTGCTGGCGCTGAGCACCGGCCCGAGCGCGCTGCGCGGGATGCCCCAGGAAACCACCAGATGCGGCGCGGCAAAGGCGATCGCCCCGATGTCATAACCGTCGATGAGCGCGATCAGGATGGACCAAATCAGCACTCTGATCTGGAACGCGCTCAGCCCGCGTTCGTCCAACAGCTGCGAAACTTGAACTTCCGGCTCGCCAGCCATCGCTTCCCCCAAATTTTTGTTTGCGGCGTTGGCGCCGCCTATTGGCGGGAAAGGGTAGGCGACCGGCGGCGCGAAGCAAAGTGACATTCGGGCGCACGCCGCGGTTCATGGTCCAAGTGACCGAAGGGGCGTCGGCAGGCGCCGGCGCCCCGAACGCGCACGCGACGTAGCAGAGCCGGATATGCAAATCACGGCAGCTTCGGCTGGTACGCCAGCGCGTCCGTCGCCACGTCGCCGTTGGCGTTGTCGAGGGCCGGCAACTCGCCGGCGGCCTCCAGCACCGGATAGGCCACGGAACAGATGTGCGAGTGGATGCGCTTGAGGTCGCTCAGGATGTCGAGATGCAGCGACGTCGTCTCCAGGCTCTCCGGCCGGCCTTCGCGCAGTCGCTCGAAATGCCGGTCCGCCGCGTCGAGCTCGGCCTTGCGCAACTCGGCCTTTTCGCGGAGGAGCCGACGCGCGCCTTCGACGTCACCCGTCATGAAGACGCCGAAGGCGGCCTGCAGATTCTCGACGATGCGTTTGTGGAACGCCGACAATTCGGCCGCGCCTTCGGCGGAGAATTGGTAGCGCCGCTTGATCTTCTTGGCCGCGAGTTCGCATAGATTCTTGTCGATGATGTCGCCG
This sequence comes from Xanthobacteraceae bacterium, assembly GCA_030037895.1. GTDB lineage: Bacteria > Pseudomonadota > Alphaproteobacteria > Rhizobiales > Xanthobacteraceae > BOG-931. Next base: position 7,617 of record JASHPW010000101.1, on the reverse strand, counting down.
ATATGTTCGAGGTTGATCGCGAACGTCACGATCTCCATGGCGCGGCGGCCTTCGCGCTCGTCGAGGCTGCCGCGCGTCAGTCCGGCAATGTAGAGCTTGATCGCCTCGGTCAGCCGATCGACGATATTATCCATCCGCGAGACCTCGCTGACGAGCTTGCGCTCGTTGGTCATCAGCGCGGTCATGACATCGCGCAGCATGGCTTCGAGCGTATCGCCCATGCGCAATGTCTCGCGCGCGGCGTTGGCGAGCGCCAGCGGGGGCGTATCGAGGGCCGATTCATCGAGATAGCGCGGCACCGAGGGGTCGGTCGGCCCTTTGCGCTCCGGCAGCATCCGCGTCAGCAGCCAGGCGACGCCGTCGAGCGGGGCGATGAACAGCACGGCGAGCGCGACGTTGAACAACATATGGAATTCGGCCGTCATCTTCGCCGCATCCGGCTGCAGCGCCGTCAATTCGTGCGCCAGCGGCTGCAGGAACGGCAGCGCGAGCAGGATGCCGACGACACGATTGAGCATGTTGCCCGCCGGCAGCCGCCGGGTCGCCGGGTCGCCGTGGATTCCGCCTTCAAGCAGCGGATTGATGGCGCTGCCGAGGTTGGCGCCGAGCACGAGGGCGAGCGCGGCCGCGGGAGCGACGAAATGCGAATAGGCGAGCGACATCACCAACAGCACGACGGCGACGCTCGAATGCGCCGCCCAGGTCAGCGCCGCCGCGATCACGATGCACAGAACGGGATCGTTGGTCGCCGCGTGGAGCAGCGCGCGCACCGTCGGCGCCTGTTCGGCCGGCGCCAGCGTGGTGAGGAGAATGTGCAACGAGAGCAGCGTCAACCCCAGTCCGATGGCGATGCGCCCGAGCGCGCGGGCGAGGCTGCCGCCGCCGGCGCGAAAGGTGATGAAGCCGATAAGGAACAAGACCGGCGCGAACGCCGAGATATTGAAGGAAAGAACCTGCACGATCAGGGTGGTGCCGACGTTGGCCCCGAGCATGATGGCAAGGGCCGGGACCAGACTGACCACGCCGTCCGCCGTAAGCGACGTGGTCATCAACCCGGTCGCGGTGCTGCTCTGCAAGAGGGCGGTCAAGGCGAGCCCGGCACCGAACGCGGTGAAGCGGTTGCCCAGTGCCGTGCCCAGGAAGCGACGCAGATCGGGTCCGAACGCGCGCAATACGCCGGTCAGGACCATATGCAGGCCCCACAGCAGCAGCGCCACGCCGCCCATCAAATCAAGCAGGACGATCGATCCCATCGCGGCACGCGGCTCCGTACTGTCGGTTCGAGTGACGGCGTCTTGCGCCGGAAATCCATGGCGCATTTAGGCCCGCAGGGGGCCGGGGGCAACCCTACATGGCTCGGATTCGCGAATGCCGGCGACGAAACGACCTTGCCGGCAGCGGCGATGGCAAACGTCCTGCCGCCAATCGATCCGGTGCCTTTCGAATTGCGGTCCCAACGCGTAAATTGCCTTCGGACAGGCGCAAGATCATTGCGAGGGCGCCTGAAGAGTAAACGATGGGTGAAACACAGAGCTTTGATCTCGCGGTGCTGGAGTCGGCGCTGACAGAGCTTGGTCGTCGATCCTATGAAGCCGGCCGGACGGTTGAGATTGCGGTCTACGGCGGATCTGCGCTGGTGCTAACCTTGAACAGGCAAGTGGCTACCAGCGACGTCGACGCCGTATTCGAAAAAGACAAGGACCACGACCATGTTTGCAACGCGGCCGAGAACCCTCTGCGAAGTGGTCCGCCGGGTCAACAACGGCGAACAGAAATTCGATACCGCGTTGCTCGAATTTCTCGACTCGTTTTACCTCGATCCGGCGCTGCGGGCCTCCGCCATCAATGAACGGCCGGAATTGATCGACGCATTGCGCGATGCGTACTTGTCGGCAGTGGCCGAGCACTTGGCGCGCTCGTATGGATTGCCCGTGCCCGACTGGACCGAGACGCAGGGCAACGATCTCCACGAACCTTTCTTCGCGGGCGGACTCGAATCGTTGAAGGGCGTGTTGGTTGCGGAGAGTCCGACCGCCTTTCGCCGTCGTCTGCTGTTTGTCAGCAAAGACGCCTTATCGCGGCCCCGGCTGTCACAGCCGGCTACCGCCAACCCTCACGGATCGAGCTCGGTATCCCAATAGAGATAATCGAGCCAGCTCTCGTGCAGGTAATTGGGCGGAAACAGCCGGCCATTGCGGTGCAGATGTTGTACCGTGGGCTGGAACGGCCGCTGCGAGGGCCACATCTTCGATTCGTCCGGCGTCAAATTGCCCTTCCTGAGATTGCAGGGCGAGCAGGCGGCGACGACGTTATTCCACGTCGTGTGGCCGCCGCGCGAGCGCGGCACGAGGTGATCGAAGGTCAAATCATCGCGGGCGCCGCAATACTGGCAGGCGAAGCGGTCGCGCAGGAATACGTTGAAGCGCGTGAAGGCCGGATGCGTCGAGGGCTTCACAAAGGTCTTCAGCGACACCACGCTCGGCAGCTTCATTTCCAGGCTCGGGCTGCGCACGGCGCGGTCGTAATTGGCGACGATGTTCACGCGCTCGAGGAACACCGCTTTGATCGCGTCCTGCCACGACCACAGCGACAGCGGGTAATAGCTCAGCGGCCGGAAATCGGCGTTGAGGACCAGCGCCGGCCAACCCGATGGCGATACGTGAGCGTTCAAGTCCGACGCTCCCACCTTGACTCGACATGCCGCAACGCGGCGTTGGACGCTAGTTTATAGGCAGGCATGACGGGATTGTGAAGCCCGTTCGGGTGCTTAAGGGATCAGCGTTGGGCGCCGAAGCGGCGCGCGAGGAATTCGCCGCCATGGCGAAGGCCTTCGGGGTCGATGCCGTGGCCGATACCGGCGGACAGATGCCATTCCACCGGCACGCCGAGGGCGGCGAGGCCCTGCGCCGCCTGGAAAAGTGCCTGCGGCGGAATGAGGTCGTCCTGATCGCCATGCGAGAGCAGCACCGGCGGGCGCGACGTGACTTCGCCGACGATCGTTTCGACGTTGCCAGCCGGCGGCAGAACGAGGATGCCGGAATAACCGACGATCGCCGCCGGCGGCACCGCACGGCGCAGCCCGACATGCAGAGCCATCATCGTTCCTTGGCTGAAGCCGACGAGGGCAAGCGCCGCGGGCGGCAACTTGTGGCGTGCGAGCTCGGCATCGAAGAATCGCTGCAAAAGCGGTGTTGCCTTGTTGACGCCGAGCCAGCGTTCGTTCGGGTCGCGGAAAGTGAGCGCGAACCATTGCCGCCCGCCCGGCGCCTGCCCGCACGGCTCGGGCGCATGCGGGGAGACGAACGCCGCCTGCGGTAAGTATCGCTGCCAGGCGCGGCCGATCTCGATGAGATCGTTGCCGTCGGCGCCGAAGCCGTGGAGAAATACCACGAGTTGGCGCGCGCTCCCGGACCGCGGCGCGACCCGTGGACCGTCGAGCTCAACGGCCATCGGCACACCTTTTTCCCTTGGTCCGTATCGCCGGACGCGAATACGGGCGCAATCTGACGCTGCTCGCAGCTTGCGCCGTCTTGCTTTAGCCGCGGCGGGGATCGTCTGTCTATGTCAGAACTGCCAGTGGACGCGGCCGGCAAAAATGTTCACCGGCCCGCGGTCGGCGTTGTAGGCGGGGTTGGCGATGAACTGATAGTCGAAGCTGACTTTCGTCGAGGACGTTAGAGCGTAGCTGTAATAGGTCTCGAGGATGTCTTCGAGACCGTAATGCGGCAACTCGCCGTCGCCGATGAGGATTCCCATCCCTCCGGCGTTGAAATAGGCGATGTGGACGGGGGAGAGACCGTTGACCACGCCGGCGACGCCAATTGTATCATCCGGCCTGCCCCATTGCTTGCCGGTGATCGAAACGCCCGCCTCTGCCGAGCGGTCGATGTCGGTGAAATCCCAGGGCTCGACGTCGCCATCGGCCCAGCCGGCGCGAGCGAACACGCCGACGGTTTCCGATACTTGCTGCTCCAAATTGAGGCTTACGCCGGGTCGGCTCTGGTAGGTGCGCACCGCCGCGAGGGCATCGCTCGCGTCCAGGCCCGTCGCCGTGGAGAGGTCGAGCGCATCCTGGAAACTCCCCATCCGCCCGCGGATGAGAAAACCGGTGATCTTGAGCTTGCCCGGTTGGCCCCACAGTTGGTGTCGTTCCTCGATTTCGCCAACCAACTGGAACTGGTCGAAGGTCGGGTCGAGACCGTAGGCGGGGGCGTTGTCGGCCCCGCCGGCCGGGGTTGCCGACATGTCGAAAACGCCGCCGCGCAGCGTCCAGCGGTCCACGTACCATTCGGCGGCGGCGCCATAGGTGTAACCCCAGGCGTCGCCGGCATAGTCGAAGGTGCCGGCATTGATCACCGACCAATTGAGGAAATCGCTCTTCGGATTGTTGGCATATTTGTTGGTGTCGAATATGTCGACGATGGCGAATTTGCCGACCGTCAGCACCAGACGGTTGGCGGTCTGCGAGCCGGCGAACTGGTTGATGTCGGCGTCCACCTTCTGGGTGTCGCCGCCGAGATCGATGGTCTGGCGGATGAAATAGCGCTGCACGCGCGCGTAAGGGTAATCCGCGCCGAGCTTGTAGGATTCGGCGCTCGGAAACCCGGCGACGCCGTGCGTGTCGGCGAAACCGAAACCCTGATCGATCTCCGGATTGACCCATATTTCCGCGCCCTGCCACGGCCGTATGCCGGCGTAGAGCGTCGCGTCGAAGGTCTCGCGGCCCTCGCCGCCGCCGGGCAAGCTTTGCGCCCCCTCATAGGGCGACCGGAATGCCGGATAGCCTTGCCAGGTGAACGTGGTCTGGCCGTGAAAGTTGATGTTGTCGGAGTTCGGCGAGGCCGGTGCCTTGGTGACCAGGGGTGCCGGCGCCGTATCGTTGTCGAACTGATAGTCCAAGCCGGCGCGCAACTCTTGCAGCAAAAAATCGGAATCGAACCGTTGCGCCGTGATGGGAAATGTCGCGCTGCTGAGGCCGTAGTCGGTGAACAGATATTCGAGCCGCGCGGTCCAGTGCGGCGCCACCGGGGCTTCGACGCCGGCCCCGGCCGCCCAGCCGAGGCGCCACAAAAAGGGCGATGCGGTCGCGCCGCTGGCCAGTTGCGTCAGCGTCAATTGATCGTAGGTCCAGGCGAAGCCGCCGGTCGCATAAAAGAGCCAGTTGCCGGGAGCATAGCCGATGCGGCCGCGCACGGTGCCGGAAGAGAGGACCGTCTCGCTGTAGCTCTCCGCGCCGAGCGTCGGCGCCGTAAATGTCGAGGTGCCGCCGATAGAAATTCCGGCGAGATTCGGCCAGGCCGGAAACGATGCGTCGGCCTCGGCGCCAACGACCATGCGATTCGGCAGCATATAGTTGTAACCGCCCTGAAATCCGGCAAAGAAGCTTCCCGCCTCGTCGAACGTGTCGATCGTTTGAAACAGGTCGATCGAGCCGGAAGGACCATTGGGCGTCGTCCAATTCGAGCTCCCCCAGGCAACGCCGAGATGGCCGCCCGCATAGAACCCGGTCCAGTCATAGGCGGACGAAGCGCTTGACGACGTCGGCGCAGCCTTCGTCGCCATGATGTCGTCGGCTACGGCGCTCTCGGCACAGACAATGGCAATGGCGGCCGTTGAAACCGCCAACCCAAGCTTGACCGCCGAGCTTGACTTGACCATCGGCGCTACAAAAATATTCCGAAACATCTTTGTGCCCCCCTTGCGGTTGAAGATAAAAACATTCGATCAACGACGGCGTCAATCGATATAATTTAGAATTAAAGTAGATCGAAACTGGTCATCTGTAAGCTGGATAATAGTTTGTACCGGTTCTACATGGCATCCGACAGTACGCAGCCGGCGGAGGTAAGGTTCCAACGGCCGTCCTTGCCGCTCAAACGCGTCACCGAAAGCGGCGCGACATCGATGCGCCAGAACGAATCCGGCGCGGCCGCGATCGCGTGAATGATCGCCGCGCGGATAATCGCCGCGTGAGTGACGACGATCGACTGATAATTTGCGGCGTTCTCCGCATCGAGCCAGTCGGCGACCCTGCGCATGAGGCTCAATATCGATTCGCCGCCATGCGGCGTCGCCGCCGGATCGCCCAACCACCTGGAAACGGCCTCGGGGTTTCGCGCCGAGACCTCCGCAAAGCTGCATCCGGTCCAAACGCCGTAGTCGCAATCGTGCAGCGTCGGCAGTGCGGTCGCATCGAGACGAAGCGCTTCGGCGGTCTGCCGGGTCCGCAGCTCCGGACTCGTCCAATATCGGGCGGCGCGCGGGAGATGGCCGGCAAGCGCTGCGGCACGCGTCCGACCGTGGCGTTCAAGCGGCTCGTCAGCGGGAAAGGCAAATCGGCGCACGGCGTCGGTTGACGCATGACAGATGAGAACGAGACGCGCGGTCATCGTGCGGCGCCGTTTGCAGGGTCCATCGCGATTCGCCAAGCTTGAACTATGTCCGCCGCCAGCCGCTTGCCGAAGCACGCTGGGTCAAGGCGCCGAACAAGAGGCCGAGCGTCGCCCACATGATGAATTGCGCCCCCACGGAGGCGATGCGGAATTTCCACAACACCACGGCCGGAAACTGCTGCGGCACTTCGTTGATCACCGGAAGCAGAAGCCCGGCGATAACGACGATGACGATATAGCAGGCCGCCATCGCGAGGTTCGCGTTCCACTCGCCAAATCGCGGAACAAACGAACGCTTGAGCGTGACCGACGCGACCATGGCCGCAAGCGAAATCGCGATCATGATGAAATAAAGGGCGGTGCGCATGCCGATTGTCTCGGGGTTGCCGACCGACGGCGGGTTGGCCGGATATTTCAGATTCGGCACGAGATAGAGCGCGATAAAGCCGATCGCGGCCAACAGCGCCGAGACGCCTTGCGGGCTAAGTGCGCCGGGAAGCCGCCCATAGGCGAAGGCGAACGCCAAGCCGAACAGGCCGCCAAACGCCGTGCAATAGACGATGACCGCGGTGAACAGGCCGATGCTGGCCTGGACCCGGCGGCTGACCAGTTCGGGTTGCTCCATGGGCATGGCCATGCCCTTGGCCTTCTCGGCCGCGGCTTTGGCCTCATCCATTTGCGTCTCAAAAGTGATGGCGCGATCGACTTGCGGCTCGCCGTAGACTTTCAGAAAGCCGAAGGAGAGCAGTCCCGCGACGATGCCCACAAGCATGCCGCGGACGAGAAGCGTCCTGACCATGGGAATGGCTCCTGTCGGCTAGTGACAGGGGAAGCCGAGCAGATGCCGGCCGTCGTGCACGAATTCATGCACATACATGCCGCTGATGAGCGACGTGGCGCCTTCTTCCGCGCCGACAAAATAGATCGCCAGCAGGAGAATAAGCCCGGCGAATATGGCCCAGGGGAGCCATTCGCGCAGCGGTATGGTGCCAACCGGGAGTGCTGGGGCAAATGTCGTGGGAGTCATTTCATCCTCCTGGGATTGCGCGTCCCGTCAGAGTTAAACCGATCGCGAAAGGGGTCTGGCTCTCGGCCTTAGAGACACTTACGGGCCGAATACAGTGGCGCGACCGCGCCGGGTTCTCACCGGCTTCCTCATTTCGCGAAGACGAGCGGCAGCATAAGGATGCGTGTGCCGGATTGTCAACACATCAGGATGGCCGGT
>JASHPW010000010.1 GCA_030037895.1 Xanthobacteraceae bacterium | reverse complement strand
CCAAGGCCAGCATTCGCCGCGCCGCCGCCACATCCTCGCTCCGCTTCGCACACGCGCGCAGGTCCTGTGCCGTGTAATCCCTCCGTGCGATCGCAACCGCCGCCATCCCAGCCTCCTCGCGAATCAAGAATGCCAAGGAATCACATCCGAGCAGCCCACGGAATCCCCCATGAGTCAGAATTAAATGCCGTTGGTATTAGATCGCTCGGCGCTTAGGCCGCAGCTTCGCCCGGCGCTTGCCTTAGCACTGAAGGAAGCCAGCCCTTCCCGGCCAGCGCCACCTCGGCGGCTTCGGCCATGGCCTGCTTCCTCATTCCGGCGATCTTCTGCGCCGCTTGATCGGAAGCGCCCTCCCGGACGGCCCCGACGATGCGCTCCTTGCTGACGCGCCCGAAATAACTCGCGGCGGTAGGCTGCCAGTAAGCGGCCATGTCGAGTCCGACCTGACGGGCCAGCAGGGCAGCATTGGCTTCGCGTTCCGCGCTGCCGCCGCGAACGTAAAGCGCGTTCGCCGTCAGGGACACGCAATGCGCCAGCAAGGCTGACCGCTCGGCATCGGACAGCCCACGGATGAAAGTCCACAGGCCTACTGCATGTTCGGGCATACGCCGCCATTCTCACCGGCCACGCCGACGCCTTGCAACCCGGCGTAACAGCGCGGGTCTACCGGGTCGATCAGCCCGATGAAGATGACGACTCGCCATTCAAATATCTGGACACCGCGTCGAGCCGCGCAGAGATCAACGCCGTGACGCGGAAGCTGAAACTCGACCGGGTCGCCATCGTCGGTTTAGGCGGGACTGGGTCCTATGTGCTCGATCTTGTGGCCAAGACGCCGGTGAAGGAGATCCATCTCTATGACGGCGATGTCTTTTCGACGCATAACGCCTTTCGCTCGCCCGCCGCGCCCTCGATCGAGGAGTTGCGCGAGCAGCCGAAGAAGATTGCTTACTTCAAGCAAATGCACGCAAAGATGCATCGCGGCATCGTCGAGCACGAAAACTACATCAAAGCCTCCAATGTGAATGAATTGCGCAGCATGAACTTTGTCTTCCTATGTATGGACCAGGGCGAGGACAAGCGACTCATCATTCAGAAGCTGGAAGAGTGGGGCTTACCGTTTGTCGATGTAGGGATGGGCCTCTATCTCAAGAATGACACGCTCGGCGGCATCCTGCGCGTAACGACCAGCACCGCGCGGCAGCGCGCCCATGTGCACGACAAGGGACGCATACCGCTTGGAGGCAACGATGCCGACAACGAATATGACAAAAACATCCAGATTGCCGATCTCAACTCGCTCAACGCCGCGCTGGCGGTCATCAAGTGGAAGAAGCTCTGCGGTTTCTATGCCGATCAGGAAAACGAGTTTTTCAGCACCTACACCATCGACTGCAATATGCTGACCAGTGAAGACACGCTATGACCAGGGTCTCCAAGCTTGTTCCCGAATTTGTGAAACTGGCTCCGCCCGAGCTCGAAGAGGGCGTGCTTTACGTGTCGATGATTTACGGATCAGCGGTCCACAAGTGCTGTTGCGGCTGCGGTGATAAAGTGGTCACGCCATTCAGTCCGACGGACTGGAAGCTGACTTTCGACGGCGAGACCGTTTCGCTTTATCCCTCGATCGGCAATTGGAGCTTCAAATGCCGCTCGCATTACTGGATTCATGAAAACCGGATCGAATGGGCACCGCAGTGGTCCCAGAAGCAGGTCGAAACGGGGCGAGCACAAGACCGGCGTGCCAAGCTTGGGTTTTTTGCCGCCCGCAGAGATCAAGCTGAGGCAGCGCCTGTATCAGCCGCTCAAGAACACGTGAAAGCCCCGGGACTCTGGGACGGTATGAAGACTTGGCTATCGCGCAAACTGCAAAAGCATTTATCAAAAAGCTAGGGGTCCTTGAGTAAGTCAGGACCTCATTGTCCGGCACAAGTTAAACGGTGATTTGATCGGATACGCCTATCGGAATTGGCGCTAGGTCTGCGTGACCAGCCTGCGAAGGTTGTCCCTAAGCGTCGTCTCTACGGCGTCGGCTTGCACGTTCCAGAGCGTGCCGAGTAATTCCACCGCATGTCGGGCCTGCCAGGGCGCGAGCGATTTGCCGTCGATTTGCGCGAACGGCCCATCCGTCTCGGTGAGAATCCGGTCGCGCGGAATCAGCGCGGCGATTTCCCGTCCTTTGTCGGTGCGCAGCATGGCGGGGCCAACGCTAAACCAGCAGCCCAAATCAGCCGCCTGCCCGACTTCGCGCAGCGTTCCGGAAAACCAGTGCAGGATTGGCGTGCCGGCCCCTTTGTGGGCAGCAAGATGACCGAGTACCGCCTTGCTCGCGCGCCGGCTATGGATCGACATGATCCGGCCGCCGGCGCGCCGGCACGCTTCGAGAATGTGCGTGAAGACCTTTACCTGAACGTCCCACTGACCGCGGAACTCCGGTGCGCCGTCGAGGCCGATCTCGCCGACATAGCGGGTTTCGCCAAGCAATTCTTCGAACAGGGAAAGCTCGGTATGCCGTTCGTGCGCCAGTTGCGGATGCAGGCCGAGCGCGATCCGTAGGCTTCCAAGCCGGCCCGGCGTCAAAGGCGGATTGACGGAGATGAAGCCGTTCTCGCAAACATAAAGCGTGACCGGCTTTCCCTCATGGTAGCGGCGTAGTGTGGTGGCCAGCAGCACGCCGTAGGCGAGAAAGATCAGCGATCGGGCGCGCTGGGAACGCTCGTTTTCGCCAGGGCAAGTGACAACGTGATTGAGTTGCAGATGGCTAAGCCCGCCCGCAATCTTTGAGGCAAAATAAATCTGCTTCTCCTTGTCGCCGACGGCGACCTGACTGACCAGATAAGGTCTCTTGCTATGGCGCGCCGTCAAATCCAACGCGCCTATGAGGCTATCGAGTCCGCCCGACAACAGCGATACGCAATCTTCCTCCGGCATCTTGGCGCGTTTGGGCGGCACGGGTACGACGCCTTTGTCCAGAAAACTGAGCTTCCAGATGTCGGTTGTTAGGAAACGCAAGATCGCGGTCACAAGCGGGATTTGGGACGACCAAAAAGCGGGATCGCCTACCGTGAGTTGCAGCTCGATGTCTCGCGTCCAGCCGTCAGGGCTTTCGTTGCGCCGGGCGGCCGTGTCGGCTGCCGTAACGGCGAGAGCGATGGAGAGAATGTCCCACGCCCGCGCAGCGGGTTTCAGCTCAAGACGGCGTAACGCTTCGCGGATATTGGCGCCGGCGCCGCCGCGCGCCTGGGTATCGGGATGGCCGTAAAGGACGACTTCGAGGTCGGCGCGCGTGCCGATCTTAAATCCGAGGTCGAGCGGTGCGCACAGTATCTTCATCACAGGAAGCCTTCGAAGACTTGGAAGGTCTCCTGAATGGTCTGATTGACGATCGCGGCGACGCGGCGAGCGGTCAACGCGGTGTTGCTCGTCTGAATGCGCCGGAAAATGGCGGACACGGTTTCGCGTATGTAGTTTTTGATTTCGCGAAGGCGCGTGAGCGCAACCGCGGCAGTGGGAGCCTTGTCTTGCACCGCTTTAGCAATATCGAGACAGACGCGGTTAAAGATATCGACGGCGACAAAGCGCTCGACCGCAAATGCGCGTTGCGCCTCATCAAGGTTGAGCAAATCGGCGTCGGGAAACTGATCGAGAAGTTGCGACAGCGCATCCTTGATGGCGCTACGATCGGCCTCGGCGTCCTGCGTACCGTCAACAGGACGAACCGCTTCGACCGCGGCGTTCATGATGTCGTCGGCGCTGCTTCCGCGAAGAACGGCTGGGTCAAGCGGTGGCGCGGCCGCAGCCGTTGCACCGCCAGCGTTTGACGATAGAACCCCGTACAGTGCACCGGCCGTGCGCGCGACCGAGCCTAGCCGCTGCGCGGCCCTCTGGCTGCCGCCGTAACCTTTGTGCACATAGTGACCGAGCCCGCGCTGCATCTGCCCGCGCGTGCCCGATCCGGCGAAACGGCCAAGACTGGCGCGTGCCGGTCCAAATCGGCCGGCAGGCGCGAGCGGCATCGTCGCGGGCGGAGAAGGAGGCGGTTGTTGAGCCGGTGATTGTTGAGCGGGAGGGTACGCCGGCGTTGGATCGGCCGGATCGGCGTCTTGATCGGCTGGCGGAATGGGCGCCGGCACCCATGGCGGCACCATGGGGACATTGGGCGGCGCGCCGGGGCTAGACCTGGAGGTGCCCATCTTTCTTTCTCACGGTGATGGCGCGTTTGACCTGCGGGCTGACATCAGCGTTCCGCCACGCCTCGATAAGATCGCTTGCCCACGGCTCGTCTGCCATTTTGGGAATAAGGCTCGGCGTGATCTGCGCCGACGGTCTTTCGCGCAAAAACGCCGCGAGGCGCTTGCCCTGCGTCGGATCAGCTGCAGCGACCGCTATGCAGGCGTCGAGGATCGGCGGCGTGCCCCATGACTGTTCGCGACCCGCCCGCTCCAGGACCCGATCCATGATGATGGTGATTTCAGGACGCGGGATGCGGCTAAGCCGCTCGCGCATGGAAGCGGCCATATCCGGGTTTTGCAGGATGGCGACGAGGATCTCAGCGGCTTCGGACGAGAGACGATCCTCCGGCGTGATGAGCGGCGCATGTTCGCGGCTGACATAAAGGATGCCGCGCAAGTCGAGGTCGCCGAGTCTCGGCGGCACGGTCAACCGTCTAGGCCCGCGCCGATGAGCGGGGGGCTGGCCGTCAAGGCCAAAAAACGTGGGATTGGGTGCGGGCCGGAGCGCAGCGACTACACGGTCCGCGTTTTTTGCCCGAAGGGCTTGGCCTTGACGGCTTGGGGGCCGCAGGCCCCCTCTTCAACCAACAAAACAAATGGGCGCATCAGCCGGAGCGATGCGAAGGCCCATTCGCCAGCGCCGAGACCGGACTAAATGGGCACCCGTAGGAGCGTCAGCATAGCGCCTGTCACTCATTCATGAGTGACAGGGACGCGGGACCGAGTGCCCCCGGCGAGGCGCACATTATTATATGCGCGAGGGATCGTGACCGAAGGCCGAGACCCGGTATCCCGCTTCGGGAACAAAGATGAGTTGATGGCTACGGCCCGAGTCCTTTAGCAGCGACTTGAAGGCCTCGCGCACGACCTGCTCGCGGTTGGTTCCCGAGACGCGGCGCAGATCGGAAAGTTCGTTGAGATATTGCTGGATTAGCAGTTGGCTCATGAAGTCGAATAGCTGCGTGGTGACCAGTGGCCGGGCAAGCCGAATCCCCCCGACCTGGATACTACCGGGGATTAGTAGAAAGGTCTTTAGCGATTGCGGGGGGCGCGGAGAGCAATCGTTGCGCTCCTGCGACATGGTGCCCGTGGAGGGAGTCGAACCCCCATTCCTTTCGGAGCGCGATTTTGAATCGCGTGCGTCTACCAGTTCCGCCACACGGGCAATGAGACTTTTATTACGTCAGACTTCGAATTCAGCCAACAGAAAAACGCAATCCCTTTAATGACAAGAGGTCGCCGTACTCTTCATCCTGGACGACCCGCGACCGGGCGGCCTCTTCAGGCCCGCTAATCCGGTCTTCCGCCATCAGGCCGCGCCGGGTAACTTCTTGCGGGCGCGATGGCGGGCACGGTGGGGCCGGGCGCCCTTCGGCGGCAAAGGCCCCGTTTCTTGCACTATCGTTATAATGTATCTGCGAGTCCTACCTCTCCTGGCGACTCGCTTGGCTTGGCGCGCCTGCGCTTGCGAACGTTGATGGCCGAAGCGTCAAGCGTGTTCTTGATGTGCGCCGCGTAATATTTTTCGATCATCTCGACGCTGGTGCGGCAGTTCTTGGCGATCTGCCAGACATTGGCACCCTCCATCAAACGCATGCAGATATAGGTATGCCGCAAGCTATATGCCGTGCGGCGATTGCCGTTCCGGTCAAATTTGAGTTTCAGCTCGTCGAGAATGGTGTTTAGCAATTCGCGATGATGGTGCTTTGATGGAAACAGCCGGTCGCTCGGCTTCGGCTTGTTGCGCTCAACCATTCGCTTGAAAGGAAACACCGCCTGCGTCGTACTCTTGCACCACCCCTCGCCGCGCTTACCTGCCCGGACTTCGATTTCTAGGATAGTCTCTTTCGTGTCGGCGTCTTTCACAACGGACACGTCACGGTATTCCAATCGGCCTGCCTCGTCGGGCCGCAAACCCGTGTTCGTCATGAACAGAACGAAGTCGTGGAACTGCTCGCAGGCCCACCGATGCCGATTATGGAGGGGCTCCTTCGCCCTCTTTCCCGTCGCCTCGTAAAGCTGCTTGTATTCGGCGGGGGAAAACCACGCCCAATGCGTGATCTTGCCCGAAGCTTTGTAGGGTGGAGAGAGATCGGGAACATACGGAATCCAACCCTGGCGGTTGGAGAACTTCAACACTTGGCGCAGCACCACGATTTCCTTGTGCAGCGTACTCCGTGAGGGAGCCGCTCCTAGGTGCGTTTTCGTTTGTGCGCGCTTGACTCGATACTCCTGAACGAGTCCCGGCGTGATTTCCGAAAGAACCTTATCGCCAAAAAAGGGAAGAAGATGGGCGCGTAGGTTTATTTCGTAGCCCTTGACGTACACGGGATTGCGTTCGTTTTGGATGAGCGTCACGTATTCATGGAGGAAATGTTTCGCGGCGTCGCGAAACTTTTTCCCGGATTTCAGTTCACCGTTGCGCGCTTTGCCTCTGAGGCCAAGATACCAGTCCTCGGCAAAGTCCATTGCGTGCGCAAGGCTGTCCTCTTTGGTGCTGACTCTCCAATTTCTGCCATGCAGATAGGCGGCGGCTTGCCAGTTGCTTGAGTTATCACGTTTGTAGACGTGAAGCTTGCCACCCATCATTTCGTGATGTTCAGCCATGAGAATGCCCCCTACTCAAAAAGCGTGAAAAAAGTGCGTTTTGTGTAACACTTGTGTAAGAAGCAATATAGCACTAACTTACTGATGATACAATAATAATTTTGATTATTACGGGCTTTTGAGTCGTGCGCGTCTACCAGTTCCGCCACACAAGCATAGACCGCCATCTATATCTTCAACCCCCGTTCTCGGCAAAAGAAAATCAGAACCCCGCAGCTGTTGCGACAAACGCGGCGGCGAACTTGCATCCACCGTCAGGATCAGCGAATTGTGGATAGGCACGCGCCGCGGCGGGATACGCTGAAGCAGAGAGAGGGCGATGAAGCCGACTTTTGCCGAGCAATTGCGCCGGGAACCGGCCGCCGCCGCGGCGCTGGCGATCTTTGTGCTCAGCTCCGCGACGCTCGCCGCCGTCTGGTATTTCGAATTTGTGCTCAAATTTCCGCCCTGCCCGCTCTGTCTCGAGCAGCGCCTGCCCTACCACGTCGTCATTCCGCTTTCGCTGTTGCTGGCGATCGCGGCGCTGGTGCGTGCGCCGCCGAAGCTCGTTGCCATCGGCTTCCTCGCCATCACCGCCGCCGCCCTCTGCGGCGCCGCGCTCGGCGCCTATCATGCCGGAGTCGAGTGGCACCTCTGGGCCGGCCCGGCCGATTGTTCCGGCCCGGTGACCGATTTCAAGTCGCACGGGCCGCTGCTCGATCAGTTGCAGTCGATCCACGTGGTGCGCTGCGATGAGGCGGCGTGGCGCTTTCTCGGCCTCTCGCTCGCCGGCTACAACGTCCTCATCTCGATCGCGCTGGCGGTGATCGCGGCATTCGGTTTGTTCGCGCGCAAGCACGCCGCCCGGACTTGATCCGATGGAACCCGGTTCTCGGACAAGCATTATGCGCCATGAAGGGTGCTGAAGCGTTCATAGGTTTAACCCGAGGCGATTGCGCCCGAGGCATGATTTACGTTGCAACCTGGGGGAGCCCGTGATCGCGGCAGCGAGGCGCCCGAGGCCACTGGTGCAGCCAACGATGTTCGAGTAGGCTTCCATTGCGGTTAGTAAGCTGCAGGTGCGGGTTTGACCTGATTTCTGCATGGCGCAGAAACTCCGCGCAGGAGGACAACCATGGGTTTGTTGGACGAGTTCGGCCTGAGTGGCGCCCTCCAAGGCGCCTTGGGCCAAGTTGAAGCGGCGGCGTTGCCCACGCTCATCAACACCGTATTGGCAAAGACGCAGTACCAAAATCTCAATGGCCTCGTTGCCGCGCTGCAGAAGGGCGGCCTCAATACCCAAGTCCAGTCTTGGCTTGGCTCCGGCGGCAATCTTCCGGTAACTGCGGATCAATTGAAGGCGGTTCTCGGCAACGCCCAGGTGCAGGAATTCGCCCGCCATCTGGGAGTGCCGGTCGACCAGACGCTTTCGCTCCTCGCGAAGTATCTGCCCGATGTCGTCGACAAGGCGTCGCCGAACGGGACGCTGCAACCGGCCGCATAACGCCGACCTCTGTTATCGCTGATAAAGCAATGCAAAGGGAGAGAAACATGAAGACGATCGTCATCGTTCTCGCGTCATTTTGTTTCGTCGCGACCGCGGCGATGGCGGATGACAGCTGCAAGGTCCAAGCGGCCGGCAAAAATCTGCACGGCGCCGCTTTGACGAGCTTCGCGAAAAAGTGCTGCAAGGATCAGGCCGCCGCGCAAAAGCTGCATGGCGCGGCGGAGACGAGCTTCACCAAGAAGTGCGTCGCGGACGCTTCCGGCAGCTGAGGATTCTCGATCGCGGCGCCCGGCCGGGCGCCTCGGCATTCACGCTCTCGGCACAGGAGAATTGCCGTCATGAAAACTCATGTCTTGATCGCGTCGGGAATTTTTCTCGCCGCTCTCGCCACTACCGCCGCATCGGGCCCGGCGCAGGCCCTGTCGATGAAAGAGTGCAGCGCCAAATACAAAGCGGCCAAGGCAGCCGGAACTCTCAACGGCATGAAATGGAACGACTTCCGCAAGGCGCAATGCGGCGCCGAAGCGACCGCGGCACCGGCCGGAACGCCGCCGGCAGCCGAAACGAAACCGGCTGCGCCGCCGACAACCAAAACGACGAAGTCGGCTTCACCACCGACGACAACGACGAACGCGCCGGCGAAGCCGATGTCGGCCGGGCGTCAGGCCATGATCGCGCGCGAGCGCGCCTGCGGCGCCGAATGGAAGGCCGACAAGGCGGCGGGAAAAATCCCCGCCGGACAGAAGTGGCCGCAATATTGGAGCGCGTGCAACAAGCGCAAGAAAGCGGAAGGGATGTGAACGCCTGAACGGCGCTGGTGGTGGGCGGTGCAGGGATCGAACCTGCGACCCCATCCATGTCAAGGATGTGCTCTCCCGCTGAGCTAACCGCCCGCTTGGCCTTCGATTTAGCGTTGCGGTGCCGCCGGGGTCAAGGCGGCACTGAAATCAGAACATGACGCGCCCGGCGCCCGACGAGCATCGCAATGCTCCTGTCGCTCGCCGCCAGTCAGGGTGCTCACCGTCGTCACGACTGCCCCTCCGCCGCGCGCGGCTTGCCCATCAGGATCGGCTGGAACAGCGCCGCCGCCGCCATGGTCGTCAACAGCGAGATGGCGAGCAGCTTGCCCATGCTCGAGGTCCCGGGATGGCTGGAAAAATACAGGCTGCCAAAGGCGGTCGCCGTCGTACAGGCGCTGAAGGTGACGGCCCGGGTAAGCACCGATTGCAGCAAGTTGGTCTGCCCCTCGCGCCAGGCCATGATGTAGTAAATCTTGAATGCGACGCCGACGCCCAGGAGCAGCGGCAGCGCGATGATGTTGGCAAAATTGAGCGGCAGGTCGATCAGCACGCAAATCTCCAGCGTGACCAGACCGGCTACCAGCAGCGGGATCAGCGTCAGCAGCACATCGCCCAGCCGCCGCAACGTGATCCATAAGATAACGGAGATCGAAAACAGCGCGCAGGCGCCCGCCTCGATGAAGGCGATGACGACCGTCCGGCGCGCTTGCAGGATTGAAATCGGCCCCTCGGTCGCATTGGGGTTTACCGCCAGCACGGCCTGCGCGAACGCCTGCACCGTGGCATTGTCGTTCGAATTACCCCTGGGCGCGATGGTCAGGCGCGCCTTCCCGTCCGGCGTCAGCCATTGGTTCACGAGTTCGGGCGGAAGGTCGTCGCGGGTGATTTTCTGCGCCTTGAGCAGATTGCGCAGATCGTTGAGGGCGGTGCGCAACGGCTGGACGAACGCGGTCGCGGCGCGTTGGCGCGCGGCCCGATCGGCCTTGGCGAGCGTGGTCATGGCGGCGGCGAGGCGCCTTGCCGTCACCGCGCCGGGGCTCGCGGCGTTGCCGGCCAACCGGTTGAGCGCCTCGATGGTGGAATTGAGCATGCCGACGTCTTGCGCATCCGTCTCCGGCGGGTTGATGGCGCGCGGATAGAGCGCGGCATCAAGCGTCTTGGCCGCCGCTTGGATGAGCGGCAGTTTTTTATCCTGATCATTGGGAATGAACGTCGACAGCGTCACCACGCGCGCCACTTGCGGCAACGCCCTGAGCTTGACGGCAGCCGCGTCGGCTGCCTGCAGCGAAGGTTCCAGCGCCTGGATATCGTTGGCGCCGCTCTCCGGATCTTTTTCGAGCTGGAGATAGGTCGCGACCGATTCGACCTTCGGACTGCGCAGGTTGATCGGATTGAAATCGAACCGGAGCCAGTGCAGCAGCGGCGATGCACCGGCGACGACCAGCGCGGTTCCGATAAGGATCGGCATGCGGTGACGCTCAAGGAAACGGTCGACCGGCGCCAGCGCCCTATAGCCGAGCGGATGGGGCTCGCTGCGCGGTTTGAGCTTGCTCAGCAGCGCCGGCAGCAGGGTGATGCTGGTGGAAAACGCGATCAGCATGCCGATGCCGGCGATCAATCCAAGCTCGGACAATCCCCGATACGCCGTCGGCAGGAACGACAGGAAGCCGGCGGCGGTGGCGAGCGCGGCGAGCGTCAGCGGGGCGCCGGCGCGCAGGCCGGCATGCAGCAGTGCTTCGTGCAAACCGTCGACTTCATGCCGCTCGGCCCGGTAGCGGACGCTGAACTGGAGTCCGAAATCGACCCCGAGGCCGACAAACAACACGGCGAAATAGATCGATATCAGGTTGAGCGCGCCGACCATCATCATGCCGAGCGCGGCGGTAATGGAAAGGCCGACGATGAGGCTGACGAACACGGCGAAGATGATCCGGAACCAGCGCAAAGCGAGCCAGAGGATGAAGAGCACGACGGCAATGGTCACCACGGCGTTGATTGCCGCATGGTCCTTGATCGTGGCGAATTCGTCGTCCGCCATGGGCACCGGGCCGGTCAGCCGCACGCGCGCCTGATAGTGGGATGCGAGGTTGAGATCGACGGCAGCCGCGCGGATGGCGTTGCTCGCCTTCAGCCCGGGCTCGAGCTCGGAAAAGTCAAGCACGGCCCGGATGCGCAGGAACCGCAACAGGCCGCTCGGTTTCGGTTCATGGCCCTGGGCCAGCACGCGCCAGGAAAAGCTCGCGGGCTGATTTGCGTTCACCCGGTCGAGCGTATTGGCCGCCAGCGTCATCGCCCAATTCATGTCGTCGAGCGTGAGTTGTCCGCCCTGCACGCCGATGAGCCCGTACTGCAACGCGCGGATCACGCCGCCGAGGCTCGGATCGGACGCCAAGGCCTGCAGCAGCCGCTGCGCTTGGCCGAGCCTCTTCAGTTGCGAGGCGAGCTGCTCGGCCGGCTCGAACAAAAGGCCGTTACGGGCGAAAAAGGCGCCGCCTTGCGGTTCCTCGATGGAGCGAAAAAGCTGCTTGTGCTGCGACAGCCGGCCCACCAGGGCGGCGGTGGCTTCGTCGACAAGCTCGGGGGTCGGCGCATCGATCACCGCAACGATTGTTTGGAATTGCGGAAAGGCTTTTTCGAACGTCAGTTCCCGCTTTCGCCACGGCATGTCGGTGGAGATGAGCTCGTTGATGTCGGTCGTCATGGTAAAATGCGTGGCGGCATATGCCCCCGAAACGATCGCAAGGACGATCGCTCCGGCGATGACCCACCAGGCGTAATGCGTGCAAAAGCGAATCGCGCGGACGACGAAAGCGGTGATTGTCTTCATCGGATGTCAGGCAACAAGCCGGCGTTTGAGGCGTTAAGAGAACGGCAAAATGGAGGCGGGTGCACGTGGTCTATAGCCAGTACGCGGCATGGGTCCGTCGAGACGGTCCGCCGAGGCTTGCTCTTCCGGAACAGGAATGAAACGCATCCGAAAGCAACGCGTTCATGGAGCCTCCGGGTGACCGCCGGGGTCCTAGATGCCCTGAAATGCCGCAAAAGTGAAATCATGGATATTTTCCTAATGGAGCCGCGCGAACCAAGCGCGGGCGGCCTGATCGTGCCTTCCCGGCTCCCGCGCTTCGGGGCAAAGCGCCCTGGACAAAGGGACGTTTCGGCTCAATGGTGCAGGGAATAGCCATGATTGGCTGCCCGGTGGCATGAAAACCGGGCGTGATTGTCACGGCGCCGCGGCTGACTTGATTGTCTTGGCGTGGTCGCCAAAGTATTGGACCGTGGAGCATGCGGGCCGTCGCCCGGGCTCTTGCGGCGCAACGCCGCAGTCCGGAGCGGCGCGGAGGTTATTGATGAAGGTGATACTCGCCCAGCCTCGCGGTTTTTGCGCCGGGGTCGTCCGTGCCATCGAGATCGTCGAGCACGCCCTGCAAAAGTACGGCCCGCCGGTCTACGTGCGCCACGAGATCGTGCACAACAAGCACGTGGTGGAGAGTTTGAAGGCCAAGGGCGCGCATTTCGTCGAGGATCTTTCCGAGGTTCCACCCAACGCGGTCACCATCTTCAGCGCGCACGGCGTGGCCAAGAGCGTCGAGGAGGAGGCGGCGGCGCGCGAACTTCCGGTCCTGAATGCAACCTGCCCCCTGGTCACCAAGGTGCATAATCAGGGCAAGCGCTACGTCGCGCAGGGGCGCAGGCTCATTCTCATCGGCCATGCCGGCCATCCGGAGGTCGAGGGCACGATGGGCCAGATCTCCGAACCGGTGACGCTGGTGCAGACCGAGAACGATGTCGAGTGCCTCGGCATCCCGCCCGACACGCCGGTCGCCTACGTCACGCAGACAACGCTCAGCGTCGACGACACCCGCGACATCATCGCCGCGCTGCACCGTCGATTTACCGATATCGTGGGGCCGGAGACGCGCGACATCTGTTACGCCACGCAGAACCGGCAGACGGCGGTTCGCGAACTCAGCAAGCTCGTCGACGTCATCCTCGTGGTCGGCGCCAAGAACAGTTCCAATTCCAACCGCCTGCGCGAGATCGGCCATGAGGCGGGCACGCCCTGTTACCTGATCGCCGACGGCAGCGAACTCCAGCCGGAGTGGTTCAACGGCGCGCAGACCGTCGGCATCACCGCGGGCGCCTCGGCCCCCGAAGTCCTGGTCGAGGACGTCATCGACGCGCTGCGCCGGTTGGGCCCGGTCGAGGTCAGCGAGTTGACCGGCCGGCAGGAAACCATCGAGTTCCGCTTGCCGCCCGAATTGACCGACGGCATAACGGCCGGCCGGGCGGCGGCAAAGGTCTAGTTTCAAGGTTTTTTCAACGCGGTTCCGCGGCAAGAGCAACCTAAAGAAGGACAAGATCGTGAGTGTATCTCTGCGGCAGAAGGTCGTCGTCGGCAGCTACGTGCTGAAGCAGCGTCTCAAGGGCCGCAAGCGCTATCCGCTCGTGCTCATGCTGGAACCGCTGTTCCGCTGCAATCTCACCTGCTTCGGTTGCGGCAAGATCGATTATCCCGACGCGATCCTGAACAAGCGCCTTTCGGTACAGGAATGCCTGGACGCGGTCGACGAGTGCGGCGCGCCGATGGTCGCCATCCCGGGCGGCGAACCGCTGATCCACAAGGAGATCGGCGAAATCGTCAAAGGCATCGTTAAGCGCAAGAAATTCGTCTCGCTGTGCACCAACGCGCTGCTCCTGGAGAAGAAGCTGCACCTGTTCGAGCCCTCGCCCTATTTGTTCTTCTCCGTGCATCTCGACGGGCTCAAGGAACATCACGACAAATCGGTGTGCATGGAGGGCGGCTTCGAAAAGGCGGTATCCGCGATCAAGGCGGCGAAGGCCAAGGGCTTTACGGTCAACGTCAATTGCACGATCTATGACGGCCACCCGGCGGGAGATATCGCCAAGTTCCTCGACCTCGCCGGAGAGCTTGGCGTCGGCGTCTCGATCTCGCCCGGCTACGCCTATGAGCGGGCGCCCGACCAGCAGCACTTCCTCAATCGCCGCAAGACCAAGGAGTTGTTCCGAGAAATCTTTGCGCTGGGCAAGGGCAAGAACTGGAACATCACCCAGTCCGGCATGTTCCTCGACTTCCTTGCCGGCAACCAGGAATTCCACTGCACGCCGTGGGGCATGCCGACGCGCAACATCTTCGGCTGGCAGAAGCCGTGCTACCTGCTCGGCGAAGGCTACGCCAAGACCTTTGCCGAATTGATGGCGACGACCGACTGGGACGCCTACGGCACCGGCCGTTACGAAAAATGCGCGAACTGCATGGCGCATTGCGGCTATGAGGCGACCGCTACGGAAGCGATCATGCAGCATCCGCTGGAAGCGCTTAAGATCGCCTGGCGCGGCGTCAAGACCGAAGGGCCGATGGCGCCGGAAATCGACATGAGCAAGCAACGGCCGGCGCAGTACGTCTTCGACAGCAACGTGCAACTGACGCTGTCGCAGATGCGCGCCAACGAGGCCCGGGAGAAGGCGGCGAAGGAAGCCGCGAAGGCGGCGGCCAAGACCGCGGCGAGCGCGGCATAAGCGGCGCGCGATCAGATTAGTTCGTCGCCAAATCGCCATCTTAACCGGCGCTTCGATGATCCGCTACGATGAGCACGCCGAGTTTCAGATCCAACGTCGTGGTATTGCCGAAGTGTGGGTTGAGGAAACAATCCTCAAACCTGATGAAACGGAAACGAAGGGCGGCCGGCGATCATTCTTGAGGTGTATTCCGGGGCGGCATGTTATGCTGCGCGTTGTGACCGCGCGACACGACGCCGGATACGTTATTACTGCTTATTTCGACAGGACCAAGCCATGCGCATGAGAGTGGATCACGGAGCAGACGCGATTTACCTCGATCTGACCGATCGCCCCATCAAGGATAGCGAGGAGGTCGTCGACGGCATCGTGGTGGACTACGATGACGAAGGTCGCATTGTTGGCATCGAAATTCTTGATGCATCAAAGCGCACCAATAATCCGGAGGTTCTCAAGCAATTCAGTTTTGAGATGCCGACCGTCGGGTGACGCGGAGCACGGCGCATGGCGGCTATGAAGCGACCGCCACGGAAGCGACGACGCCTGCGCCCCGGAATGAGAATCACATCCCATACGCCACCGCGCGCGCGTTGCCGCTCTTGAGATTGCGGTAGCGCGCCAGCGCCCACAGCGGGAAGAATTTCGCATAGCCGTGGTAGCGCAGATAGAACACGCGCGGGAAGCCCGTGGCGGTGTAGCGCGGCTCGTTCCAGAAGCCGTCGGGCCCTTGCGTGTCGGCCAGGTATTTGATGCCGCGCGCCACCGCGGGATGATCGACCTCGCCGGCGGCCATGAGGCCGAGCAGCGCCCAGGCCGTCTGTGACGCGGTCGACGGCGCGCGCTCGTAGCCGCGATAATCGAGCTTGTAGCTTAAGCCATCCTCGCCCCAGCCGCCGTCTTCGTTCTGGATGGAGGCGAGCCAATCGGCCGCCTTGCGCATTTCCGGCGCGGCATGATCGAAGCCGACGGCGTTGAGCGCGCACAACACCGACCAGGTGCCGTAGACGTAGTTCATGCCCCAACGGCCATACCAGCTTCCTTCCGCGAGTTGGGTCCGGCGCAAATAGGCGACGGCGCGCTTGACCGCTTCATCGTCCTTCCCGGCTTCGCGGCGGAGCAAATGGCCGAACTGGGCGAGCATCGACAGGCAGCGCGCGGTCACGTCTTCGGTCGGCGGATCGAGCAGCGCCCCGTGATCGGCGAACGGAATGTTGTTGAGATAATAATACTCATTGTCGGCGTCGAAGGCGCCCCAGGCGCCGTTCTCGCTCTGCATTCCCAGAATCCACTCTTTTGCGCGCGCGAGAGAGGGCTGGAAATCCTGCTGCCCCGAAAGACCCTGCAGGCGATCCATGGCCATGGCCACGACGGCGGTGTCGTCGACGTCGGGATAATGCGCATTGGCATATTGAAAGGCCCAGCCGCCGGGACGGAGATCTGGCCGCCGCGCAATCCAGTCGCCGCGAACGTCGAGGATTTGTTTCGGGACGAGCCAGCCGAGGCCGCGCTTGACCGCCGCGGCCGCGCGCTCGCCGCCGACTTCGAGGAGCGCGTGGCAGACGAGCCCGGTGTCCCAGATCGGCGAGACGCAAGGCTGGCAATAGGCGTCGTGCTCGTGCACCGCCAACAGCTTCTCGACCGATTTGCGGGCGACGGCGCGCTGCGGATGATTTTCAGGATAGCCGAGCACGTCGAACATCATCACGCTGTTCGCCATAGCGGGAAAGATCGCGCCGAGCCCGTCCTCGCCGTTCAATCGCTCGCTCACCCAGGCGACGGCGCGATCAACGGCGCGCTGCCGCGTGCGCTTGGGAAAGTACGGCTCGGCGGCGCGCAAAACGTTATCGACGCCGCGGAAGAACCAGAACCAGGAGGCTTTCTGCTGCGGCGCCTTGGGCGCCGGGCCGATGCTCTGCGGCGGCTCGATAAAAAGCTCGTCGATGCGCACGCCCTTCAAGTTGCGCGCCTGCGGCTTCTTCGCCATCAGCACCAGCAAGGGAACGATGACGGTGCGGCTCCAATACGAGATCTTGTCGAGATGGAACGGAAACCATCTCGGCAGCAACATGATCTCGACCGGCATTACCGGCACCGCCCGCCAGGGAATGAAGCCGAACAAAGCAAGCATGATGCGCGTGAACACGTTGGCGCGCGCGGCCCCGCCACGGCCGCGGACCGCCTCGCGGGCGCGGCGCATGTGATCGGCGTCGATGGAATCGCCGATCATCTTGAGCGCGAAATAGGCTTTGACGGTCGCGCTCACGTCGAGATCACCATCCCGGAACAGCGGCCAGCCGCCGTGCGCGCCCTGGATGCGGCGCAGATAGGCCGCGATCTTCGCCTCGAGCGCGGCATCGACGGGCTCGCCGAGGTAGTGTCGGAGCAACACATATTCGGCCGGAATGGTGGCGTCGGCCTCAAGCTCGAACACCCAATGGCCGTCCGGCCGCTGGCGGGCCAGCAATGCTTGCGTCGCCGCTTCGATGCCCTGATCGAGAGCGGCATCGCTGACGGGCTCGAACGGCCGATGGTCGGCGGCGCACCCGCGGAGCGGCAACGCCTCCCTCGTCGTTTGGATGCGCTGGTCGAGAACGTCTTCGCTCATGGCTGATGGGCGATGAGGTCGGCGGCGCGGTTACCGGATCGGATCGCGCCTTCGATCGTAGCCGGCAAGGCGGTATCTGTCCAATCGCCGGCGAGGACGAGATTGCGCCACGTGGTTCGGGCGCCCGGGCGCCTAGCGTCCTGCGCCGGCGTGGCGGCGAAGGTTGCGCGCCGCTCGCGCACGATCTGCCACGGCGGCAGCGCCGCCGGCAGTCCGGTCACGCTCGCGACCTCGCTCCAGATCGCCCTCGCCAGCTCTTCGCGCGGCGTGTCGAGGAGCCGGTCGCCGGCGCTGATCGTAACCGAGAGCCGACCGGGAAAGGCGAAGATCCATTGCACCGTGCCGTTGAGCACGCCGAGGATCAGCGGCTCATCCGCGGGCGCGTCGATGCGGAAATGCGCGTTGACGATGGCGCGAAACTCGGTCGGCACATCGAGGCCGCCGACCAGCGTCGCGGCGGCGTAGGGCGGAACCGCGAGGATGACCGCATCATCGGCCGCAACGACGACGGCGGCGCCGCCAAAATCGAGCGCCTCGACGCACTCGGCCGCAAAGCGCAGCGCGCGCAACTGATGGTGAAGATGCACCGTCGCGCCGCGCTGCCGAAGAATGGCAAGCGCGGGCTCGATCAGCGTCGCGCCCAATCCCTCGCGCGCGATCAGCGGCCGGCAGGCGCGGCCACCCGCGGCGAGCGTCTCGCGGATGACCGCCGCGGCAAGCCGCGCCGATCCTTGCGGCGGATCGATATTCAACGCCGCGAGGATAAGCGGCTCGACCAGCCGCCGGTAGATCAGGCCCTCGCAGGCGATCACCTCGCCAACCGCCTTGCCCGGCGGCGCCCAAAGAAGCCGCGCCAACGGCAGATAGTCGCGCGCGCGCGTTCCCGGCACGCGCCGGCCCGGATCGAATATCCAGAACGGCAAACGACCATCGTTGAACCGCAGCGTCCAGCGCTCGCGGCTGGCAAGGTCGATGAAGGAGAACTCCGCGGTCGGCGGACCAACCAGCCGATGCGCGGCGCCGATGCCGCGCAGATAGCCGAGCGCGGCGTGATTGCCCGACAGCAGCAGGTGATTGCCGTTGTCGATCGTCATGCCGATTGCGGCGTCGTGATAGGAGCGGCAGCGGCCGCCGGCGAACGCCGTGGCCTCGTGCACGACGACGCGCCTGCCGGCGGCGGCGAGCCGCACCGCCGCGGAAAGGCCGGCGAGCCCGGCACCGACGATGTGAACCGTCGCCGTCATCACACCAGATTGCGCAGCACGATGAGAAGCAGCTTCGCGCGCGAGTGGCGCACGGGCCGGCGCGGTGGCGCAAAGCCGCGCGCGATCAGCGCTTCGAGAATGGCGCGATAGGCCTCGCCCATGATCCGCGGCGCCCGCACCCGGCGGCGCGGACTTTGCGCCATGACCGCCCGGGCTTGGCGAAAATGCTCCTCGGCAAGCGCGACCAGAACGGCGCAGGCCTTGCCGAGCGCCGGGTGCGCCAAAACCTCGGCCGGCTCCGTTGCCGCGATGCCCGCCGCCTGCAGCGCCTCGCGCGGCAAGTAGAGCCGGCCGAGCGAGGCGTCCTCGTCAAGGTCGCGCAAGATGTTGGTGAGCTGCAGTGCGCGCCCGAGATGATGCGCGAGCGCAATGCCCGCTTCGGGCTGCATCCCGAACACGCGCACCGACAGGCGGCCGACCGCGCACGCCACGCGGTCGCAATAAAGGTCGAGCGTCGCGCGATCCGGAGCGCGGATATCGGCAACGACGTCCATCTCCATGCCGTCGATAATCGCCATGAGATCTTCGCGCGCGAGATTGAATTTGCGCACCGCCTGCGCCAATCCGGGGAGACGGGACGGCGCGGTGCCGGCATAGATTGCGGCGATGTCGGAACGCCATTGCGCCAATCGCTGGCGACGCAAATCGCGCGGCCCCGGATCGTCGGCGATGTCGTCGACGGCGCGGCAGAAGGAATAGATTTCGAACATCGCCTCGCGTTCCGCGCGCGGCAGAATCCGCATTCCCCTGTAGAACGAGCTGCCGGAGGCGCGCTGCGCCGCCTGTGAGGGTTTATTCACTCACGCACCCCGCGCCTGCGAGGCGGCCGACCAACGCCGGCCGAGCCGCCGCGACGCGCCATTCAGGATGCCGAGCACGGTCAGGCCGGCGACGGCGGGCAGTCGCAGATGCACGCGCTCGCTCAGCGGATCGCGCGCCATGAGGATGCGCGTCAAGCGATGCGCCAGCGTGTTGATGACGGCGACTTCGAGCGCGAGCCGCCGGTCGTTGATGCGGACGGAAAAGACATCGCTTTCGCCCAGCAATCGCTCGGTCCGCGCGGCAAGCCGGTGCAGGCAATCGAGCAGCGCCGGCGAGGCGCGCGCCTCGCCCAGCGCGTCCACGGCGGTCCCGCACGCGGCCAGTGCGTCGAGCGGCACATAGACCCGGCCGAGATTGACATAGTCGCTCTTGCAGTCCTGCAAATGATTGATGATCTGCAATGCCGCGCACAGCGCATCATTGGCCGGCCACACTGCGCGGCTCTCCCCGTGCACGTCGCAGACGAAGCGGCCGACCGGCATCGCCGAAAGCGAACAATAACCGAGGAGATCGTCCCAGTCGCGGTAGCGCAGCTTGGTCACGTCGAGCTTGAACGCGGCGAGGAGATCGTGCGCGTGCTTTGCCGAAAGGCCGCGCTCGGCGAGCGCGGCGCGCAGCCGGACCGCTACTGCGTCCGCGTCGTTGGCGCCGCCGAGGCCCGCATCAAGCCGATCGAGCAAGCGGAGCTTCTCCTGAGGGGCAAGCGCGGCATGGTCGGCGATATCGTCGGCGGTGCGCACGAAATTATAGAACGCCAGGATCGCCTCACGATGGCGCGGATGAATGAGGAAGGAGGCGACCGGGAAATTCTCGTCCCGGTGTCCCTTGCCCGACCGCAATGCGCCCGCGTCGTTCATCGCAATTCCGAGACGTTGCCCTTGACGTTGCCTTGGGCGCGGCCCTTCCACATGCCGCCGCGCCCGCGCGCATGCTGATAAGCGGAATCGACCGTGAACGCCATATAGGTCGCGGCAATCGCCGGCAACGCCAGCCCCCACGCCATCGACAGGCGATAGAAACGCAGGGTCGGCTGGAAGGCGAGCGCCATTGCGAGCCAGGCGACAATGCCGAGGATGCGCGCCAAACCGGCGGCGAAGACGGCAAGCGCCACCGGCGCGAGATAGATGACCGCCAGAGCAAAAACGGTCGCCGCGAGCAGCAACGGCGAATAGTCGAGTTGCGCATAGGCGGTGCGCGCGACCATGCGGCGGACGTCCGCAATGGCGGGATAGGCGCGGACACTGCAGACGCGCTCGGTCAGTCCGATCCAGATCGGGCCGTGGCCTTTAAGCTTTTTCGCCAGCGCGCAATCGTCGATCAGGGCGCCGCGGATTGCGGCCAAGCCGCCCGCCTCGCGCAATGCATCGCGGCGCACCAGCATGCATCCGCCCGCCGCCGCCGCGGTGGCGCGGCGCGGATCGTTTGCCCAGGAGAACGGGTAGAGCATCTGAAAGAAGAAAATGAAGGCCGGGACGAACATCCGCTCGGCCAAGCTCTTGCAGCGCAGCTTCGCCATCAGCGAGGTGAGCGTGTAGCCGCCCGCCTGCGACCAGGCGACGAGCCTCGCGAGCGCGTCCGACGCAAAGACGATATCGGCGTCGGTAAAGAGAAGGTAGGTCGGCAGATGCGGCATATTCTGAGCCAGCGTGACGCCTTGGTGCTGCGCCCACAGCTTGCCGGTCCATCCCGCCGGCAACTCGCGCCCGGGAAGAACGGTAAGGCGGCCGCTGGCGCCGAGCGCGGCCGCGGCCTCGCGCGCGATTTGCGCGGTGCCGTCGCCGCTCTGGTCGTCGACCAGGATCACCTTGAACTCGCCCGGATAGTCCTGCCGCAGCAGCGAAGCGACGGTGTAGCCGACGCTTTCGGCCTCGTCGCGCGCCGGAACAATGGCCGCGACCACCGGCCAAGGGCCTTCCCCCAACGGGAACCCGTCATCGCGTTCCCGGGCGAGCCAGAAGGCTCCGCGCCCCGCCAGCAGATAGAGCCAGATCGCAAGCACCATTGACGCTATAAGGCCGTTGGTCACAAATAGTCCTTGGCTGCCGAATGGAGGGCTGGGGCCGGGGAACTGCCATTCTCCATCGCCGAAGCGGGGATCGCCCGAGCCAGCGGCGGCTCCATTATTATCCCGCCAATATAAGGCCGGATGGGACCCGTTGGGGATGAAACTGCGGGCGAGGAAACGATGAACGCCAAGGACAGCCGGTTCCTCTCGCGCCTCGACGCCACAGCCAAGGAGATCGAGGATTTGCTCGATCGACTGCTCGCTCCGGCGCCGGCGGACGGCGAGATCGCCAGGCCGGCGCGCCTCGTCGAGGCCATGCGCTACGCGAGCCTCGGCGGCGGCAAGCGCTTCCGGCCCTTCCTGGTGGTGGAATGTGCGGCTTTGTTCGATGTGCCGCGGCAACGGGCATTGATGGCGGGCGCGGCGCTGGAATGCGTGCATTGTTACTCATTGGTGCATGACGATCTGCCCGCCATGGACGATGACGCGCTGCGCCGCGGGCAGCCCACCGCGCACAAGAAATTCGACGAGGCAACGGCCATCCTCGCCGGCGACGGCCTGCTCACCTTCGCCTTCGATATCCTGTCGCGTCGGGAGACCCATCCCGATGCGGGCGTGCGCAGCGAGCTCGTGAGCGCGCTCGCGCGCGCGGCCGGCCTGGGCGGCATGGCGGGCGGTCAAATGCTCGACCTCGCCGCCGAAGGCCGCTTCGCCGGCAACGGCCCCCAGCAGCTCGGCGAGAGCGAGGTGCGGACGTTGCAGGCAATGAAGACCGGCGCGTTGTTGCGCTTCGCCTGCGCGGCCGGCGGCATTCTCGGATCGGCGTCGGGCCCGCGGCGTCAAGCGCTCGAACACTATGGATCGGCGGTCGGCCAGGCCTTCCAGATCGCCGATGATCTCCTCGACCTCGAAGGCGATCCGGCGTTGGTCGGAAAGCAGACCGGCAAGGACGCAGGAGCGGGCAAGGCGACGATGGTCGGGGTTCTCGGCGGAGCCGGCGCCAAGGAGCGCCTGAAAGAGCTCGTCGCCGAGGCCGAGCAGGCGCTCGCGCCATTCGGCACCGCGGCCGCCGTCCTCATCGAGGGCGCCCGGTTTGTCGCCGACCGGCACGCCTAAGGCGATCGACAAGATGGAGCAAGAGCCGAGGCGGCGAAGGCGCCGCTAGGCGCCCATTCCTATTGGCGGGCTTGGTACACAATTGCGTCATCCTGCAGGTTGCCGGGACAAGGCGGGTCCCTTCCGTCCGATTGAAGTTCGCGCGAGTCGGTCTTATGTGCTGCGCGCTTATCTGCTGCGCGCGGAGTCGTGCCTTGACCATGAGCAAAACCGGCCCGATCCGCCGCCGACTTCGGAAGCCCTCTCCTCCATGACCAAGCCGACGCGATGGACGATCTGCACGGCAGCCGCCCTGGTTTCGGCGCCATTTCTCATTTTGGCGCCATCCGTAACAGGCCCGACATTGGCACAGAGCACGCTCGGAGCGACGACGAGGGCCAAGCCTCGGGCGGTGCAAGCCCATGTGAAGCGGACGGCCCGCGGCCAGGCTGGAAAGGCGGCAAATCCACCTCCGGCCGCAACCACGCAGCCGCAATTGCCGCCGCGCGTGCCGTTCACGGCCGCCGAGGACGCGGCATCTGTCGTTCCCGGGATGCCTGACGCGCGGTTCTGGGCGGATTCGCAGGCGGACTTCAAGGAGGCGCTGCCGCAGGAGCCGGGTCCATGGCTCATTCTATCGAGCGGCGGCGCGGATGGCGCCTTCGGCGCCGGGCTGCTCAATGGGCTGAGCGCCGCCGGCAAGCGCCCCGATTACGCGGTGGTCACCGGCGTCAGCACCGGCGCGTTGATGGCACCCTTTATCTTCGCCGGCCCGCGTTACGACGATGCGCTGCGCAAAGCCTATACGACGATCACCGCCGCCGATGTTTTCGAGGCCGGCAAGACCGGCGAAAGCTTCGTCGATTCGTGGCCGCTCAGGGACGTGATCGCCAAGGAGATGACGCCGGAACTGTTTGCCGACATCGCCGCCGCCTATCGCCGCGGCCGGCGCCTGTTCGTGGTCACCACCGATCTCGACGCCGAACGCAGCGTGGTCTGGAACATGGGCGCGATCGCGGCTCACGGCGGCGACCATGCACTCAAGCTGTTCTGCAGCGTGCTGCTCGCCTCGGCGAGCATCCCCGGCGGTTTTCCGCCGGTGATGATCGACGTCGAGACGAACGGCAAACGCTTCCAGGAAATGCACGTGGACGGCGGGCTGGGCGGACAGTTCTTTGTCGCCCCGGCGGCCTTGATGGACAGCACAAGCGATTATCGGCTGCCGGCAACGCGGCTCTACATCGTCGTGAACACCGGATTGGAACGGGATTTCAACGTCGTCGAACGCTTCGCGCCTTCGATCCTGACGCAGGCGATCGGCATGGCGGTGCCGGTCGATACCCGGTTGATGCTCGACCGGACCTATATCGTGGCGAAACGCAGCGGCGTCGATTTCAACGTCGCCACCATTCCCGCAAGCTTCCACGCGCCCAGCAAGGGGCCATTCGATCCCGACTACATGACGGCGTTGTTTCAAACCGGCTATGAGCAGGGTCGCGGCGCCACTCCCTTCAGCACCGAATTACCGCCCCAACCGGGCGAGCCCAAGCCCGAATCGAGTCATATCGAGAAAACCGGAGCAAACTAATGAAAAATTTCTTGCGTCCGATCTTCGCCGCGGCGTTTGTCGCGATCATGACGGCGGGCGCCAGCACTCCATCCGACGCCGCACGCCGGAGGGCACTCAACACCTATGACGGCGAATGGAGCGTGGTGATTTACACGCTCCACGGCGATTGCGACCGCTCCCTGCGTTATTCCGTGCGCATCGTGAATGGCCAGGTGGCAGCCAACGATCAAAGCTACCAGCTCTACGGCGCGGTAAAACCCGACGGTAACATCCGCGTCACGGTCGCCGAAGGCGGCCGCTGGGCGAGCGGCTTCGGCCGGCTGTCCGGCAATCAAGGCCGCGGGCAATGGCGCACGGCCACGGACGAATGCGCCGGCCAATGGACGGCCGTGCGGCGCATTGAGCAGTATTGAGAACGCTTGCGGCCATTGCGGCGCCTCACGGCGCGACGGCAACGAGCCTCCGCAAGCGCGGCGTCAGGTCGGCGAAGGTTTAATTCAATCCTGCCGTGCCATAGGGCGAGGTGACGTCACCCGGTCTTGCGCGCCGCGACGGCGGCGTTCCACCAGGGGCATACATCCCGCGCGCGCAAATAATTGCCGTCCATGACGTTGAGCGGGACGCGGCCGCCGGCTTCGGCGACGCCGATGCGCAGATCGCGCGCCTCTTCGCGCTTCTCCGCAGTCAGCCACATGCGGTCGTGACCCCACAGGCTGGGGCCGTCGGTGCGCTCCTGCGCCGTCCAGCTCCCGGGGTCGATGGTGCGGCCGCCCCAGCCGTACTCGACCAGGAATTTCGACGGCGACCACGAATAGAACGATGTGACCTGATCGTTGGTATGACGGCCGAGCGTGGCGCCGATCATCTCCGGCTTACGCAAAGCAAGGTCGTAAGCCTGCCCGACGTCGTCGAGAAAGCAAAGCTCGACCATCAGGTGATGGATGCCGTTCCTGCCGCTCTCGATGAAGGCGAGGCTGTGATGGCGCGGATTGACGTGGAAGAAATAGGCCTTGAACGGCCGCAGGAAATAGTCGCTGAGGTGGAAACCGAGAATGTCGGTATAGAATGGCACGACATCGTCGAGCCGCTCGGCCGTGAGCACGGCGTGCCCCATGCCCAAGGGACCGGTGCGGAAGCCGGAGATCGAGCGACCGGGCTTGAACGGCTCCGCGGCGATCTCGGCGCCGTGAAACGCTTCCAGCCGGTTGCCGATCGGATCGCCAAAGACGATCAAATCCTTGACGCGGCGCTCGTCGGCGAGCGAGCGCGAGCCGCGCGCAACTTTCACGCCGGATTTTTCCAGATGCGCCGCCGTCGCGTCGAGCTGGGCGGCATCGGCGACTTCCCAGCCGTAGAAGGCGGGACCCTCGCCTTCATCCGCATGAATGATGACGCGCTGCTTGCGGTCGTCCATGCGCAAAGCGAACGCGCCGCGGCTCTTTTCGACGAGTTGCATGCCGAGGAAGCGCGTACCGTAGCTCGCCCACTCGTCGAGCGCCTTGGTGCAGATGCCGACATATCCCAGTGCGTCGAATTGCATCGCGGCTCTCCACCGGTTCATTTCAACGCTATCATATTGAAGCTGGACCGGTGCGTAAATTCTCTGCTTCAAGTTCTTCGCATAGGGCCGATCGAAGCCGAAGAAGCTGCGGAAGTCCGCGCACGCGCGGGCCGAGGAATGCACTTTTTGCGACCCGCTACTTGATGTTCCGTTGTCCTTGCCCGTCCGGCGGAGAGATGAAGGCCCGCTCTTTCGGGAACGTCTCAAAAACCACCTGCGGCTTGCCGAAGTGATCGGCGAGCACAGAGGCTGGGACGCTGGCGATCCACTGGGAAAGGTCGATCGCCTGATAGGTCCCCGTGTTGAGGCCGATCAACATTCTGCCGGCCTTGCTGCCGATGTTTTCGATGGAATGGCCGTAGCCTTGGGGGATGTAGGCCACGTCGCCCTTGGCCAGCGTCTCGATCCGGTAGCGGCCGTGCGAGCCGAACAAGGTGACGCTGAACTCCCCGTCGATGACGTATTGCCATTCGTCCGCATTCGGGTGCCAGTGCAGTTCGCGCAGGCCGCCCGGATCAAGGTCGAGAATCACGCCGGTGATGGTCTGCGAAATGGGAAAGCGGTTGGCGCCCACACGCCATTCGCGACCGAATTTGTGGATCGAATGGGGCTCCTGCGCCAGGAGCCGGAACTTATGCGTCTCGGGCGGCAAACTCAGTGCACCCTGAATGGGATTTGCGTCCTGCGGAGGGACTTGGCCGCGTACGAAATAGGCTTCTTCCGCGGGAAAGCCGTCGAACGTCGACGCGGGCTGCCCGAAATTCTTGGCCAGGAGCTTTTTTGACGCGTGGCCCAGCCAGTCGGTGATGCTGAAAGTGCCGAACTCGGAAAAATACCCGTTATCGAAAATCAAAATGAAATGGCACGGCTTATCGCCCAGGCAGGCGAGCGAGTGAGCATGGCCGCGTGGAAAGTACCAGATGTCGCCAGGCTCGAATTCGTTGATCTCCGAGCCGCCGAACGGATCGACGACGGTGGTCCGGACGCGGCCTTCGAGGACGAAGGCCCATTCGGCTGCCGTCGCGTGCCAGTGGAGTTCCCGCGTCACGCCCGGCTCCAGGCGCATCGACACGCCGGCGATGCCCTTGGAGATCGGCAATTGCTCGACCGTCGCCTCTTTGCCGAAGCTGCCGCCCATCACTTTGCCCCGGGACTGTTCCAAGGCGAATTTGAACGTCGGCAGCTCCTTCCCCGAAAGAAGCGGATCGGGGACATTGTTCTTGAAAGGAAAGTCAGTGACGCTGCCGGTCTGCCACATCGCCGGTCTCCTGACGGATTTTTGGACCTTATCATTCTGAAATTAATGCGTAAATTGACCGCTTCAAGGATGTGCCAAACGCGGGTCAATCGTGCCCGAAAAGGCGGAGCGCGCAACGCCGGGAGCGGCGTTCAACGCGATCCTAGCGGCGGAACGACGCAGCTTGGCCACGGGTCATGAGCGCTGCGGATGCTATAGTGAGCAGGAACAACAATGGTCTGCAGATGGCGGTATACTGGCGACGTCATATCGTCAGAACCTGGAGGAAACGATGAGAAAACTGTACTTGCTCGCGGCCGGCGCGATGCTGATCGCGACGCCCGCCTTTGCCGCCGACGACACGCTGACGATCGGCATGACGTTGTCGCAAACCGGTTCACTCAATATTGATTCGCTCGCCCAGCAACGCGGCGCCGAGCTGTGGCGCGACGAGGTCAATGACGCAGGCGGAATCAAGGTGGGCGACAAGCACTACAAGGTCCGCTTCGTCACCTATGACGACCAGTCTCAGGGCGCCCGCGTGCAGCAGCTCTACACGCGCCTCATCGTCCAGGACAAGGCGCAATTTCTGTTCGGCCCCTACTCGTCGGGGCTGTGTGCGACCGCGGCGGTGATCACCGAGCAATATGGCAGGCTCATGCTGATCACCGGCGGGGCCGAGCCCAAGACCTACACGCTCGGTAATAAATACCTCGTCCAGGTGCTGAGCTCCGCCGACCATTACCTCACCGGCGCGATCAACGCGCTGAAGACGAAGAGCCCGCATGCGAAGGTGGCGTTCGTTTACTCGGACGACCCCTTCTCCAAGGCGGTGGTGCTCGCCGCGCGCGAGCAGGCCAAGGCGGGCGGATTGACCATCGTGCTCGATGAAGCCTATGCGCCGAGCACCACCGATTTCGGCCCGATCATCAACAAGATCATCGCGTCGTCGGCCGAAGCGCTCCTCGGCGGCGGCCACTACACCGACGGCGCCACGCTGGCGCGCCAGATTTACGACCAGAAGGCGAATCTCAAATACGTGTCGCTCCTCGTCGCGCCGGACAGCCCGGAATTCGCCAGCCTCGGGCCCGCCGCCTTCGGCATCACCGTGCCCTCGCAGTGGGAGATCCAAGCCACCTACAAGCCGCAATTCGGGCCCACCGGGGCGGAATTCGTCAAGGCTTTCGAAGCCAAGTTCAAGGCTCCTCCGGACTATCATTCGGCCACCGGTTATGCCGGCGGCGCCCTCCTCCAGCACGCGATCGAGCAAGCAGGCTCGATCGACGCCGACAAGGTGGTGGCGGCGCTCAACGCCATGGACGTCACCACCTTCTTCGGCCATTTCAAGATCGCGACCGATGCCGCGCATCATGGGCTGCAGATCGGCCACGAGATGGTGCTGGCGCAGTGGCAAAAGAAAAACGGTCAGTTGCAAAGGGAGGTCGTCTGGCCGAAGGCGGCGCAGACCGCTGATCTCCTCTATCCGCTGCACTAGAATATCCGCTAAAAGCGCAGGAGCCGGGCCGGCCGGGCGGCGATGCCGCCGGCCGCGCCCCTCTTTGTAGCTTTCGCTCGCTCAAGTCCCGCGCATGTCCGGTGTCATTGCTTCAATCATGGACGGCGTGCTGATCGGCTCGGTTTACGGGCTGGCGGCCATGGGCCTGACGCTGATCTGGGGCGTCATGAACGTCGTCAACCTGACCCACGGCGCGGCAATCGTCGCCGGCATGTTCGCGCTCTACCTGCTGACCAGCGGAATCGATATGCCGCCCTATGCGGCTCTGCCGCTCATCCTGGTCGGCGGCTTCCTCATCGGCGTGGCGCTGTACTGGATCGCCGTGCACCGGATGATCGGGCGGCCGCCGCTCATGATCCTGCTCTCGACATTTTCCGTGAACCTGGTGGTGATCGGGCTCGGCACCGCGGTCTGGGGCACCGGGCTTTTCAACGTCGCGGTAGCGTTGCCGGGCGTGACGTGGCGTCGCTACACCTTCTCAGGAACGCATATTCTCGCCGCGGTGCTCACCGCAATCATCGCCGGCTCGTTGTATTTGTTTCTCTATCACACGCGCCTCGGCAAGGCGGTCCGCGCGGTCGCCAACAATCGCGAGGCCGCCGAGCTCGTCGGTATTCCGACGACCCGCGTGTTGTCGCTGTCCTTCGGCTTGGGCGTGGCGCTCGCCGGCGCGGCCGGCATGCTGATCGCAACGATGTTCCCGTTCACCGTGCTCTCCGGCGACGCCTATCAGCTCAAGAGCTTCGTCGTCACTGCTTTGGGCGGGCTCGGCAATCCGGCGGGAGCGCTCGTGGGTGGCGTCGCGCTGGGGCTGGTCGAGGGATTCGCCGCGCAGTTCATGCCGGTGAGCTGGACGCTGGTTATCGAGTTCGTGCTTTTCGTCGTGGTGCTGATCATCTTCCCCCGCGGCGTCTTCGCGTTCAAGCGCTCATGAAAACCGACAACACCGGCTCGATGCCTGGCGATCGGCGGGCGCCGATGCTCCGGCGCCCTTTTTTCTGGATCATCGCACTGGTCATCGTCGCTTTTGCGATCGTGCCCGCCGTCGGCAATAATGTCGAGCTGCGCGAGAGCCTGTTGCTGGCAACAGTCTACATTACGCTCGCCAGCAATCTCAATCTGATGCTCGGCTACGCCGGCTACATCAATTTCGGCAGCATCGTTTTCTTCGGACTCGGCGGCTACATCAGCGTCTATCTGATAAGCGCAGAGGGCTGGCCGCTGGCGGCGGCCGAGTTCGCGGCCGGCGCGGCGGTCAGCTTGCTGGCGCTGTTCTTCGGCCTCGGCATTCTACGGTTGCGCGGGGCCTTTTTTGCGCTGGCGACAATCGGCATCAACGAGGGAGTCGAGGCCTTCGTCTCCAATTTCGAGCCGTGGGGCGGCTCCGCGGGCCTTTATCTGTCGACGACGATATTCGCGCCGCTCGGCGGCCCGATGCGGGCGCTGTGGATCATCTATTTCCTGCTGGTCGCGGTGATGGGGGCGTCGCTCTATCTGAGCTATGCGGTCAAGACCTCGAAGTTTGGACTGGGGCTGATGGCGATCGGGCAGAACGAGGACGCGGCGGGCGTGCTCGGCGTGCCGGCGCCGCTCTACAAGGCCATTGCTTACAGCCTTTCCGCGTTCCTGCCGGCGCTCGCCGGCGGTCTTTATTTCTTCAAAGGCGCCTTCATTCAGCCGCCGGATGCTTTCGATCTCAGCTTGTCCACCGAAGCGATGGTGATCGTCATGCTCGGCGGACGCGGCACGATCACCGGCGCGGCGATCGGCGCCTATCTCTATGAGGAGCTGCGCGGCTTTCTGCTCACGTCGCAAAGCTTCTCGAATTTCCAGTTGGTCATCTCCGGCGTTCTCCTCCTCGTTATCGTGCTGTTCGTGCCGGGCGGGCTCATGGGATGGATTTACGGGCGTTGGCCTCGGGTGAAGCAGGTGCTCGAATGACGGCGCTTTTGGAGATTGACGGCTTGAACAAGAGCTTCGGCGGCTTGCGCGCCGTGAGCGATTTGAGCTTCGTCGTCCGCGAGCGCGAAATCCTCGGCCTCATCGGGCCCAACGGCGCCGGAAAAACCACCGTGTTCAACCTGATCAACGGCGTCTTCGCACCGGATCGAGGGCGGGTAAGGTTTCACGGCGTCGACATCACCGGTCATCCGCCCTATCATATTGCCCGTCACGGTCTTGCCCGTACGCACCAGATCGTGCAGCCGCTCGCCGAGTTGAGCGTGCTCGACAATTGCACGGTGGGCGCCTGCTTCGGACGCGAGAATCTGTCGCTCGCGCGCGCCGGCGCGGCGGCGCGCGAGGCCGCCGTTTTCACCGGCCTCGAAGACCGGTTGTCCACTCCGGCGTCGCAGCTCACCATCGCCGGAAAGAAGCGCCTCGAACTGGCCCGGGCGCTCGCCGCGCGGCCGCGGCTCCTCTTGCTCGACGAGGTGCTCGCCGGCCTCAACCCGACCGAGATCGAGCGCATGGTCAAGGTTATTCGCAGCATCCGCGAGCAAGGCATCGCCATCCTGATCATCGAGCACCTCATGCAGGCGATCATGGGCCTCTCCGACCGCATCGTGGTGTTGAACTCCGGGCAGAAGCTCGCCGAAGGCGCGCCCACCGAGATCGCCAACAATACCGCCGTCATCGAAGCCTATCTCGGCGATCCGGCGCTCGCCACGACACTGCATGGGGGCGCCCAGCCATGAGCGACGCCCTCCTTGAGGTCGAGGGGCTGACCGCAGGCTACGGCGAGGTGCAAGTGCTGTGGGGCCTGTCGCTCACCGCATTGCGCGGTCGGCTCACCACTCTCGTCGGCGCCAACGGCGCCGGCAAGACCACGACGCTGCGCGCCGTTCTTGGCACAATTGCGCCGTGGAGCGGACGCATCATGTTCCAGGGCGAGGACGTGACGCGGCTGCCGGCGCACGTCAAGGCGACGCGCGGCCTGGTTCTCGTCCCCGAGGGACGCCAGTTGTTCAGCAACATGACGGTCGACGAAAATCTGGAAATGGGCGCATTCGCCAAGCGCGGCGCGCACGGATATTCCGATCGTCTGGAGCGAGTGTTCACCCTCTTCCCGCGACTCAAGGAGCGGCGCCGGCAAAAGGCCGGCACGTTCTCGGGCGGCGAGCAGCAGATGCTGGCGATTGCCCGCGGCCTGATGACCGATCCGGAGATTCTGATCATCGACGAGTTGTCATGGGGACTGGCGCCACTCTCGGTCTACCAGTTGTTCGGAGCGCTGAAAACGCTCAAGGACGCCGGCCTGACCGTCCTGTTGGTCGAACAGAACGTCCATCTGGCGTTTGCCGTGAGCGACTATGCCTACGTCATTGCCGAAGGTCGCCTGTTCACGCAGGGACCGCCCTCCTCGCTTGCGGCCATGCCGGAGATCCGGCGCGCCTATCTGGGGCTCTGACCATGGCCGGACCGCGCGGTCCATGGCGTGATACGCAATCCGCCGCGTTGATTCTTGGATTCGCCGTTCCGGGGCCGAGCGAAGCGCGGATACGCTCTCATGACGCTTGCAGCGCCCGCGTCGTATCGTCGAACAATTCCTCGACCGAATAGCGCCGCGGAATGACCTGCATCTCGAACGCGTAATTGCTCATGAGATCGAGCGCCGGCTTGACCGCGTCGAAGCCGAACGGGATGAAGTCGATGGCGCCGGCTTTCGGCAGGCCGGCGGCCATCTTGCCGGCGAGCAGCATGCGGTAAAGCTCGCGCACAATCTCCGGATGCGATGTCGACAGATCCTCCTTGATGACGACCATATGGTTGATCGGCACGGTGCCGTGCTTCCGGTACCAGTCTTGCGCCGCCGTGTCCGGATCGGGAATGACGCTCCTGAGCCGCGGGTCGGCCGGCATCACGCCGCCGAAGATCGCGGCGTCAAGCTCCCCGGCGATGAGCATTTTGGCGATGTCCTTGCCGGCGGCGGCGCGCTCGACGCCCGGCGGATCGCGGAACTCGGCCAAATGGGCGTCCTCGAATGTCACCCACTTGATCCGGCCGAGATCGAGGCCGTAATCCTTCCACAGAATGCCGCGCAGCCACACGCCCGTGGTTTGCGAAAACGCGCGCACGCCGACCCGGCGGCCGGGCAAGTCCTGCGGCCGCAGCGTTCCGCGCTCGGAATTGTACAGCATCGTGCCATGCTGGAATCGCCCCATCATCGTGGCCGGCAGGAGCATGAGCGGCTTGCCGTAGGCTTTGGCCTGCATATAGCTGACGATCGCCATCTCGCTCACGTCGAACTTCTGCTCGCGCGCCATCAGGCGGAAAGCGCGGTTGACCGGATTGATCTCGGTAAAGCTCAGTCTCAGCCGTCCGGATGCGATCGCCCCGTCTTTCAACGCCTTGGTGTGCGGATAGGTACCCAAGCAGGCGTTTAAGGTTTCGATTCGTTGGACGGCAATCGCGCTCACGCTCCATCACCCTGTGGGTTCGGTTTGAGTCTATGATCTGCCGAAGCGCCATGCCAGATGCAAGCATTCGATTGCAAGGCTGGTCTGCGGGAGGAAGAAGCAATGGTCGCCGTCGTCAACGTCAACGAAACCATCGACCGGCACCCGATCACCGCCTATCAGGCCGGGATCCTCATGCTGTGCATGTTGGTCGCGCTGGTCGACGGCTACGACACGCAGGCGGTCGGCTACACCGCGCCGGGAATGGCGCGGGACCTGCATCTGCCGATGAAGGTGTTCGGCCCCGTCTTCTCGGCCGGGCTCCTCGGCGCCGCGCTCGGCGCACTGAGCTTCGGACCGCTGGCCGATCGGTTCGGCCGCAAGCGATTCATGGTCACGGCGACGATCATCGTCGCCGTGTTCAGCTTCCTGACCGCGCGCGTATCGTCGCTTGCGGAGCTATTGACCTACCGTTTCGCCGCCGGTCTCGGCCTCGGCGGCGCGGTGCCGGCCTTTCTCGCGCTCGGCGGCGAGTTCGCCCCGGTGAGCAAGCGCGGCGTTTTCGTCGCGCTCGCGTTCGCGGCGTGGCCGTTCGGCGGCTTGATCGGCGCGCTGACCAGTTCGTACGTCATTCCGCATCTCGGTTGGCGGTTCGTGTTCTATATCGGCTGCGCCGTGCCGCTGATCATCACGCTGATCCTCGCGGTCTGGTTGCCGGAATCGCTGCGCTTTCTGATCGCGCGCAATGTCCGCCTCGACGAGGCGCGACGCACGCTCGCGCGCATTGCTCCCGACGCGGTTGCGCCGGACGCCCGCCTCGTCGCCTCGCCCGAGCGCGCGCGCGACGGCGTGCCGGTCAAGCACCTCTTCACCGAAGGACGGGCGGCGACGACGGTGCTGCTCTGGGTGGCGTTCTTCATGGTCTTCATGGTGCTGGTGACGGTGACGGCATGGACGCCGACCGTATTGCGGTCGGTCGGCTTTTCGATCTCGGCGGGCGCGCTCATCATCGCCCTCAACAACGCCGGCAGCGTGTGCGCGAGCGCGCTGTCCGGCTTTCTCGTGGATCGCTTCGGGCCCTACAAGACGCTGGTGCCGGCCTTTGTCTTGGGCGGCATCAGCCTCGCCGCATTCGGGCAGGCGACATCGACGGTGGCGATGCTGGCGGTGGCCTCGACGCTTGCCGGCTTCTTCCTCGGCGGCACCGGGACGGGCCTGGTCGCGCTCGCCGCCGCGCTTTATCCAACCACGATCCGGGCAACGGGGATCGGCTGGGGCATGGGCATGGGACGGCTAGGTCAGGTCTTCGGGCCGCTCGGCACCGGCGTGCTGGTGGGCTGGGGCGTCGGCGTCGCCGGCGTCTTCTACAGCGCCGCGGTGCCATGCTTCATCGGCGCGCTGTTCGTCCTGCTGCTCAGATATGCGCCCGGCGCCGCAAGCAAGGTCCGGACCTGACCGCCTCACGCCGAGCCGCTATGGCGGGCCTGCGCTTTCGACGCCGCCGAACCATCGCCGCGGGCGCCGGCCGAGCCGTTCATGCCGGGCGCAAGGACCTTTTGCAGCATGTGCCGCTCGATCGGCTTCTGCAGGATGGGCACGTGGCTGAACCGCCCGTCGATGGCGTCGGCGTCGTAGCCGGTGACGAAAACGAACGGCACGCCGCGCGCCGCCAATATTTCGGCAACCGGATAGGCCATGCCGTCGCCGAGATTGATATCGAGGATGGCGGCGTCGAATTCAGCCTCCTTGGCCGCCACAATCGCTTCGGACGCCCTGCC
Source organism: Xanthobacteraceae bacterium (assembly GCA_030037895.1). Taxonomy (GTDB): domain Bacteria; phylum Pseudomonadota; class Alphaproteobacteria; order Rhizobiales; family Xanthobacteraceae; genus BOG-931. The sequence continues at coordinate 3,906 of JASHPW010000010.1, read as the reverse complement.
GATCGGGCCGACGATGGAATGGCCGCATTCCGTCAAACATTCCTGGATCATCATGGCGACGAGCGCCTCATCTTCGACCAGCAGCACGCGCTGACCGCTTTCCGCCTTCGCCGCCACGGATTCCTTGTGCGTTCGCTCGCGGGTCGCATTCGACTGGCGATGATTCATTGCCGCCGAGTAGGGGATCGACAGGGTGCATTGCAGCCCGGCGGGGTGCCAGTCGAACATCGCCTTGCCGCTCAACTGCTGCTCGATGCTGGCGCGGATCACCTTCAGGCCGAAGCTGCGGGCCGACGGCGGCTCAATCGACGGCCCGCCGATTTCGACCCACTGCAGGACCAGAAGATCCGGCCGCGATTGCCAGGTGAGACTGACCTTGCCCGCCATCGACGACAGGGCGCCGTGCTTGGCCGCGTTGGTGGCGAGTTCATGCAAAGCGAGCGCCAGACCCTGCGCCATGTGCGGCTGCAGCGAGACGCTCGGCCCATCAATCTCGATCTTGTCGGCCTCGGTCGCCCGATAGGGCGCCAATTCCTCCATGACCAGCGCGGCGAGATCGGCGCCGTGCCAGCGCGAGTCGGAAAGGAGCGCGTGCGCATGGGCGAGCGCCTTGATGCGGCCTTCGACCGCCGTCACGTAATCGTCGACGCTGGTCGCGCGGGTGAGCCGAACAATGGATTGGACGATGGCGAGCGCGTTGCGCGCGCGGTGATCGACCTCGCGCGCCAGCAAGTCCTGGTGCTCTTCGGCCTCCTTGCGATCGGTGATGTCGATGGTGACGCCGCTGACCTGCACGGCCCGATCGGCGGCGTCGAAGCTTGCGGCCGCCGTCCCGGTGCACCAACGCAGATTGCCGTCGGGCCGCAGCACGCGGAATACGGTCTGCAGCGTGCGCTCGCCCCTGGTCATGCCGTGGCCGACCCCTTGCAATCGATCCCAGTCGTCGGGATGGATCATGGCGCGGATATTCTCCAGCGTGACCTGAAAGCTTTCGCGATCGACGCCGAAAATGTGATACTGGCCCTCGTCCCAGCGCCATTCGTCGGTGACCAGATCCCAGTCCCACGACCCCATTTGTCCGGCGGCAAGCGCCAGGCTGCGGCCCTCCTCGCTCTGCAGCAGGCGCGCGTTCGAGGCTTCAAGCTCGGCGGTGCGCTCCATGACGCGCCGCTCGAGTTCCGCGTTCAACCGCTCGAGCTCGCGCGTCTTGCGATAGAGTTCGGCAAACACCTTGACCTTGGCGCGCAGCACTTCGGGAACGACCGGCACGGGCACATAATCCACCGCGCCCATCTCGTATCCGCGCAGCCGGTCGACGTCGCTCAAGTGGATGGCGGAGATGAAGATGATCGCCGTCTTCTGAAATCGCGGATGCTCGCGGATCATCGCCGCGAGCTGGAAGCCGTCGAGTTCCGGCATGCAGACATCGATCAGGACGATGGCGGCCTCGTTCTTGAGCAGGAATTCCAGGGCCTGGCGCGCCGAGGACGCCTTGACCAGATTTTCCCCGAGATCGCGGAGGATTTCTTCATTGGCGAGCAGCTTTGCCGGCTGATCGTCGACAATGAGGACATTGACTTTGTCGTTCATGGTCCGCTGCCTAGCGATGGAGCCACATCCGCAACGCCGACAGGAGCTGTTCGGTGTTGACCGGCTTGGCGAGATAGTCCGATGCGCCCGCCTCGAGGCATTTCTCGCGGTCGCCCTTCATGGCCTTGGCGGTCAAGGCGATAATCGGCAGACGGCGATACGCCGGATTGCGGCGGATGTTCGCGATCGTCTGATAGCCGTCCATTTCCGGCATCATGATGTCCATCAGCACGATGGCCAACGCCGGCGTCTCATCGATCAGCGCCATCGCCTCCTTGCCGGTCGTCGCCGTGAGCACCTGCATGCCGCGGCGCTCCAGCGCGCTCGACAGCGCGAAGATGTTGCGCGAGTCGTCGTCCACCAACAGCACGGTGCGGCCGACCAGGTCCTCGTCCGAACTGTTGAGCCGTTCCAGCATCCGCTGCTTCTCGGCGGGCAGATCGGTGATGACGCGGTGCAGGAACAGCGCGGTCTCGTCGAGCAACCGCTCCGGAGACTCAACGCCCTTGACCACGATGCTGCGCGCCATGGTGTGGAGCCGAGCGTCCTCGTTGGCGGACAACTCGCGGCCGGTGAACACCACCACCGGCAGATCGGCCAGCGTCTCCTCGGCGCGCATGCGTTCCAGCACCTCGAAGCCGGACATGTCGGGCAGGCGCAGGTCGAGCACCACGCAGTCGCACGCCCGCTCGCGCATGGCGTCGAGCGCCGCGCGGCCGGTGCCGACATTCACGATCTCGATATCGTCGTGGCCGAGGAGCTCGCGGATACTCATCTGCTCGGCGCTATTGTCTTCGACGACCAGCAGACGGCGGCGGCGCGGCTGCGAGAAGTCCTTGATCTTCGCCAAGGCGTCGGAAATGCCTTCGCGCGTCGTCGGTTTGGTGAGGAACGAAAAGGCACCGCGCGCAAGCCCGTGCTGGCGATCTTCGTCGAGCGTGACGATCTGCACGGGAATATGGCGGGTGAGCGGGTTCTGCTTGAGCTGGCTGAGCACGTTCCAGCCCAGCATGTCGGGCAGGAACACGTCGAGCGATACCGCGGTCGGTTGATATTGCTTGGCGAGTTCGAGCGCGTCGTCGCCGCGCGCGGCATGCAACACCTTGAAGCCGTTGTCGCGAGCAAGATCGACCAGGATGCGGGCATAATGCGGGTCGTCCTCGACGACGAGCAGGATGGCGTCGCCGGGCTGGATTTCCAGCCGGTCGTCGGGGATCTGTTCGCCGGTGCGCTCGACGGTCGCCGCCGGCGCCGATCCGGTGACCGCCGCGGCCGGCCGCGGCGCCGCGGCCGAGCCGACATATTTGATCGGCAGATAAAGAGAGAAGGTCGAGCCGGTGCCGGGCGCGCTGCGCAAATGGATTTCGCCGCCGAGGAGGCTCGCGAGTTCGCGGCTGATGGCGAGACCGAGCCCGGTGCCGCCATACTTGCGGCTGGTCGAGGCGTCGGCCTGCTGGAACGCCTCGAAGATGATCTTCTGCTTTTCCAGCGGAATGCCGATGCCGGTGTCGGAGACCTCGAACGCCACCACCGTCGGCGCCTGGCTCAGCACCGGGTGCCCGGAGCTCCAACCGCCCAACGCCACGGAAACGTTGAGCCGCACGCCGCCCTGCGCGGTGAATTTGAAGGCGTTGGAAAGGAGGTTCTTGAGCACCTGCTGCAGGCGCTTTGAGTCGGTGGTGATGCTGCGCCCGAGATTGGGATCGACGTGAATGTCGAATGAGAGCTGGCGCGTTTCCGCCTCGTGGCGGAACGGCCGCGCGACCGTGTCGAGCAGGTTGGAGAAGAAAATCTCGTCGGCATCGACCGTGACGGTGCCGGACTCGATCTTCGACAGATCCAAGATGTCGCTGATGAGGTTGAGCAGGTCGGTGCCGGCGCCGTGGATGGTGCGGGCAAATTCGACCTGCTTCGACGTCAGGTTGCCCTCCGGATTCTCGGTAAGCTGCTGGCCGAGGATGAGGATCGAGTTGAGCGGCGTGCGCAGCTCGTGCGACATGTTGGCGAGGAATTCCGACTTGTACTTCGAGGTCAATGCAAGCTCGGTCGCCTTCTCCTCCAGCGCGCGGCGGGCCTGCTCGATTTCCTGATTCTTGCGCTCGACTTCGACGTTGCGCTCGGCGAGCTGTTGCGCCTTCTGCTCGAGCTGCTCGTTGGTCTGCTGCAGCTCCTTCTGCTGCGCCTGCAATTCGCCGGCGAGCTGCTGCGACTGCTTGAGCAGCCCTTCGGTCTGCATCGTCGCCTCGATCGAATTGAGCACGATGCCGATCGACGTGGTGAGCTGCTCGAGGAACATCGTTTGCAACGTCGTGAATT
>JASHPW010000100.1 GCA_030037895.1 Xanthobacteraceae bacterium | reverse complement strand
GACCGAGCTTATCTGGGCGCCGTCGGTGGAGATCATGTATCCGCGCGGCTTTGCCACGCGCATCGTGCCGGAAGGCGCGGCCAAGGTCGGCCTCGAAGACGCGTTCCGGCCGCATTTCTTCGCCGGCGTGGCGACCGTGGTCGCCAAGCTCCTGATCCAATGCGCCCCGGACATCGCGGTGTTCGGCGAGAAGGATTTTCAGCAGCTCAAAATGGTCACGCGGCTTGCGCGCGACCTCGACCTTCCGGTCCGCATTATCGGCGCGCCGATCGTGCGCGAGGCGGACGGCCTCGCCCTCTCCTCGCGCAACCGCTATCTCTCGCCCGGCGAACGGGCGATAGCACCGACGCTCCATCGCGTGCTTGCCGATTGCGCGCAAAAGATCGCCGCGGGCAAGCCGATCGGTCTCGTCCTCGACGAAGGCCGCGCCACGATCGCGGCAGCGGGCTTCGCCCTCGATTACCTCGAAGCCCGCCACGCCGAGACGCTCGCCCCCCTCGCCTCCGGCAAGGACGGCCCGATCCGCTTGCTGGTTGCCGCGCGCATCGGCGGCACGCGGCTCATCGACAATGTCGCGGTGTAGCGTTTTCCTCCTCTCCTTCCCCCGCAGCGGAGAAGGGGGACCACGCGCAACACGGCGAAAGGAACACCACCCGCTCACCCCTGAGCGGAGCAAGGCAAAATGGATTCCGTAATCCCATCCGCTCGCGTCATGGAGCAATGGACCGCTGCTGTTGACATCCAGAGAGCCACGGTTGTTCATCAAATGCTGCGACGACTACATCGAGCGTTTCTACAATGCTAAGCGCCGGCACGCGACAATCGGCCATATGAACCCCATGGAGTTCGAAATGCAGGCGGGCTTAGCTCAGTGTCTGTCCGGAAAGATATTGAGTCGGCTGAATCATTTGTGATTCAAGGGAAGCGGCTTGATTCTTTGGGAGCCGCGCCGATGTGGACAGCCGAAAACCGCGCCCGCCATGACCGCAGCCGCCTGCGCTATCCAAGCGACCTGACCGATAAGGAGTGGTCGCTGATCGTGGCTCACATCCCGCCGGCCAAGCGCGGCGGCAACAGGCGCACGGTGAACCTGCGCGAGATTGCCAATGGGCTGATGTACATCCTGAGCAACGGCTGCCAATGGCCGGCGATCCCGAAAGACCTGCCGCCACGCTCGACCCTGCATGACTACTTCGATCTGTAGAGTTGGGACGGGACGCTCGATCGCATTCATCACGCCCTCAATGTCGAATGCCACGCAACAGCGGAGCGCGAAGCTTCTCCGACCGCCGCGATTATCGACAGCCAAAGCGTGAAAAGCGCTGAAAAAGAGGGCGGAACCGGATGCGGGCTAGACTAGAGGGGGAGTTTATTGTGCCGCCAAGATGGAGCGATGGCGACCCCAGAAACTCAGCGCGCCAGTCGCTCGCAAGTATTTTGGGCGCTTTTCGCTGTTCACGCTTCTCGACCACTCCGGACGCCCGCGGGTAATTTGTGAAGCTCGGCTGGCGGCACTTGACTTCAATTTTTAGTTGCCGTGTGATAAAAACACTCCTCTTAGGGAGCGGGGGACATGCTCGTCTCGGGGATGCGATTTAGTCAGTTTGCATTCATTGCATTGATAGTGCTTGCGGTCTCAAGGGGTAGCTTCACCAATGCGCAGGATACGCCTCCTAAGCATATTGTTAGTTTGCCACCATCTAGCGTTGCTATTCCTATAGCAACGCAGGATTTTTCATCGCTCGTCGAAGAGTATGGATTTAATCGCGCTAGCTCGCTGCCTACCAGCGTGCCCCTTCCGGGAACCAAATTCGCGGTGGACATCCTAAAGCGTGCATTGCCGAAAGTGGAAATTCGAGCTCACACGAACCTCACAATTGTTACGCCTTCGGCGGATGTCCAGCCGCCGACGGCAGGAGTGCCTTCGGCGCACTCAACAACGATTGAAACACCCGCATCTGTAGCCTGCATCTACAAAGTTGTTGCGGTCACCAATCCGAGCTGCAACCCCAATGAGGTTTTTACCCTTCCGACTGGTGGAAGTCGCGCGATCGCAGTTGTAATTGCGTATCATGCGCCAAATGCAGAAACGGATTTGGCTGCCTTTAGCTCGCACTTTAAACTGCCGGTCCCCAGTACAAAGGAAAAGACATTTGATCAGGAAGCTGCTCCCGCAACTGGAAACTGTGAGTCAACACCAATGCCGGGATGGCTCTGGGAAGCTTCCATGGACATTGAGTGGGCTCACGCCATGGCCCCTTCCGCAAAAATAATTCTCGTGGAGGCTGCAACGAATTGCATGGATGACCTTGCATCCGCAATTTCGCTTGCATCTAAACTCGTGGCGAAAGAGGGAGGCGGTGAGGTCTCGATGAGTTGGGCGTATCCCGAAACGCCTGGACTTTATGCGTACGACAAATACTTCATCATTCCTGGTATCGTGTACGTCGGCGCCAGCGGCGACGCGAAGGGTGTTGAATACCCCGCCAGTTCTGACTTTGTTGTTTCGGTCGGCGGGACGTCAATCGTCCGATCGGGCACAAATTTTACGGGCGAGACGGTCTGGGCGAGCGAAGGAGCCGGTTCGAGCACTGCCGGGCTACCGACGTATCAGAAGAAAGTCAGCAAGATTGTTGGTCGAACGCGGGGCGTCGTTGACATCGCTGCAATTGCAGATCTCGAAGCGGGAGGCGTATGGGTTTACTCAAAAGATTATCCCCAGACCAATCAGAATTGGATCAATCTTGGTGGCACGAGCGCTGCAACACCAATTATTTCGGGAATTATTAACAGCGCCGGCGGCTTTGCAAAAACCAGCACTGACCAGCTTACTACGATCTATTCAAATCTTGGATCCAAATCTTTTACGGATATCGTGACCGGAAAATGCGGAACACGTGGCTACTCGGCAGCAATTGGCTGGGATTTTTGCAGCGGTGTGGGCTCTCCTTTGGGACTGAGGGGCCTTTAGTCCAACCCTAAGTGAGGGTCGGTGGGCGGAGGGTCGGGGCATCAAATGAGAAAGACATCGTCGGTATCAATTGCTATTTTTTTACTATTGAGCGGCTGCGCTTCAGCTCAGTTGAACTTCAACACTCTCGAAATCGCTTCAACGGTTGAAAGCCTCCAAACAAAGCAGGTATTGTATAACATCAGCAAATTCATCGATGACACAGATGCTGTTCCGGATCAGGTAGAAATTAACGGTGGTACTGTGTCTACGACTAACTCTGTGACGCCATCAATTACGTCGACTTTAACCAGCGCGAGCGTTGTTGCTGCAGCCGCGTCCACCACGAAAACAGCAGCAAATTCGCTGCAGGCTCCACTGAGTGACCAGTGGACGCAAGCTTGGTCAATTGTACCTGTGACAGATGGAGATAATCTGAGACGTTTGCGGGCGCTATACGGATTTGCTGCACAAAATGATATCGACATACTTATGAGATATCCCGAGATATACTACATCCCTCAAGCTCGTTCTCCTAAAGCAGTGCCAGACCCTTTCTTTCTCTCGAAAAATCACCTCGTAATAAACAAAAAAACACAACAACCTGGTCCGACCTTGTGTAGGGACTGGATCTATTATTCCGGCCCCTCTCGAATTACTGGTTTGGAGCGCTTGCCACCCGCGGGCATGCCCGTCGTGAACCTCGGACTTTATGGCAGCCATGAACTGTACATGGCGGTAGATGATAAGCTCAAAGGCTGCCTCTCAAATTTTGTTTTATTAGTTCTAGATGCCGCTGGCGAAACGAGCTCGCCATACGCCAGCGCTGCCGGAAAGGTTACCGTAAAGGGGGGCGCATCTCCGGCAATTGTGATATCTCCTCAAGCCCCGATCGTGACCCCCCCGGCCCCGCCGTAAGCTAAGGGTTTCAATGGCTTAGCACGCGAGTGGTCAAAAGCCGCCAACGTGGTGTCCGCAACCATTTTCCAGTCACAGTGTTTATCTTATATAATCCGTCGGCATTCCGAGAGTGGTCTCATGCGCATCGCAATAATAGACGCTTGGCATTCCAATAGCGGCCTCACGCGCATCGCAATAGCAGCCGCGGTAGCGAGCCTCATATTGGTATTGGGCTCCGCAATTTATATCTCCGTGATTTCTGAAGTTGCGGGACCGACGTCCCTCGTTAGCGATCAAGTGTATGGGCCATCGTCTAATCGACCGGTACCAGGACGTGCACATACTAACATTGAAGCTCCACGATCTGCACCGCAATCGTTACCGCCGTCGCCACCAAGCCAATGCCCAAATGGCAAAGGCAATTGTTAACTCTACCGTTCGCTCCCTTAAGAACTAACCGTTGCCGCAGAACGCTCCCGACGCTGATGATTTGCCATCAAGCAGTGCGCCTTTCTTTGTCTGCTGATCAAGTTCTGCAGTGAAATCTAACCCGCGGCCGTGATCACAATCGTCCGTTTCACCGCACATCAGAGGTGTTATTATGTCCGTTGTGCTCCGATTGCGACGCACCCCAGCGGTGGCTACTTTTAGTGGAGATCGCTATACCCCCCACTTCGTGGGGGAAGATGAACCGGAGACGCGGACGCGCCGCGAGAGCGAATTTCTTTCATCCTCCCCCGCGTCGCGGAGGAGGATGAAAGACGCGGATCAGCCGGCTCGGCGGGCCAAACGCCGTCACGCCGGCTCGAGATGCGGAATCTGCGGCCGCGCGCCGCGCGCCCGGCCGCTGATCGGCGGCTTGGGCAGGCGCGCCGTGCCTTTCTCCATGACGAAGGTATGCGCGAGCGAGTACCAGGGCGGCGTCACGTCGGCGGCTCCCGCGCGCGGCTCGTCGTGGCGCACGTAATTGCCGATGAGGTGGCGGGTGACGCCGAACTGCACGTCGCTGTCGATATGTTTGTCGTCAGGCACGTAAAGCTGCGAGATCAGCGTCTTGAAGCCGGTCTTGTAGGCAAGAAAATGCAGGTGCGCCGGGCGCATATTGTGCCGGCGCTGCGCGCGCAGGAGATCGCCCACCGGACCGTCGATCGGGATCGGATAGCCGGCTGGCTTGACGCTGCGGAAGCTGATGCGGCCGTTCGTGTCGGTGATGAACTTGCCGCGCAGGTTCATGTCGGACTGCTGCGGGTCCTGGTTTTCATAAAAGCCCTCGGGCGAGGACTGCCAGATGTCGACCTCGGCGCCAGCGACCGGCTTGCCGGCGACGTCGCGGAAGCGGGCTTCGACGAACAGCGCCGGTCCCGGCGTCGGCGAGCGCACGATCGAGCCGCCGGTCTCGGTGCGCGGCGAATCCAGCCGCCAGAACGGACCGAGCTGGTTGGCATCGGTCTCGGTCTGCCCGTGATCGCCGTTGTTGAGGAGACAGATGAGGGCGGAGAAGCCGAGCGTCCCCGACATCAGCACCGCCTCGTTGTGGTTCTCGTTGGTGTGCTTGCCGAGCGCGACGATGTAGCCGACGGCCGCTTGGAACTCCTCCTCGGTCAATTTCACCTCGCGGGCGAAGTCGTGCAGGTGGCGGACGAAAGCGGACATGATTTCGCAAAAGCGCGGGTTGGGCGCGCGCTCAAGTTCGCTCAGCACCGCCGTGGTGACGTCCTTCTCGCTGCCGATGATCATCGTCTCGCTCCGCAATCTCCGGTCCGGGCGGAGTCTACGTGATCGCCGTGGGCCGCGCCACGCGGCGCAGGCGCGCCGGCTGCCCGCCTCACATGAGGCCGAGTTCCCGCAACTCCCGCCGCAACTTCTCCGGCATGGACGCCGCGCCGGGCGCCGCCCGGTCGAGATCGCGCGGCGCATCCTTGGCCGCGAAATAGCGCCAACCCTGGAAGGCGCGATAAGGACGCAGCTCGACCAGCACCACCTTGGGGTCGAGCACGATGGCGCAGCGGCCGATCCCCTCCCGGTCGCGGAACGGCCGCACGTCGAGGATGCGCTGGCGGCAGGCGATCTCGCCGCGGATCACCCAGTAGAGCGAGCCGCCGTCGATGAGCTCGGCCGCTCGCTTGGGCACCATGCGCGTCCTGTGGACGTGCTCCGGCTTGTCGCCGCGCTTCCTTTTCTCCTTGAGTTTATGCTTGATCCAGCTTTCGAGGTCGCGGACCGAGTCACAACCGACGCAGAGCTTGACGAGATGGAGGGCCATGCGGCGAGATTAGCCTTTCTCGACCGGTTCGATCACCATGATCTTTCCGCCTTCCACAACCTGGGCGCCGGCGGCGACCGCGACCGCCGCGACAACTCCCGCATAGGGCGCGCGCAGCGTATGCTCCATCTTCATGGCTTCGATCACGGCGACGCGCTCTCCGGCGCCGACGCGATCGCCCGCGCCGACGAAAAGCTCCAGCACCTTGCCGTGCATCGGCGCCTTGACCACGCCGTCACCCGCGGCCGCCTCCGGTGTGGCGACGGAAACGTCCCTGAGGCGCACGCGGGTCTGCCGGCCTTGCCGCAGAACGTAAACATCCGGGCCCGCTTCGAACACCCGCGCATCGTCGGCCGTAGCCGCGCCGTCGACCGCAACGTGCATACCATCCCCTGCGAAGCTCACCGTCGCGCTCGCGCCCTCCCCGTCGATGAGGATCGGAACGGTGATCGAACGGCTGCCGCCGAGCTGGAAACCGTCGCGCGCGGCCCATGGCGAATCCGAATCCGCGGCAAAGCCGCTGCCATGCGGCGCCGCGTCGCCGTCGGCAGCCGAATCCTCGTCCGTTTGCGCCGCTGCAAGAAGGCGCGCAACGCCGAGCGCCGCGGCGGCGCGGTCGCGGTCGTGCGGCACCGCGCCGAGCGCGGCGAGATTGCGATCGATGAAGCCGGTATCGACCCTCCCCTGCCGGAACGCCTCCGAGCGGCAGAGCGCGCCGAGGAAGGTGACATTGCTGCGCACGCCGACGACCAGGGTGCGATCGAGCGCAGCCGCGAGCCGGTCGATCGCCTGTTCGCGCGTGCTTCCCTGGGCGATCAGCTTGGCAATCATCGGGTCGTAGAACGGCGTCACCTCGCCGCCAGCTTCGACGCCGCTGTCGACGCGAACATCGCCGGGCAGCTCCAATGCGGCGATCGTGCCGGGCGACGGCAGGAAACCAGTCTCGGGATCTTCGGCATAAACCCGCGCCTCGATCGCGTGACCGTCGAACCGGATCCGTGCCTGCGTCAGCGGCAGCTTTTCCCCGGCAGCCACCTGAAATTGCCAGGCGACAAGATCGAGGCCGGTGACCGTCTCGGTCACCGGATGTTCGACCTGCAGCCGGGTATTCATTTCGATGAACCAGAAAGCACCCGCCCGCAGCCCCTTGCTGCCGTCGGCGACGAACTCGACCGTGCCGGCGCCGACATAGCCGACGGCCTTGGCCGCCTCGACCGCAGCGGCGCCCATCTGCGCGCGCAAATCCGCCGTCATGCCGGGCGCCGGCGCTTCTTCGATCACCTTCTGGTGGCGGCGCTGCAAGGAGCAATCGCGCTCGCCGAGATGAATGACCTGGCCGTGCCGGTCGGCGAAGACTTGCATCTCGATGTGGCGCGGCGCCGGGATATATTTTTCGATCAAAACGCGGCTCGAGCCGAACGCCGTCCCCACTTCGCGGAGCGCGCCTGCGAGCGCGTCCTCGAAGTCGGCGTGCTTGTCGACGCGGCGCAGCCCGCGCCCGCCGCCGCCCGCCGCCGGCTTGATCAGCACCGGATAGCCGATCTCGTAAGCCTTCTCCTTGAGGAACTTCGCGTCCTGCCGCTCCCCGTGATAGCCGGGCACGATCGGCACGCCGGCTTTTTCCATCAGCGCTTTGGCGCGATCCTTGAGTCCCATGGCGCGGATCGCCGCGGCAGGCGGACCCACGAACACCAGACCGGCTTGCGCGCAGGCGTCAGCGAAATCCGCGTTCTCGGACAAGAAGCCATAGCCGGGGTGAACGCATTCGGCGCCGGCCGTCTTGGCGACCTCGAGCAACCGTTCGATCGAGAGATAGCTCTCGCGCGGCTCTGCGGGACCGATGCAATGGGCTTCGTCGCACAATCGCCGATGCAACGCCCGCGCGTCCGCGGTCGAATAGACCGCAATCGTGCGCATGCCGAGCCGCTTGGCGGTGCGCGCGATGCGGCAAGCGATTTCGCCGCGGTTAGCGATCAGGACGGAACCGAACATGGCGGGCGCATACTACCGCTGGCGCAAGGATCAACCAGAGCCGCCCGCCTTGAGCGAGCCGTTCAACTCCGTTCAACTCATTGCGCGTGCAAAATCATGCCGGCGCTTGCATTGGGCGCAGCCGGGAACGGACTGAGCTGCATGGGCGCCGGGCCGCTCGCCGGCGCCGTGGCTGTCTGCGGTGGCAGCGGGACCGGCTCCGGCCAGATCGGCTCGGTCGCCGCTGGCGCGTCCAAAGAAGCGGCCCGGGCAGCGGTTGGGGGAGAAGGATTGGTGGCTTGCTTGTGCGGACGTCGCGATGACGAGCGGCTTGCCGGGTGCGGGTTGGGATTGGCGGCAGCGGCCGCGGCCACGCCGGGCAGGACCGGCCCCGTAGGCTCGGGGTTCATGATGCTCACCGGCGGGATCGACGCCGCCGAAGGAAAGTCGATGTCCACCACTTTGCGGGGGGCTTGCGCGTTGGGCTGGGCCTGTGTCGCATCGGCGACCGCCCCGTCGGCCGACTTCGCCCACAAGGTCTGATAGGATTCAAGATACCGATCGAGCTTCCCGTCGCTCAGATTGGCGCGCACCCGGCCCGGATCGCGCAGGAGCGCAAAGGCCGGGCAATGCTCGCCGGTGCAGCCGTCGCGCGTCGCCAGCAGATGGGCGAGGAAGCCGAAGCGGTCGGCTTCGAGCGAACGGCGCAGCGGCAGCAGCACGTCGTCGATCTCCGCGCCGCCGCCTCCGACATAGGCTTCGACATCCGCAAGCAAAGCAAGCCGCGCCGCGACATAGGAGGTGGCGCTGGCCACAGCAGCGGGAGAGGCGAAGATCGCCTTTTCGCACGCCGCCGCGACGGTCTCGCCGGTCAGATCGTCGACGCAGGCCAGCGGCGAACCCGGCGCGAGCGTTCGCGCTGCCAACTCCGCCGCGCGCATTTCGAGGGCCCGGCGTTCGGCCGCCTGGTCGGCGACGGCCGCACGATCGAGCAGAGCCCACATGATTGCGGCGCCGAGCGCGGCGCCGAGAACGACGAAAATGGCGCTCCGCGCAGCGCTCCTTCTTGTCCGCGGCGAGACGAAAGCCAACACACAGACAACGACGAACAACGCCGCCGCTGCGGCCACAACCCACGGCTGCGCCCTCAGGCCTTCGATCTCGGAAACAAAACCGAACATCAACCCCAACCCACTCACGGGACGGTACGCCACTCCCGAGAGCAAAGTATGGCGCAGAGACCTTGCAGGCGCCAGCCCTTAAGCCTCTCCGACGAACGGCGCGTTACAGTCGGCTTTGCCGTCCGGCCGGGTCGCGTTCGCAAAAATTTTGCGCTCAGTGATCGAGCTCAAGTTGGCTTTCTTTCGCCACGCGCTCAAACGCTTCACCCGGATTTTTGATCCGATATTGATAATCGTCGCCATCGGACGGCAACAGCTTGACGACTTTGTAGGTTCCGCTCGCGCCCGGACGACTGATGGGGCTCGACGTGTACAACACGGTTTGGCCGACTCGGAACTTATGCGCGCGCAAGACCGGGCTGCGCACCGCAACCGGGTGAGCACCGCTCGCGGCGCCGATGGTCACGGCATGATTCGGTTCTGGCGTCCCCGAAACTTGTCGCGAACGAGCCTTACTGACGACTTCATCGCGGCTGGTTCTTGTCGGCCGCGTTTTCACTGAACGTTTGTTCATGGAACCGCACTATAGCATTCAATCTGAACGGCGAGCAAAGAATATAGTATTGCAGGGCTGGATTTGCGACGATCTCCTCAGGCAAATGATTAAGATAGAAAAGCCTTATATCTCAATGAGATATGGGAATCGGCCGCACCCGGATCTCATCTGGTATTCAGGTCCGGCGCCGCCAGCGCCCTTTTTCGTCAGCCTGCCAGTATGTCACCTCGAAGCCGGCGGATTTGGCGTCCGCCCAGCGTGCGCGCGCCGCCTCAACCGCGTCGCTGTCTTCGCCGTCGAACACCAGGACGACGCGCTGGTAAATGGAGGCGTCGGCCGGCATGGCCGCGCCCTCGACAAGGAAGCGCACCGCGGCGCGGTTCGGATTATCATCATTGAGGGTCAACAGGATGGGCTGCTCGGCGGCTTCGGCGTCGCGCCAGGTCCCGTGCGGAAGAAAGGCGTCATCGCGCCAGGTCCACAGATGCGCGTCGAGCGCATCGACGCGCTCTTCCGAAGACGCCTGCACCACGACGCGCCAACCGCGCTCGAGCGACTTCTGCAACAGCGCCGGCAAGATCTGTTCCGGCGGCTGTCCGTTCAGGTGATAGAAGACGATTTCAGTCATCCGCGATTTGGTCCGGTTGCCGATCAGCGCTCGTAATGGTCCGCGACGAGCCGGTCGAGCAGGCGCACGCCCCAGCCCGCGCTCCAGCTTTTGTTGATGTCGGTTTGCGGCGAGCCGAGCGCGGTGCCGGCGATATCGAGATGCGCCCACGGCGTTTTGCCGACGAAGCGCTGAAGTAATTGCGCCGCGGTGATCGAGCCGGCCCAGCGCCCGCCGGTGTTCTTCATGTCGGCGAATTTCGAATCGATGATTTTGTCATACTCGGCTCCGAGCGGCATGCGCCATACGCGCTCGCCGGTCGCTTCTCCCGCTTTCGTCAGACGTTCGGCGAGTTTGTCGTCGTTGGCGAACAGGCCGGCATATTCCTGTCCGAGCGCGACCATGATCGCGCCGGTGAGCGTCGCCAGATCGATCATAAATCGCGGTTTGAACCGCTTGTTGACGTAGTGCAACACGTCGGCGAGGACGAGGCGGCCCTCGGCGTCGGTATTGATGATCTCGATCGTCTGCCCCGACATGGTGGTGACGATGTCACCCGGCCGTTGCGCCTTGCCGTCGGGCATATTTTCCACCAGTCCGATGACGCCGATCGCGTTGACCTTGGCCTTGCGCGCGGCGAGCGCGTGCATAAGGCCGACGACGCAGGCGGCCCCCGCCATGTCGCCCTTCATGTCCTCCATGCCTTGCGCCGGCTTGATCGAGATGCCGCCGCTGTCGAAACACACGCCCTTGCCGATGAACGCAATCGGCGCAAGGTCCCGTTTGCCGCCGTTCCAGCGCATGACCACGACTTTCGGTTCATGCGCCGACCCCTGCCCGACGCCAAGGAGCGCGCCCATGCCGAGCTTCCTCATCGCCGCAACGTCGAGCACGTCGACGACGGCTCCGAGCCGTCTCAAGCCCGACGCCCGGCGGGCGAATTCGCCCGGATAGAGCACGTTCGCCGGCTCGTTGATGAGGTCGCGCGCCATGACGACGCCGTCGGCGACGGCCGATTTGCGCGCCCAGGCCCGCTCTGCCGCGGCGGGATTGGCACAGGCGAAATTCACCTCGACCTTGTCCGCCCGCTCCTCCCCTTCCTTGCGTTTGGTCTTGTAGCGGTCGAACGTATAGGCACGCAGCCGAACGCCGAGCGCCAGATCAACGACCTGATCGCTCTTGAACGCGCCGGCCGCAGATTCGGCAAAGATAGTCGTCTGCGCCGCGGAGATCGGCACTTTTCCCATAGCGACGCCGCCGAGTTTGACGAGATCGCGATCTTTGAATCCGCTCTCTTTGCCGGTCCCGACCACGACGAGGCGCGGCGCGCCGAGGCCCGCAGGCGCAATGATATCGAGCGTCGATCCGTTCTTGCCGGTGAAGCGATCCGCGGCGGCAGCACGGCGAACCAAATCGCCAATCGGCGATAGGGCCTTTTGAGTTGCCGAGCCGAACTTCAGGTTTTCGGCGCAGAACGTAATAAGAACCCCGCGCAAGCGGGCGAACGGGGCAAAGCTGAGCTTGAAGGAATCAGCCATAATCGGTTCTTGTCGGCCGGCGAGCCGGATCGCCAGCGTCGTCCGGAATCCGACTTATGAACCGGACCGCGCGACCGTGCCAAGCGCCTTCTGACGAAATCCGGGGCATCTCCACTCCCGCCCGCGCCGCACGACGGCGTCGAATCCTTGTCGTGCAGGTTCAACGGGTTTGCCTTGGCGAGGCCATTTTGTGAAAGCATGAAAATGCCGGCGCTGCGGGAGTTCGGCTCGGCGGGCACAAGGCGGTCGCGGTGAGCCGATGCGGCCTTCGCGTCGCCGGTCAGCGGGATGTCAGTCCGATGGGGTCAATCGGCCGCTACGTGTTCCGCACCACCATGGTTGCGTTCGTGATCACGCTCGTCAGCCTGACCATCGTGATGTGGTTCACACAGGCGATGCGGGAATTCGACTTGATCACGAGCCAGCGGCAAACGCTATTTGTCTTCATGGGCATCACCGGACTGTTTATTCCGCTTCTGATCATGATCATCGCGCCGATTGCGCTGGTGCTGTCCGCCGCGCATGTGCTCAACAAGCTCAGCTCGGATTCCGAGATCATCGTGATGAACGCCGCCGGCGTTTCGCCATGGCGGTTGCTTCGCCCCTTCCTCGCCGCGGGTTTCGTGGTTTCCCTTCTGGTCGCCGCCATGGCCACCTATGTCTCGCCCCTCAGCTTGCGCAAGCTGCGCGACTGGGCCACGGAAGTGCGCGCCGATATCCTCACCAATATCGTGCAACCCGGCCGCTTCACCGTTGTCGGCGGCAATCTCACCTTCCACATCGCCGACCGGCGGCCGAACGGACTGCTGATCGGCATATTTCTCGACGACCAACGTGACCCCCAGGAACACTCCACCTATCTCGCCGAGCAGGGCGAGATCGTTAAGAACGACAATGGCTCCTTCCTCGTACTCGAGCACGGCAGCATTCAGCGCCTCGAAGCCGGCAAGCGCGATCCGCGCATCGTGACGTTTGATCGTTACGCCTTCGATCTGTCAAAGTTCAGCGCCGGCCCGCAAAGCGTCACCTACAACGCGCACGAGAGATACATCTGGGATTTGTTGTGGCCGAGTCCCAACGAGCCGGTTCTGCAGCAGAACCAATATCGATCGGAACTGTACGATCGCCTCGCGTCGCTGCTTTATCCGTTCACGTTCGTCGTGCTGGCCTACGCCTTCCTCGGTTCGCCGCAAACCAACAGGCAAGGCCGCGCGCTGGCGCTGTTGAGCATGATCGGCGCGGTGTCGCTGCTCCGCATTATCAGTTTCGTCAGCATCATTGTCGGCACCCACGTGCCGAGCGTCCTGGCCGTGCCGTTTGTTGCGCTCATCGGTTCGATCTTTGCCGGATTCTGGCTGATTGCGCGCGGGCAAGCCTTCGAGCCCGCCGCGGTGGTGGCGAACATTGCCACCGCCGTTGGCAACCGCATGGCGCCGGAGACGACGAGTTGAGGAGCGGGTCGATGACCGGCATGCTTGCTCGCTACTTTGGATTGCGCTTTCTCAACGCCGTGATCGCCTCGTTCGGGGGCGTCGTCGCGCTTGCGGCGTTGATCGACTATATCGAACTCATGCGCCGCGGCGCCGACTGGCCCCATGCCACGTCCTGGCTCCTCGCCCAGATTTCCATGTTCCGCGTGCCCCAGCTCGCCGAGCGCATCATGCCGTTCGCGGTGCTGGTGGGCGGAATGTCCTGCTATTTGACGCTCTCCCGTCGCCTCGAACTGGTCGTTGCGCGCGCCGCCGGCCTTTCCGCCTGGCAATTCGTGGCGCCGGCAATGATCGCGGCGTTCCTGTTCGGCACGGTTGCCACCACGCTCTACAATCCCATCGCCGCAGTCCTGCACGAGCGCTCGAAACGCATTGAGGCCGAGGTGATGGGCGAGCTTCCTTCCTCGACGCTGCAGGAAAGCTCGATCGGCTTCTGGGTGCGACAGAAAACCAACGCCGGCGCGGCCATCATCAACGCCAAGTCTAGCCGCGAGCAAGGCGCCCAGCTCGGCGGCGTCAGCGTATATACCTTCAACCGCGCCGGCCAATTCCAGGAGCGGGTCGAAGCAAGGAGCGCCACGCTGGAGCCGGGCTATTGGCGGCTTGAAGAAGCCCGGGTCTATGCGAGCGGCAAACCGCCCACGCTCCGGGACAGCTATCGGCTCAACACCAACTTAACCCTCGAGCAGGTGCGGGAGAGCTTCGCCACGCCCGAAACGGTGCCATTCTGGCAACTCCCTTCCTATATCGAGATGGCGGATCGGGCGGGAGTGGCCGCCGCGGGGTACCGGCTGCAATATCACTTGCTATTGGCGCGCCCATTCCTGCTCACGGCCATGGTCTTGCTCGCCGCCTCGGTGAGCCTACGCTTTTTCCGTTTCGGCGGCGTGCAGAAGATGATCCTGAGCGGCGTGTCCGCCGGCTTTCTCCTGTTCGTCCTGTCAAAAGTCACGGAGGACATGAGCACGTCGGAGTTGATATCGCCGATATTGGCGGCATGGATTCCGGTACTGGTCGGCGGCCTGACCGGATTTGTCGTGCTGTTGTACCAGGAGGACGGATAGTGGCACGTCCGATCGACCCGTTTCCGCGCTGGTTCTCGCGGGTGACGCCCGAGCCGGCGCAACCACGTGGCGCCGGAGCAACCGCCGCCATGTGCTCGATGCAGGCGACCAAATCAGATATGATGATACGATGGGTAACGAAGGAGGAGACGGCGGCGGCGCCGCTCGAGAATGAGCAAGAGGTGATATCGTTGATCGCACCCCGTCACCGCCGGAAGGCTTTGATCGCGGCCATGCTCGGCGCGGCGATCATGCTCGCGTGTCCCGGCACCGCCCGCTCGCAACAGGTCGTTGTGTTCGTTAATGGTCAGCCGATTACGACGCTTGACGTCGAGTATCGCAGCAAGTTCATTCAACTGAGCATGCGAAAGGTGCCGACGCGCAAGGAAGTGCTCGACAGCCTCATCGACGAGATTTTGGAAGTAAAGGAGGCCAAGCGTTTCGGTGTCGACATCTCCGATTCGGAAGTGGACAAGTCCTTTGCCGGCGTCGCCACCCGCATGGGCTTGGACGCGAAAAAGCTGACGGACTTGCTTGCCAAAGACGGCACCAGCGCCGAAACGCTCAAGCGCCGGTTGCGGGCTCAGCTTGCCTGGACCGTTTTGGTGCGCGGACGTTACAAGGCGAGCCTCGAAATCAGTGACAAGGATGTCGAAGCGCAACTCAAGCTGCACAAGCCCGACGAAAAGGACGACGTCGGCTACGAATACATCATGCGCCCCGTCGTCCTCATCGTGCCGCGCGGTTCGCCGGACGCCGTTTACGAAGCCCGCAAGCGCGACGCCGAAGCCTTGCGGGGCCGCTTCACGAACTGCGACGAGGGCGTTGCATTCGCGCGTGCTCTCAATAACGTCGCGGTACGCGATCAAGTGTCGAAGTTTTCCGCCGACCTGCCGCAGCAGTTGCGGGAAATTCTCGACAGCACGGCGATCGGTCACCTGACGCCGCCGGAGACGACGGCGGAGGGGGTGCAGATGTTCGCTCTCTGCGCCAAGAGGGAAACCAAATCCGACACGCCGGAAATGCACGAAATCCGCGATCAAATGTTCCAGCAAAAATTCGGCGAGAAAGCCAGGCGCTATCTCGAGGATTTGCGGCGAGCGGCGATGATCGAATACAAGATGACCGAAGACAAATAGGCGAATAGAAGCAAAATCCGTGCAGCCTTTGGCATTGACGCTCGGCGAACCCGCCGGGATCGGCCCCGATCTTGCCCTCGCAGTCTGGCACCGACGCGCCGACCTCGGCGTTCCGAAATTCTACGTCATCGCCGATCCGGATTTTCTCGGCCGGCGCGCCGATCGGCTCGGCCTCGACGTGCCGATCGCCGCCGTGACGCCGATTTCGGCGGGCGCGGCGTTTGCCTCCACCCTGCCGGTGGTCGCTCTCGACCTCGCGGTGAGCGCCGAGCCGGGCCGCCCGGACCGATCGAGCGCACCGGCCGCCATCGCCTCGATCCGCCGCGCCGTCGCCGACGTCATGGCCGGCGCCGCCGCCGCCGTCGTCACCAATCCGGTGGCGAAAAACGTGCTCTACAATTGGGGGTTTGCCGAGCCCGGCCACACCGAATTCCTGGCCACGCTGGTCGAGGAAGCGACCGGCAAATCGCCGCGGCCGGTGATGATGCTGTGGTCGCCCGAACTCGCCGTGGTGCCGGTGACCATCCATCTGCCGCTCAGGGAAATATTCGCGCGCCTTTCGACCGAACTCGTGGTCGAGACCGGACGCATTGTCGCGCGCGACCTTGCCCGGCGATTCCGCATTCCGCGGCCGCGGCTCGCGATCGCCGGGCTCAACCCCCACGCCGGCGAAGGCGGCACGCTCGGCGAGGAAGACCGCGCGATCGTTGCGCCGGCGGTCGCGCGGCTCAATGCCGACGGTATCGATGCGCGGGGTCCGCTGCCGGCCGATTCCCTGTTCCACGAACAGGCTCGCGCCACCTACGATGCGGCGTTGTGCATGTATCACGATCAGGCGTTGATTCCGATCAAGACGCTTGCTTTCGATCATGCGGTCAATGTCACGCTCGGCCTTCCCTTCGTGCGCACCTCGCCCGATCACGGCACCGCCTTCGACATCGCCGGGACCGGCCTTGCCGACGCGACCAGCCTGGTCGCCGCCCTGCGTCTGGCGGCGCGGCTCGCCCTCGCGGACAGCCCGGCGCCGCTCGCCGCGTCGTGATTTCCACGTCGGACGACCTGCCGCCGTTGCGCGAGGTCGTTCGCCGACATGGTCTCGTCGCCAAGAAATCGCTCGGACAGAATTTTCTTCTCGATCTCAATCTCGCCGCGCGCATAGCGCGGGCGGCAGGGGAGTTGGCCGGCGTGACCGTGTTCGAAGTCGGCCCCGGTCCGGGCGGGCTGACGCGCGCGCTCCTGGCGCTCGGCGCCGCGCGCGTGCTCGCGGTCGAGCGCGACGCGCGCGCGATTGCGGCGCTCAACGAGATCGCCGGACGCTATCCCGGCCGTCTCGACATCGTCGCGGCGGACGCGCTCGGCTTCGATCCGCGGCCGCGCCTTCCGCGCGGTCCGGTGCGCATCGTCGCCAACCTGCCCTACAATATCGCCACCGCTCTGCTCGTGTCCTGGGTCGGCGCCGAGCCCTGGCCGCCCTGGTACGATTCCGCCGTCCTCATGTTCCAGCGCGAAGTCGCCGAGCGCATCGTTGCCGCACCCGGCTCGAAAAACTACGGACGGCTGTCGGTATTGGTGCAATGGCGCTGCGCAGCGCGCATCGTCTTCGACGTTCACCCCTCGGCGTTCGTGCCGCCGCCGAAAGTCACGTCTTCGCTGGTGCGGCTCCTGCCGCGCGCCGCGCCGCTTAATTGCGACCGCGCGCTCCTTGAAACCGCGACCCGAGCCGCGTTCGGGCAGCGGCGCAAGATGCTGCGGCAAAGCCTGCGCGCGCTCGGCCCCGAGGTTTCGGAGCTGCTCGCGGCGGCAGGCCTTGATCCGACGGCCCGCGCCGAGGACATTCCCGTCGCCGGGTTCGTGTCGCTGGCGCGGGCCCTCGCCGCGCGCGGCGGTCTCAGGCATGATGCCGGCGCCGAATACTCTGCCCAGCAGGAGCCGCAATGAGCAAAATGCGCCGCCAATCGCTCGTCGCCTACGGACAACCGCTGCGCGAGACCGCCGTCGACTGCCCTGCGCCGCGCGGCAGCGAGGTGCTGGTGCGCGTCGAGCGCTGCGGCGTGTGCCATTCCGACCTGCATCTGCAGGACGGCTACTTTTCGCTCGGCGGCGACAAGCGGCTCGACGTCACCGCCGGCCGCGCGCTGCC
Organism: Xanthobacteraceae bacterium; assembly: GCA_030037895.1. Classification (GTDB taxonomy): domain Bacteria; phylum Pseudomonadota; class Alphaproteobacteria; order Rhizobiales; family Xanthobacteraceae; genus BOG-931. Next base: position 32,587 of record JASHPW010000100.1, on the reverse strand, counting down.
GTTCACGCTCGGGCACGAGATCGCCGGCGTGATCGAAAGCGCCGGCGCGGAGGCTGCCGGCGCGATCATTGGCCGCCGGGTCGCGGTCTACCCGTGGATCGGTTGCGGCAAATGCACCGCATGCCGCGCCGGCGAGGAAAACCTGTGCTCCGACCCCCGTCATCTCGGCATCGTCGCCGACGGCGGCTTCGCGACCCATGTGCTCGTCCCGCATCCGCGTTATCTCCTCGATTACGCACCGCTGTCGCCGACCTTTGCCGGACCGCTGATGTGCTCCGGATTGACGGCGTATTCGGCGCTCAAACGATTCACCGGCCGGCCCGAGCGCGGACCGGTGCTGCTCGTCGGGCTGGGCGGGGTCGGCATGATGGGCCTCGCCATTGCCCGCGCGCTCTTCCGCGCGCCGCCGATCGTCGCCGACATCGATGCCGAGAAACGCAATGCGGCGTTGGCGGCCGGCGCGGCGCAAGCCTACGATCCGGCCGATCCGCAAGCGCGCAAGGCGGTGACGGCGTCAACCGGCGGCCTGCTTGCGGTATGCGACTTCGTCGGCTCCGAGAAATCGCTGCAATTCTCGACTGGGGTTCTTGCACGCGGCGGCAAGGTCGTGGTGACCGGACTCCTCGGCGGCATGTTCTCGATGGCTGCCGCCATGTTCGCGATCAAGGCGATGACAATTGAAGGCTCGCTCACCGGCACGCTCGCCGAAGCACGCGAAGTTCTCGACCTCGCGCGCGCGGGACAAATCGTGCCGATCCCGACGCACGATCGCCCGCTGGCGCAAGCGCAGGCGGCGCTCGACGACCTGCGTGCCGGCCGCGTCGTCGGCCGCACCGTGCTGTCGGTCTGACCGGGGCAACCATAAAAGGTTAGAGCGCGTCCAGGAAAAGTGGGAACCGGTTTTCCGTCCGGACGCGCGACAATACAAAACTGAGAGCGGGATGACGATTCGAAGATAAGTCATCCCGCTCTACCGCTTTAGGGCGCCAAGGAGCGCCGCAGGAATCTGACAGTGGTGCCAATACATGATGCTTCCGTGAAGCCCGTACCGATAAAACGCGGGCGACCCGGAGCGCTTCAGCGAGACCAAGCGTCGGCGCGCACCCGTTTCAGGGCCAGCTCTGCCTTCGCCGCCTTACGCTCGAGGATTGCGGAGACCAGTTCGATAGCGCCGATCAACGCTGCGGATGTCCCGGCGTAGAGTGGACCGCTTAGCAGATGTCACCCCAATTTGCGGGGACCAGCGACGCTGGCCACCTCGACGATGGGAGCGTGCTCCACGGGAAAGTTGACGGATCGCGCAATGAAGCAGTTCTTGTGAGCGGTTTCGTGCAAGGCCAGCGCTTTCTCGTGGTCCGATCCGGGCGCCAGCGTGACGCGCGGCCTCAGCGTAACACGGACGAATTGCCCGGCTCCTCCGGCTTTCTCCTCGACCATCTCTCCGTCTGCCGCGTCCTCATAGGCGAGCACGACGATGCCGGCCGCCGCGCAAAGACCCATGTACCAGAGGTGATGACAGGCGGAGAGGGACGCCACGAGGAGATCCTCGGGATTCCAGCGCCGTGCGTTACCGCGGAACATTTTGTCCGCGGAGCCCGGTATCGCCGGCTTGCCGGGTGCATCGAGCTTATACGAGCGATCGTGATTGCGGAACGGCACCGAGGCAACTGCGCCGCCGGTCCATGTCAAATGCGTTTCGTAACGATGCGCGCGGCCGCCCACTTTGTCCTCGTTCCGGTTGTTCAGTCTCGATACCTGCTCGTCAGGGAATTCGCACACGGTAACTTTCATAGGATACCCAATATGGCGGCGGATGCATTTCGGAAGTGACAAGCGAGCGCCAGATCATCGACGCCTCGATTTTACCGGCGCATCGTTCCAGCCCTGAACGCTTCCAGCAACATAGCGCCGACCGGCCAATCGCCAAGGTCGCTCGCGCTGTTCATATGCCCGAGTGCGCCCGCGATCACGAAGCCGGCGCCCCAGGCCGCGGCGCGCCGGCGCGCGTAGGCGATCGAGCCATAGGGATCATCGTGACTTGCCACGACGAGCGCGGGGAACGGTAACGTCGTGTCCGGGACCGCGCGAAAGGAGCCGGCCTCGACCGCGGGAAAAGACGGCCCGTCCGGATCGGGAACGGCAACCAGGAACGCGCCCTGAACTTCGGAGCGAAGACCACGCCCCGCCCAGTGCGCCACCAGCAGGCAAGCGAGACTATGGGCCACCAGAATGGGCGGCTCCGTCGCCGCCGCGACGGCCCGGTCGAGGGCGGCAAGCCAATCGTGCAGGTCAGGCTTGTCCCAATCTGTCGGCTGGAAGCGCACCATGGAGGGGTCGGTTTTCTCCCAGATCGTTTGCCAATGCGCCTCTCCAGAACCGCCAATGCCCGGAAGGGTGACGAGGGTGCTCATGATCTCATCCTTGAGTTGCCAACGTGGCGGAGTCATTTTGGCTGCGCGAACCAAGGCGGCACAGTGGAAGTCATCGGCGTCTTCCCCTTTCCGCCGATGATTTGAAGGATTTCTTTGCAAATGGGTTTAAAACGGACCGCTTTCGATAAAGTGGACCATGCGATCCTCGCGGCGCTACAAGACGAGGGCCGCTTGTCCCTGTCCGAATTAGGTCGCCGCATTGGACTGTCGCAGCCCGCCATGTCGGAGCGCGTTCGGCGTCTGGAGGAAAACGGCGTTATAACGGGCTACGGCGCTCGCATCGACCCATATGCCCTCGGGCTGAGCACGGCAGCGATCATTAGAATACGGACAACGCACGAACACATTCGCGCCTGTCTTGATCTTTTCGCCCGAATGCCGGAGGTCATCGAGGTGCACCGTGTCACCGGCGAGGATTGCTTCATCCTAAGAGTTCTGGTGCCGTCACCGAGAGATCTCGAAAGGATCGTGGACGCGGTCGCCCGCTATGGCTCGGTCACGACGAGTGTGGTGTTGCGCAGCGAAGCGCCAAAGCCGATCGGGCGTGCATTGGTCGAGGCCTCCCAACGAGACCAATGACGCTACCGGGCGCGCGGCCTTCGGCCGCGCCGAAATGACGAGTCAGGATTTCGGCGGACTGGTTATAATTCTCGTTTCCACATTCCTGAGGTGCGGCTGCCTCACAATTTCGCCTGCAGCGCGCGCACGAAGGCGGACAGGCTGGTCTGCCGCTCGCGCCTGAGCCGCTCGGCGGCCAGGATGGCGCGCACTTCGGCAAAGGCCGCGTCGACGTCGCGGTTGACGATGACATAGTCGTATTCCGGCCAATGGCTCATCTCGCCGGCCGCCTTGGCCATGCGCGACCCGATGATGTCGCGACTGTCCTGCGCGCGGCGCTTGAGCCGCCGCTCCAGTTCCTTGACCGTGGGCGGCAGGATGAAGACGCTGACGAGATCGGTGCGCACCTTCTCGCGCAATTGCTGCGTGCCCTGCCAGTCGATATCGAACAACACGTCGCGGCCGGCCCGCAGCGCCCGCTCCACCGGCCGGCGCGGCGTGCCGTAGCGATGGCCGAAAACTTCGGCCCATTCCAGAAGCTCGCCCGCTTCCGCCATGGCCTCGAAACGCGGCCGGTCGATGAAATGATAATCCCGCCCGTCGATCTCGCCGCGGCGGCGCGGACGCGTGGTCACCGACACCGAAAGCTCGACGTTGCGATCGGCCTTGAGCAGCAGGCGCGACAGCGTGGTCTTGCCCGCTCCGGACGGCGAGGACAGGACGAGCATGAGACCGCGGCGCGCGGCTCTCTCTCGATTTCGGCTCGCGCGCGCCATGCTCTATTCCACGTTCTGCACCTGCTCGCGGAATTGCTCGACCGCGGCCTTGAGCTCCAAGCCGATATTGGTGAGCTCGACGTCCCCCGCCTTGGCGCACAGCGTGTTGGCCTCGCGGTTGAGCTCCTGGGCGAGAAAATCGAGCCGGCGGCCGATCGGCCCGCCCTGCGCGATGAGAAGCCGCGCCTGCGCGACATGCGCGGCAAGGCGGTCAAGCTCCTCGCGCACATCGGCCTTGGTCGCGATCAGGACCGCTTCCTGATGCAGCCGATCGGGATCGAAGCGATCGGACTGCGACATGAGCGTTGCGACCTGCTCGGCAAGGCGCGCGCGGATCGCCTCGGGCCGGCGACCGGGCGCGTGTTCGGCGCGCTGGGCGAGGGCGGCGATCTCGTCAAGCCGCGCGCCCAGCACGCGGCCGAGCGCGGCACCTTCGTGGCGGCGCATCTCGGCGAGCGCGCCGATCACCTCGGCGAAACCGGCCGTCACCGCCGTCTCGGCATCCCGCCGCTCCTCTTCGCGCTCCTCGGCGTCGCCGACCTCCATCACCCCCTTGAGCGCCAACAGGCCGTCCAGCGATGGCGGCGCCGCCTCGATGCGCCGCGCGAGCTGCCGCAGCGTCGCCAAGACCGCCTCGAGCACCGCCGCGTTCACGCGCACGGCCGGCAGGATGCCGGTACGCTCCACGGTCAGGTTCGCTTGAATCGATCCGCGCGCGAGGCTCGCAGCCGCGTGGGCGCGAACCGGCACCTCGATCGCGTCCCAGCCGGGCGGCAGGCGAAGCCGCAGATCGAGCCCCTTGCCGTTGACCGATTTGACTTCCCAGGCCCAGGCATAAGAGCCGCTGACGCCATGGCCGCGAGCAAATCCGGTCATGCTCGACAGCGCCATGGAACGCGATCTCCGGCGGAAATTGCGAAATCGGCGCCGAACTTAGCGGCGGCGGCGCAGCCTCACAAGGGCGACGTGTCGCCCTCGCCGCGGCGCCGTTCAATGCGTCGTCTGCGTGGTGTGGTTGCGATGGCTCGAGGTGCGGCGTGGCCGCGGGGGCGGCGCAGCGGCAGGCGGCGCCGCGGGCGAGGAATCCAACTGCGCATCGAGGGGTGCCTGATCCTTCTGGTCGGTTTCGATCGCCCGCAGCCGCGCCACGTTCTTCTGATGTTGTTCATAAGTCTCGGCGAACAGGTGACCGCCATTGCCGTCGGCGACGAAATAGAGCTCGCGTGTCCGTGCCGGATTGGCGGCGGCCTCGAGCGCGGCGCGGCCCGGATTGGCGATCGGCCCCGGCGGCAATCCGTCGATCTGGTAGGTGTTGTACGGCGTCGGCTGATCGATTTCGCTCTTCATGATCGGCCGGCCGAGCGTGCCCTTGCCGCCGACCAGCCCGTAGATGATGGTCGGATCGGACTGCAGCCTCATCTTTTGTTTCAGCCGGTTGACGAACACGGCGGCGACGCGCGTGCGCTCCTCCGGCTTGGCGGTCTCCTTCTCGACGAGCGAAGCTAGGATGACGAGCTGATCCGGCGTCTTGATCGGCAGATCGGGAGAGCGGTGGTCCCAGATTTCCTTGAGCAGACGCTGTTGCGCCTGTTGCATGCGCTGGATCATCTGCGCGCGGGTGACGCCGCGGGTGAAATTGTAGGTGTCGGGCAGGAGGCTTCCTTCGCGCGGGATTTCTTCGATGTTTCCGGTGAGTACGTCGTCATCCAGAAGCCGCGCGACGATCTGCTCGGACGTCAAGCCCTCCGGTATGGTGAATTGATGCATCACCACCCGGCCTTCGACGATGGTCGCGACCACGTCGCGCACGCTGGCATGGGCCTTGAACTGATATTCGCCGGCCTTGAGGTCTTCGCGCGCCTTGAGCACGAGCACGCCGCCGATGAACACCCAGGGCTGATCGATGACGCCTTCATGCGCGAGCACGTCGGCGATATCGCGGATGCCGGAGCCGCGCGGGATATTGACGATGCGGTCGTTCGGCAAAGGCCCCGGCGCTTCGAACCGCTGCCGGCCGACAAAGAGCAGGATGCCGGCCGCGATGACCACAAGCACGAAGATGCTGATGATCGCGTTGCCGACGACGACGAAAGGATGCCGCGCGCTCTTGGAGCGGCGCGTGGGCATCTCGACGGTGTCGGGTTCGAGCGCCGTTCGCGGACTGCGCGGCGTAATGCGTTTTGGATTTTTCAAGTCCGTCGCCGCCGCACCGATGCCGTTGATCGCCCGCTCCGAGAGCGGCGGATAGGGCTCACCCGCTGCAGCGGATTGCCCGGCCGCGGGTTCGGCCGGCGCACGCGGGCGCAGCGCCGAAGCGGCGAGCGGCGTGCCGCCGGCGCCGTTGGTCGGCCGCCCGGACGCGCCCTTGAGCGGCTGATCCGCGCCGTCCGCCCCGGAACGTGGTCTTTGCGCGGCGGACGCGGCTCGCTCGGACATGATAGCGCCCGGTCCGACGCCGCGCCGCGGCGGCGTTTCCACCGGGCGCTCCGATTTGGCTGCGACCGACGCTTGCTCCGCTGCCGGCGCTCCGGCGCGCGGACGCGGCGCCGGCTTGTCCGCGGCGCGCGCCGGCTCCGCACGCGGACGCATCGCAGCGCGCTCGCTGCCTTTGGGCGGGGAATCGGATCCGCTCACCGCCGCATATCCGCTTTTGCACTATACATGATCAGCGATAAAGGTGAATCCCCGCACCCGAACCAATGCTCGCAGATTTTTCCGCCTCTGCCCAGAGCGACGATCGGCAACATCGCAGCTTGAATTGCAGGCGAGTGCGGAACAAATATGGCGAAACGGTGATCGGCTTCACCTATTCCTGCAACCGGCGGAACACGAGCGAGGCATTGGTGCCGCCGAATCCGAACGAGTTCGAGAGCGCGACGTCGAGCGAGCGTTTGCGTTGCCTGTGCGGCACGAGGTCGATCGCCGTGGCGACCGAGGGATTGTCGAGATTGATCGTCGGCGGCACCACCTGATCGCGGATCGCAAGCAGGCAGAAGATTGCCTCGACGGCGCCGGCTGCGCCGAGCAGATGACCGATCGAGGACTTCGTCGACGACATGCTGATGTTGTCGGCGGCATTGCCGACCAGCCGTTCCACGGCCTTGAGTTCGATCTCGTCGGCGAACGTCGAGGTGCCGTGGGCGTTGATGTAGTCGATCTCGCCGGGCGAAATACCGGCGCGGCGGAGCGCGGCCTTCATGCAGCGCAGCGCGCCGTCGCCGTCCTCGGCCGGAGCCGTGATGTGGAAGGCGTCGCCGGAAAGTCCGTAGCCGATCAGCTCGCCGTAAATGCGGGCGCCGCGCCGTTTCGCATGCTCGTAATCTTCGAGGACCACGGCGCCCGCGCCTTCGCCCATCACAAACCCATCGCGATCGCGGTCGTAGGGCCGCGAGGCGCGTTCGGGAGTCGCGTTGAAGCCGGTGGAAAGCGCCCGACACGCGGCAAAGCCGGCGAGCGAGATGCGGTTCACCGGCGATTCCGTGCCGCCGGCCACCATCACGTCGGCATCCCCGAGCGCAATCAATCGGCCGGCGTCGCCGATGGCGTGCGCGCCGGTCGAGCAGGCGGTCACGACGGCATGATTGGGGCCCTTCAAGGAGTGCGCGATCGACACGTAGCCCGAGGCGAGATTGATGATGCGGCCGGGAATGAAGAACGGCGACACCCGGCGCGGACCGCGGTCGCGCAGGACCAGCGCGGTGTCCGCGATTCCTTCGATGCCGCCGATGCCGGAGCCGATCATCACCCCCGTGGTGATCTGCTCCTCATAGCTGCGCGGCTGCCAGTTGGCATCCTCCAGCGCCTGCTTGGCCGCACACATGGCGAAGAGGATGAAGTCGTCGACTTTGCGCCGTTCCTTGGGCTCCATCCATTGGTCGGGATTGAAGGTGCCCTGCGAGCCGTCGCCGAAGGGGACCTGGCCTGCAATCTGGCACGAAAGATCCGCGACTTCGAATCTCTCGACGCGCGCGATCCCGCTCTTCCCCGCGAGCAGCCGCTGCCACGTGTGCTCGACTCCGCAGGCGAGCGGCGTCACCATGCCAAGGCCGGTGACGACGACGCGTCTCATCGACGGCGCTCCCGGCGAGCGCTTTTTTGGCCGAGGCCCTCCCCAGAACGCCTGCCCATGCACCTGCCGCCCGCCGCTAATGGCGTGCGAAAGTCATGCTTGCGCGTGCAATCGCCGCGCAAACGGGCAGTGCCTGCTGTCAGCTCTTCGCGTTCTTCTCGAGGAACTTGATGGCGTCGCCCACGGTCAAAATGGTTTCGGCGGCGTCGTCGGGAATCTCGCAACCGAACTCCTCCTCGAAAGCCATGACCAATTCGACCGTGTCGAGGCTGTCGGCGCCGAGGTCGTCGATGAAGCTGGCGTTTTCCGTCACCTTGTCGGGTTCGACGCCGAGATGCTCCACGACGATCTTTTTCACCCGCTCGCCAACATCACTCATCGTTCCAACCTCATCTTTCAACGCGACCCTAGCAATCACGTCTCGGCCCCGTCGTGGGCGACGGCCGCGGGTCGACACCGATGAGAGGCGGAAGTTCGCGCCCCGCTCTCCGGTATTTCCGGTCCCCCCCGAGCCCAGTCGCGGTTCGGTTACCACACTTCTCCGGCGTTGACCAGCGCAGCCGCATGGCCTCGCGGCAAGCCGTATCGCCTTCAAATCATGGCCATTCCGCCGTTCACATGCAACGTCTGCCCGGTCATATAGGCGGCTTCGTTCGACGCAAGAAAGGCGACCGCGGCCGCCACCTCCTCCGCCGTGCCGGCGCGGTTTGCCGGAATCTTGGCGAGGAAAACGTCGCGCTGCTTGTCGGTGAGCTTCTCCGTCATCGGCGTCATGATGAACCCGGGCGAGACGCAGTTGGCGGTGATGCCGCGCCTGGCGTATTCCTGGGCGATGGCCTTGATCATGCCGGTGATGCCGGCTTTGGCGGCGACGTAATTGGCCTGGCCGGGATTGCCGGTCGTTCCCACCACGGAGGTGATCGCGATCAAGCGTCCGGACCGACGGCGCATCATGCCGCGCAGCGCGGCGCGCGCCAGACGGAACGTGGCGGTGAGGTTGATCGCGATCACCTGCTCCCAGTCCTCGTCGCGCAACTGCACGAGCAGATTGTCTCTGGTCACGCCGGCGTTGGCGACGAGCACGTCGAGCTGACCCATCGCCGCTTCGGCGCGCGAAACCAGAGCTTCGGTCGCGGCGGCGTCGGCGAGATCGCAGGGCAGGATATGAACGCGATCGCCGAGCGCGGCGGCAAGCTGGTCGAGGATTTCGCGCCGGGTTCCGGACACGGCGACCGTCGCACCTTGCGCGTGGAGAACGCGGGCGATGGCGCCGCCGATCGTCCCGGTGGCGCCCGTGATCAGCGCCGTCTTTCCGGTAAGTTCGAACATGACCCTGCCCTCCCGAACGCGCCAAGCGCTGCCTTACGCCGCCTTGAAGCGGGTGACGTCCTCGGGCGTACCGATCGAAGACGCATCGGCCGTATCGGCGATACGCTTGATCAGGCCGGCCAGCACCTTGCCGGCTCCGACTTCGTAGAACATGGCCACACCCGCCTGCACCATGAACAGAACCGACTCGCGCCACCGCACCGTGCCGGTCACCTGCGCGACCAGGCAACGCACGATGGCCGCGGGGTCGCTCACCGGTTGCGCCTGCACGTTGGTCACGAGCGGGACACGGGGCGGCCTGACGGCCACCTGGGAGAGCGCTTCGACCATGGCGTCCGCCGCCGGCCGCATCAGGGAGCAATGGAACGGAGCGGAAACCGGCAACATCATCGCCCGTTTCACGCCATGCGCCCTGGCGATCTCGACCGCGCGTTCGACGGCCGATTTCTCGCCCGACAAGACGACCTGCCCGCCGCCATTGTCATTCGCGGCGGCGCAGACGCCGGTATTGGCGGCTTCGGCCGCGATCGCTTCGGCTTCGCTGAATTTGACCCCGAACAGCGCCGCCATGGCGCCGACGCCGACCGGCACGGCCTTCTGCATGGCGCGTCCGCGCACGCGCAGGAGCCGCGCCGCATCCGCGATCGTGAGCGCTTGCGCGGCGGCGAGCGCCGAGTATTCGCCGAGCGAGTGGCCGGCGACGAAAGCCGCATCGCGCCCCAGATCGAGGCCGGCCTCCGCTTCGAGCACCCGCAGCGTCGCCATGGAGACGGCCATGAGCGCCGGCTGCGCGTTCTCGGTGAGGGTGAGCGCATCTGCGGGTCCGTTCCAGATGATCGCGCTGAGCCGCTCTCCGAGCGCCGCATCGACTTCCTCGAAGACCCGGCGCGCCGGCGCAAAGGCTTCCGCGAGCTTCATGCCCATGCCGACGGCTTGACTGCCCTGGCCGGGAAAAACGAACGCGGCCGCCATTCTCTACCCCTCGGAAGGGGCGAAAGATACCGCGACCGCGCCAGTGTCAAGGAGGCGACGGGGTAAGAAAACGACAACCGATCATTGGTAGCCTCGGCCGTTTGCAAGACATATGACGGCAAAGGAGAGCCGCGTATGAGCCCCTTCTCATGAGCGCATTTTCGCCCGTCACCGACGCCGAGCTCGCGCGCGCGCGCAGCGATCCGGCGTTCCGGTACAGCCTCTTGAGCCAAAGCCTCGAAATCCTGCTCGCCAAGTTGCAGAAGCTGCGCAACGCGCCCTCGGCTCGTGCGAACGCGACGCAGATCCGCCAGGGGGTCGAACTTGCGGTGCGGCTCGCCGAGCTGATCCAAGCTCCCACGGGCTCGCCGCGGCGTTGAACGGGGGGTGGCGGTTCACCGCCAGCCGCGCCCGAACACCCACCACTTCCGCCGCAACTCCGATTGACTCATTTCATCGATCAGCTTGACCGTGACCAGGGAAAATACGGCCTCCAAATCAAGGCCGGAGTTCGGCGAGGAGTCCGGAGCGGCCATGGCCCGTGCCATGCCGGCCAACATCGGCATTCCATAGCGCTCATCCATCCAGCGGTTTGAAGATTCGAGCGCGGCAATCAGCCTTTGCTTGGCGGCAAGGCCGAGATCGATATCGACCCCGTCGAAAGCTCCCGCAATCGCCTGCATTGTCGCGGCGCACTTTCTTCTGATATCGCGGCCGGTGCGGTTTCGATAAAACGCGGCGAGCGACTGGCTGACCGGCTCTTCCATGTTGATCCTAAAATCAGGATCCATCGTTACGTCGGAAAGGGACAATCCGAGTAGCGAGGCAAAATCGCCGATGACCGAAGTCTCTCGGCAATAGGGTCGGGCGATAATCGTCGCTGCCGACGCTAAATGATCGAGCAGGACGCGATAATCGAACGTGAATACCCAGTCCTGCCATCGGACCAGGCGGTATCCGATCAATTCCGCGAGAAACTCGCTGAACGTGCGGTCGTACCGTTGGTGGCGGGCCAAGCCGAGATAAAGCGTCCGGCAATAGCTGATCTGATCGCGGAAGTAGATGATGAACGCAACGTCAAAGCCGTACCGCTCCAACTTGCCGACGAAGCTGCCGAGATTGTCGGCCGTGCATTCAAAATCCTCCGACGAGAGGATAACGTCATGATCGGATTTGCCGATCTCCACGAAAAGGTCGTCGACGGTTCCAAGCTCCGGCCTGAAGCGGCGATCGCCGCGCAACTGCCAGGCAATGTTGTGGTGACCGGCGAGTGGAGCGGGAATGCCGGTCTTTGGATAGAGAAACCCGCGCCGCGCGAGCTGACGACGATGATTGTTGAGCTGAACTTGGATCGCCGTGCTGCCGGTCTTGTGCGTGCCGATATGAAGGAAACACCTGCGCATTGGCGACGCTTGTTGATCTCATTCTCGCGCACACGACATCGATCGACCGATCATATCATATTTGTTTGCGATCGACCGTCGATCGACCCAGGTTCAGGAGGAAATTGCCGGATTGAATGTTCTGCAGCGGGCGCGATCTTTTCGCGATCATCGCCACCTTGTGGGCGGAGGCGATGAGGATCGCCGCTGCCATCCGACCGCTTCCGGTCGGTCTTGCCTTTCTGCACCCGGTGCGTATAAGTCCGCGTTCCGCTCGACCCCGGCCGGGGGCTGAATGGACGGCCGCGCCGACAGATACTTTGGCACGGTAGGACTTTGCGGTCCGGCGTCCGGTGTCCCCGCCTTCAGAGCATTCGAGCCTTTCCCGAAGGGCTCGAGGGGCTTGGCGCCGGGAGCGGGCGAGGGCAACGACGGAAAGGGCAACCATGCCACTCTACGAACACGTCTACCTTGCGCGCCAGGATGCCAGCCCGCAGCAGGTCGAGGAATTGACCGCGCATCTCAAGGGCGTCATCGAAGGACTGGGCGGAACGGTGGCCAAGACCGAATATTGGGGCGTCAAATCGCTCGCCTACCGGCTGCGCAAGAATCGCAAGGCGCATTTCACGCTGATGAATCTCGACGCGCCGTCGGCCGCGATCAACGAGATCGAGCGGCTGGAGCGCCTCAACGAAGACGTGCTGCGCTACCTCACGATCCGGGTGGAAGAGCACGAAGAAGGCCCGTCCGCCATGATGCGCCGGGCCGAACGCGACCGTGACCGCGAGGAGCGGCGCGGCGAGCGTCCCCGCGACGGCGAGCGTCCCCGCGACCGCGAGCGACGTCCGCGCGAGGGCGCCGAGGAGCCCGAGGCGGCGACGACGGAGGAGTGACCATGGCCTTTTCGCCGCAATCGGCCGGCGGGCGCCGGCCATTCTTCCGCCGGCGCAAGAGTTGCCCGTTCTCGGGCGCCAACGCGCCGAAGATCGACTATAAGGATGTCAAACTGCTGCAGCGGTTCGTCTCGGAACGCGGCAAGATCGTACCGAGCCGCATCACCGCGGTCTCGGCAAACAAGCAGCGCGAACTTGCCAAAGCGATCAAGCGCGCGCGCTTTCTCGGATTGTTGCCCTACGTGATCCGCTGAGCGGACCCGGCGGCGCGCCGAGCGGCGACGCGCCGGCCCGCAAAGGAGAAATCGAGATGGAAGTGATCCTGCTCGAACGGGTCTCGAGACTCGGCCAGATGGGCGACGTGGTCCGCGTCAAGGACGGCTTCGCCCGCAATTTCCTCCTGCCGCGCGGCAAGGCGCTGCGCGCCACGGCGGAGAACCGGACGCGTTTCGAGACGATGAAGAGCGAGCTCGAGGCACGCTCGCTCACGCTCAAAGGCGAGGCGGCCATAGTCGCCGGGAAGCTCGATGGAAAGACGTTCACGATTCTGCGCCAAGCTTCGGAAGCAGGCCAACTCTTCGGATCGGTCTCGCCGCGCGATCTCGTCGGCCTGATCGCGACCGCCGGCTTCAACGTGAGCCGTCATCAGATCGCGCTCAATGCACCGATCAAGGCGATCGGCCGGCACAACGTGCCGCTCTCGTTGCATCCCGAAGTCGAGACCTCGATCACCGTCATTGTCGCCCGCAATGATGACGAGGCGGCTCGCCTCGAGCGCGGCGAGGACGTGACCCAGTTGCGCGAAGAGCCGACGGCGGAGGAAGCCGCGGCCCTTGCGGCGGAGGCTTTCTTCGAGCCCGAGGCCGCCGAGTCGCTGCGCCGTCGCGAAGGTTCCGAACCGTCCGAAAATCCCGCCCCGACCGACGAGGGTTGATCTCGGCCCGGGGGCGGCGTCAGTCGGGAATATTGTCGCGCGGCACCGGCGAATTGTCGCCGGAAGCGGCATCCGACGGCGCCGCAGCACTCGGCGCCGGGCTTGCTTCCTGGTTGGGCGGCGGGGTGCTTGGCGCCTCGGTGGCCGGCGGTTCTGCCACGGCGGCCGCAGGTTCAGGGGCTACCGCAGCGGGTTGTTGTGGGGCGGGCGTAGTTTCGGGCTCCTCGCGGCGGCCGCGGGCGGCTTTCGCCGGAGCCGGCCGGTGCCGACGGCGTTCCGTCACCGCGTGCGTCGGACGAGACGGACTCGGCTCCTCGACGGAGATGGATTCCTCCTCAGGCTTGGCCTCCTCGCCGGCGGGCCGTTGCGGTTTGCCGCTTGCAGGAGCCGCCGCTTGCGGTTTTCCGGAGCGCCGCTTTTGATGATTCGCCGCCGGTTTGGGCTCCTCCGCCGAAACGGACGCGTGCTCTGGCGTCGGCTTCTGCGCGCGGCCTTCCCCACTTTGTCCGCCCCCGGCCCCGAGCACGTATGCAGCGAGCGCGGCCGCCTGTTCGCCGCTCGTGGTGTAATGCTCGCGCAGGAAATCCGCGAGCGCCGCGCTATTCCTGCCGTTTGCGAGCCCCCGCGCGGCCTTGTGGCACGCTGCGCAATCGGTTGCGAAGATCTGCGCCGGCGACTTGCCCTGGTCGATATTGGTCTGGGCGAGCGCCATTGCCGGAGCCAGTCCGGCAATGAGGCCGAAGGCGGACGCGAGATGCCGGCTCACCCTGATCTCCCCTTTTCGGCTTCGCACCTCATCCTTACCTCAAAACCGGCCAAATGTGAGCAGGGCGGCCGTCCACCGGAGCGGTCGCCCGCATTGCTGGTCAACGAGGATTTTGTTTTAATGACGGCAAGCACAAAACGCGGCGGCGCAATGCGCCGATCGAACGGCCGGGGCGGCAGCCCAAGGCCGTGCCGGAATTGAACGAAAGGAGCCGTCCGTCACGTCTGCGGCACGGCAGCGAGGAGGCGCTCGTGGATCGGTTGCTGTCGGTACTCTTAAGTCGGTTTATCCGCCACGGCTCTTTGCGGGTCACGACGGCGGCCGGCAGCCTCTTAAGCTTCGGCGACGGCAGCGGCTCGCCCGTCGCCGTGCGCTTCACCGACGCCAAAGCGCAGCGCGCGGTGCTGCTCGATCCCGAGCTTCGATTGGGCGAAGCCTACATGGACGGCACATTCATCGTCGAGCAAGGCTCGATCGCCGATGTCCTGGCCATCCTGATGCGGCAAGAGCAGATCGCGGCGCCGCGGTGGGCGACGCCGCCGCGGCTCGTGCGCTATCTGTTCCGCCGCCTGCAGCAATTCAATCGGCGCTCCCGCTCGCGGCAGAACGTGGCGCATCATTACGATCTCGACGGCAGGCTTTATTCGCTCTTCCTCGACAGCGACCAGCAATATAGCTGCGGCTATTTCGAATCGCCGGACCAATCGCTCGACGACGCCCAACTTGCCAAGAAGCGCCATCTCGCCGCGAAGCTTCGGGTCCAACCCGGCGCAAGGGTGCTCGATATCGGCTGCGGCTGGGGAGGGCTTGCGCTCTACCTCGCGGAGATCGCCGGCGCGCAGGTCACCGGCGTCACCCTCTCGCAAGAGCAGCACGCGCGGGCGCAGCAGAGAGCGCTCGAGCGTGGTCGAACGCGGGACGTCACCTTCCGGCTCGAGGATTACCGCGATGTCGCCGGGCGCTTCGACCGCATCGTCTCGGTCGGCATGTTCGAGCACGTGGGGGTCGGCTTTTACGACACTTTCTTCCGCAAATGCGTACAACTTCTCGACGACAACGGCGTTCTTCTCCTGCACACGATCGGCCGCAGAAGCTCTCCCGGGATCACCAATCCGTGGATCGCCAAATACATCTTTCCCGGCGGTTACATCCCCGCACTTTCGGAGGTGCTGCCGGCGATTGAGCGCGCGCGGTTGACCGTCACCGACATCGAGATCCTGCAGCTTCACTACGCCGCGACGCTCAAGGCCTGGCGCGAACGCTTCCTCGCCCACCGCGAAGACGTCGACCGGCTCTACGACGAACGCTTCGTGCGCATGTGGGAATTCTACCTGGCGGCTTCCGAGATGGCGTTTCGCGAAGGCGACATGGTCGTGTTCCAGATTCAGATGGCCAAACGCAAGGGCGTCGTGCCGCAGACGCGCGATTACATCGTGCGCGAGGAGGCGCGCCTGCGCGCGCTTGACGCCGGCTACCCTGCCCCGCTGCGACTCGCCGGGGAATAGCGCGGCGCCACGCCGTTAAAGGGGCGGCAGTCAAGAGCGATCGGCGCCGATCGCGGTTGCTCACGCGGCGACGGTGGGTAGCGGGGAAAGCGGCAATGAGGATTTCCCATCCCGGCGCGGCGCGATTATCGACGGGTCCGGCGTGGTTGCGTGCAACGGGCTGGGACATGCCGCCGCTGTAGAGTGATCCGCGATGTCGCGTGACCGCAAATCGGCCACACGAGAATTCCCTGATCGGGATCATGGCACCATTCGATTCGGCTGTACGCAAGCAAGCCCCCGCGGAACCGGCGTTCCGCGCGCAACCGCACAATATCGAAGCCGAGCAGGCGCTGCTCGGCGCCATCCTCGTCAATAACGAGGCGTTCTACCGCGTCTCCGACTTCCTCGAACCGAAGCATTTCTTCGAGCCGATCCACCAGCGCATCTTCGAGCTTGCCGGCGGCCTGGTGCGGGCCGGAAAACTGGCGACGCCGGTGACGTTGAAGACGTTCCTGCCGGCGGACTTCGACATTGCCGGCCTCACGGTCAACCAATACCTGGCGCGACTCGCCGCCGAGGCGACCACGATCATCAACGCCGAGGATTACGGCCGCACCGTCTATGATCTTTCGATCCGCCGCGACCTGATCGCGATCGGCGAGGACATGGTCAATCTCGCCTACGACGCGCCGGTCGACTCCACACCGCAAAGCCATATCGAAGACGCCGAGCGCAAGCTCTACGAGCTGGCCGAAACGGGACGCTACGAGTCGGGCTTCCAACGCTTCGCCCAGGCGCTCACCACGGCGGTCGACATGGCCGCCCACGCCTATCAGCGCGACGGCGGCCTCTCCGGGCTCGCGACCGGCCTCACCGACCTCGATTCCAGGATGGGCGGCCTGCAGCCGTCCGATCTGATCATCCTTGCCGGCCGCCCGGGCATGGGCAAGACCGCCCTTGCCACCAATGTCGCCTACAATGTCGCCAAGGCGTGGTCGGGCGAGGTCCGCACCGACGGGCACATGGCGACCGTCAACGGCGGGATCGTCGGATTCTTCTCCTTGGAAATGTCGGCCGAGCAGCTCGCGACCCGCATCATCGCCGAGCAGACCGGCATACCGTCGAACAAGATCCGCCGCGGCGCCATCGACGAGGCCGACTTCGAGAAAATCAAGGACGTCTCGATCGAACTGCAGAACCTGCCGTTCTACGTCGACGAGACCGGCGGCCTGTCGATCGGCCAGTTGGCCGCCCGCGCGCGCCGGCTCAAGCGCCAGCGCGGGCTCGATCTCCTGGTCATCGACTACGTTCAGCTCCTGCAAGGATCAAGCCGCCGCGCCAGCGAGAACCGCGTGCAGGAGATCACCGAGATCACCACCCGGCTCAAGGCGCTGGCCAAGGAACTCAACGTTCCCGTGCTCGCGCTCTCGCAATTGTCGCGGCAGGTGGAGGGCCGCGAGGACAAGCGGCCGCAGCTGTCCGATTTGCGCGAATCAGGCTCGATCGAGCAGGACGCCGACGTGGTGCTGTTCGTGTTCCGCGAAGAGTATTACCACCAGATGCGCAAGCCCACGGAAGCAAACCGGGAAAAGTTCGCCGAGTGGCTGGCCGAAGGCGAGCGCGTGGCGGGCAAGGCGGAGGTGATCATCGGCAAGCAGCGCCACGGCCCGACCGGCACCGTCGAATTGCAGTTCGAGGCCGCGGTCACCCGCTTTGCCAACCTCGATTCCGCACACCAGTCGTAGGGGCGGGTTTCAAACCCGCCCCTACGACTCTCGAAGGGACCAAACAGCAGGATTGTTGCCATCCTTCGCCCAGCATGCCGGATTGTCGACGATGTATCTCCGAATCCGGCTCAACTCGTTTTCATTACGGACAATGTGCTCATAGTAGTTGCGTTGCCACACGAATGCGCCGCGCGTGCCATTATGGTGGTTGATGGCGCGAGCAGAAAAAGTTTTGAACGCACGCACGATTTCTGACAAGGCGTGCAATTTTGGATCGTCTGTCAAGATGATGATGCCGTGAACGTGGTTTGGCATCACGACGAATGCATCCAATGACACATGGTGGTAATGTTCTGGCAGCGCGTTCCAAGCTTTCTGTGCGATCACACCGTTCTCATTTAGCTGCATGATGCTCAGAGCAATGTCGCCGAAAACACACGTCCGGCCGCGCGTGCAAATCGTTACGAAATACGCGCCTGCCTGCGAGTAGTCGTAGCCTTTAAGACGGAGGGATCGGCGCCGGTGGTGAGCCTGGATCACAGTAAGATCGCCTTCGATCCCTCGGATGTCGTAGGGGCGGGTTTCAAACCGGCCCCTACGACGGCTTCATCACACTTTACCAGTATCCCGGCACCGGCCATAACGCAGCCATGGCCCTTGCGGAAAAGCTGACCGAGCCCGAGCGCATTGCGGCCGAGCCGGAAACCGGCGGCACGCTCGTCATCGATCTTGACGCCGTCGAAGCGAACTGGCGTGCGCTCGCGCGCCAAGCGCTGACCGCCGAATGCGCGGCCGTGGTCAAGGCCAATGCTTATGGCCTGGGACTCGAGCCGGTCACGACGAAACTCACCAAGGCCGGCTGCAAGACGTTCTTCGTGGCCGATCTCGCGGAAGCGCGACGCGTGCGCGGTTGCGCGCAGGAGGCCACGATCTACGTGCTCAACGGCTATTCACCCGAAGCGGCCGCGGCTTACACCGAGCTCAACGCGCGGCCGGTCATCAACAGCATGGCGGAACTTGCGGAGTGGGATGCTTTCGTCGCCGCGCGCAACTGGCAAGGGGGGGCCGCGCTCCAGGTCGATACCGGCATGAACCGGCTCGGCATTTCCGCCGAGGAAGCCGCGGCGCTGGCGCTGCGCGTGCAGACCGGGAATCACGGCATCACGCTCCTCATGAGCCACTTGGCCTGCGCCGAAATTGCGGATCACCCCCTTACCGCCACCCAGATCAAACTCTTTCGCGAAGTCCGCGCCCTGTACCCCGGCATACCTGCGTCGCTTGCCAATTCCGCCGGCATTTTCCTCGGTTATTCGGCGCTTTATGATCTGGCAAGGCCCGGCGCGGCGCTCTATGGCATCAATCCAACCCCGAGCCGCCCCAATCCGATGCGCGGCGTCGTCGAACTGACCGGGCGCATCCTGCAGATCCGCACCGTCGCCCGCGGCGAAGCGGTCGGCTACGGCGCCACATGGACGGCAAAACATGCCTCGCGCATCGCCGTCGCCGCGTTGGGCTATGCCGACGGGCTGATGCGGGCCGCAAGCGCCGCCGACGGCGCGCGCGGCGGTTCGGCACTCGTCGCGGGGAAACGCTGTCCGTTCGCCGGCCGCATTTCAATGGATTTGGTTTGCCTCGACATCACCGATCTTCCCGATGATGCCGTCCACCGGGGCGACGTCGCGACGTTCATCGGCGGAGACATGACCGTTGACGATGTCGCCGCAGCGGCCGGGACCATCGGTTACGAGGTCCTCACCCGCCTTGGCCCACGTTGCTGTTTGATCTATCGCGGTGCTTGAGCCGGACCAGGGACACAGGCGCAAGAGATGGTCGCGCAGGCACAAAACTTCGTGTGTCAAAGCTGCGGGGCGGCCTTTGCCCGCTGGGCCGGGCGCTGCGACGCTTGCGGCGAATGGAATACCCTGGTCGGTGAAAACGCCGCGGCGGCGCCGCGCGCGCCGCGCAAAGGGCGCCGGTTCGCCATCGAGCCGCTCAAGGGTGAGGCGCAGGAGACGCCGCGGCTCGCCTCCGGCCTGGCCGAGTTCGACCGTGTGACCGGCGGCGGCCTGGTGCGCGGCTCGGCTCTGCTGCTCGGCGGCGACCCGGGCATCGGCAAATCCACGCTGTTGATCGAGGTCGCGGCCGCATTTGCGCGCCATCGTCACCGCGCGGTGTACATTTCCGGCGAGGAAGCGGTGGCGCAAGTGCGGCTGCGCGCCGAACGGCTCGGCCTCACCGATGCGGCCGTCGAGCTTGCCGCCGAAACTTCGGTCGAGGACATCATCGCCACGCTCGCGCACGGGCCGACGCCGCGGCTCCTGGTTATCGATTCGATCCAGACCATGTGGACGCAGGCCGTCGAAGCCGCGCCCGGTACGGTCACGCAGGTGCGCGGCGCGGCGGGCGAACTGATCCGCTTCGCCAAGCGCAGCGGCGCGGCCGTGATCCTGGTCGGTCACGTCACCAAGGACGGCCAGATCGCCGGTCCGCGCGTCGTCGAGCATATGGTCGATGCGGTGCTTTCGTTCGAAGGCGAAGGCGCGCAGCAATTTCGCATCCTGCGCGCGATCAAGAACCGCTTCGGGCCGACCGACGAGATCGGCGTGTTCGAGATGACCGGCGCGGGCTTGCGCGAAGTCGCAAACCCATCCGCGCTGTTCCTCTCCGAGCGCGAACTCGGCAGCTCCGGCACCGCCGTCTTCGCCGGCATCGAGGGCACCCGGCCGCTCCTCGTCGAGATCCAGGCTTTGGTCGCGCCGACCACGCTCGGCACTCCGCGCCGCGCCGTGGTCGGGTGGGACCCGAACCGGCTGTCCATGGTGCTCGCGGTGCTCGAAGCGCATTGCGGTGTCCGCCTCTCGGGCCATGACGTCTATCTCAATGTCGCGGGTGGCCTGCGCATCCAGGAGCCGGCGGCCGACGTCGCCGCAGCGGCTGCCCTGGTGTCTTCGCTCGCCCATGCGCCGCTTCCCGCGGACGCGGTTTATTTCGGGGAGGTGTCGCTCTCGGGCGCGGTGCGGCCGGTGCCGCAGACCGCCGCCCGGCTCAAGGAGGCGCAGAAGCTCGGCTTCGCGAAGGCGATCGCGCCTGAGGCCGCGCCGGGCGAGGTTTTTACCGGCTTTTCGCTGGTCACGATCGATACGCTTGCAAGCCTCGTCGTCGATATCGCCCGCGACGGCACGCCGACGCTGCGGCGAGTCGGCCGTCAGGATTCGTGACCGCGATCGACGATCCGCCTCCTCGCCTGGCTGCCCGTATTTTAACCATATAGATCAGGCTGTTGAGCGGGTGAGAAGATGAGTGACGGCGTTCGCCGGCCCGGCTATACACGGCGGGCGTCTCCCGGAGGCGCGGCGCGCTGCCGAGTCGGACGTAGGCGCGCGAACGCGCTTTCGCCAGCCAGCGGACCAGCAAACGATGCCAATCACGCTGCTCGACATCGTGCTCATTGTCGTGATGCTGGTTTCGGGGCTGCTCGCCATGGTGCGCGGCTTCATGCGCGAGGTGCTCTCGATCACCGCCTGGGCGCTGGCGGCCGCGGTGACGCTCTATTCGTATGGCAGGCTTTTGCCTTATGCCAAACAGTACTTCAACAACGATATCGTCGCCGCCGTTGCGGTGGTGGGCGGCGTGTTCCTGGGCACGCTTCTCGTGGTCTCGGTCCTGACCATACGAATCTCCGACATGGTGCTCGACAGCCGGGTGGGAGCGCTCGATCGCACGCTCGGCTTCCTGTTCGGGCTGGCGCGCGGCCTGGTGATCGTGGTCGTCGCCTTCCAGTTCTTCACCTGGCTCGTTCCCGAGCGTAGCCAGCCGGCTTGGGTGAAGAGCGCAAAATCGCGGGTCGTCCTGGCCGGGACTGGGCAATGGCTGATGTCCATGTTGCCGGAGGACCCGGAAAGCACCATTTTGAAGAAGCTGAGACGGACGCGGCCGGAGGAGACCGATACCCCGGACAGCCCGCCCGATCAGCACGGCGAGGCTGACAAGCCTGCCGACGGGCAGGCCGATGCGGGCTATGATCGGTCGAGCCGCAGCGCAATGCAGCAGTTGCTCGAGGCCAAGGGAATAGGGCATTGAGATGATCGCGGGCCGATGGTGATGACAGAACCTGCCCTCCTCGATCTCGACGCCGACCGGCTGCGTGAAGAATGCGGCGTGTTCGGCATTTTCGGTCATCCGGACGCCGCCGCGATTACCGTGCTCGGCCTGCACGCGCTGCAGCATCGCGGCCAGGAAGCCGCCGGCATCGTCTCCTTCGACGGCAAGCGGTTTCACTCCGAGCGTCGCCTCGGCCTGGTCGGCGACGCCTTTTCGCGCCGCGAGGTGATCGATCGCCTGCCCGGCAACGCCGCGGTCGGCCATGTGCGCTACTCGACCACCGGCGAGACCATCCTGCGCAACGTGCAGCCGTTGTTCGCCGAGCTTAATGCCGGCGGCTTTGCCATCGGCCATAACGGCAACCTCACCAACGGCCTGACGCTGCGCCGCCAGCTTGTGCGCGAAGGCGCCATGATGCAATCGACGACGGACACCGAGGTGATCCTTCATCTGGTGGCGCGCTCGCAACGCAACCGCTTCGTCGACCGCTTCATCGAGGGGCTGCGCATGCTCGAAGGCGCCTACGCCTTCGTTGGCCTCACCAACAAGAAGCTCATTGGCGCCCGCGACCCGTTGGGCATCCGGCCGCTGGTGCTCGGCAAGCTCGACGGCTGTCCCATCCTCGCCTCGGAAACCTGCGCGCTCGACATCATCGGCGCGCATTATGTGCGCGACGTGGAGAACGGCGAGGTTCTCATCTTCGACGAGGACGGCGCGCATTCGCACAAACCATTTCCGCCGATGCCGCCGCGGCCCTGCATCTTCGAATACATCTATTTCTCGCGGCCGGACTCGATCGTCGGCGGCCGCAGTGTCTACGACGTGCGCAAGACCTGCGGGACCGAACTCGCGCGCGAGGCGCCCGCCCATGCCGACGTGGTCATCCCGGTTCCCGATTCCGGCGTGCCGGCGGCACTGGGCTACGCGCAGGAATCCGGCATCCCCTTCGAATTCGGCATCATCCGCAATCACTATGTCGGCCGCACCTTCATCGAGCCGACGCAGCACATCCGCCAGTTCGGTGTCCGTCTCAAGCACAGCGCCAACCGCGCCGTGGTCGAAGGCAAGCGCATCGTGCTGATCGACGATTCGATCGTGCGCGGCACGACGTCGTTGAAGATCGTGCGCATGATGCGCGACGCCGGCGCCCGCGAAGTGCACTTCCGCATCGCGTCGCCGCCGATCACGCATCCCGACTATTACGGGATCGACACGCCCGATGAGGACAAGCTCCTCGCCGCCACGCATGATCTCGACGGCATGCGGGCGTTCATCGGCGCCGATACGCTTGCCTTCCTGTCGGTCGAGGGCATCTACCGCGCCATGGGCGAGAAGGGCCGCGATCCGGTGCGGCCGCAATTCACCGACCACTGCTTTACCGGCGAATACCCGACCGCGCTCGCCGACCGCACGGCGCAGGACGCCCCGCCGCACCAGCTCTCGCTGCTCGCCGAGGCAAGCTGACGAATGCCTCAAGGCCTTGCCGATCGCGTCGCGCTCGTCACCGGCGCCTCGCGCGGCATCGGCTACGCGACCGCGCTGGCGCTCGCGCGCGCCGGCGCCCATATGGTCGCGCTGGCGCGCACGGTCGGCGGCCTCGAGGAACTCGATGACGCGGTGCGCGCCGCCGGCGGTTCGGCGACGCTGGTGCCGCTCGACCTGCGCGATTCCGGCGGCCTTTATCGGCTCGCCGCCGCGCTCAACGAGCGTCACGCCCGGCTCGACGTGCTCGTCGGCAATGCCGCGTTGGCTCCGCTTTTGTCGCCGCTCCCCCATGTCGATCCCAAGACCTGGGACGAGGTGATGGCGCTCAACGTCACCGCCAACTGGCATCTCATCCGCGCCATGGACCCGCTGCTCAGGCGCTCCGAAGCCGGCCGCGCGGTGTTCGTAACTTCGCGCGCCGCCACGCTCGCCCGCGCCTACTGGGCCCCCTATTCGCTCTCCAAGGCCGCGCTTGACGTGCTGGCGCGCACCTATGCGGCGGAAACGACCGCCACGGCGGTGCGCGTCAATCTCTTCGATCCGGGACCGACCCGCACCCGCATGCGCGCTCACATCATGCCGGGCGAGGATCCGATGACGCTGCCCACGGCGGAGCAGGTGGCGGAGAAAATAGTCGATCTGTGCCTGCCGAGTTTTACCGAGACCGGCAGGCTTTACGACTTCCGCACCGGCAAGCTTTTGGAGTTCCGCGAGCCCGCTTAGAGCGGGATGACTTATCTTCGAATCGTCATCCCGCTCCAGCTTCTTGGTGGAGCATGATCTTTTCGGAAAACCGGTTTCCACTTTTCCGGATCATGCTCTGGGACCCGCTTTCACTATTCGCTGAATCAGGAGGAATCTTCGACTCAGCAGACCCCCTCCCCAACAAAGACCCCCTCCCCCTTTCAGGGGGAGGGAGAGAAATCAGGGAGGAGAGAAAATCAGACGGAGGGAAAACCGGTTCAGTGGGAAGGAAAACAGCTCGTTTTCTCTTTCCTCCCCCTGAAAGGGGGAGGACCAAGGAGGGGGGCGCGCACTGAGCGCAGCGCTCTTCAGTGCTTCCAGGCACCGGACTCCGCCCGCCTTTTCTCCAGCATTATGCGCTCAACGGGCCTTGGAGCGATCCTCAGCGATGGCGCTTACGGCCGGCATAAGGATTGGCCTTGCTGCGCAGCGTCAGGCGGATCGGCGTGCCCGGCAACGCGAAGCTTTCGCGCAGACCGTTGACCAGATAACGCCGATAGGTTTCGGGCAGCGCGTGCGCGCGCGAAGAAAACAGGACGAAGGTCGGCGGCCGCGCTTTCGGCTGCGTGATGTAATCGAGGCGGGGACGGCGGCCTTGGGCGGCGGGCGGGGAATGCGCCGCGACCGCCTGCGCGAGGAAACGATTGAGCGCGGCGGTCGGCACGCGGCGGTTCCAGACGGCATGACTCTCCATCACCGCCCTCATCAGCCGATCGAGCCCCTCGCCCGTGCGCGCCGACAAAGCGACGACCGGCACGCCCTTGACCTGCGGCAACAGGCGATCGGTTTCCTCGCGCAGCCGCGATCGAACGCCGGATAGTCGCTCGATCAAATCCACTTTGTTGACCCCGATGACGAGGGCGCGTCCCTCCCGCTCGACCAGGTCGGCAATGCGGATATCCTGTTCTTCGAACGGCGCCTGCGCATCGACGAGCAGGATCACCACTTCGGCGAAGCGGATGGCGTTGAGCGCATCGGCGACCGAAAGTTTCTCGAGCTTTTCCACGATGCGCGCGCGACGGCGCAGCCCGGCGGTATCGTGGAGGCGAAAATGGCGGCCCCGCCATTTGAGATCGACCGCGATCGCGTCGCGCGTGATGCCGGGCTCGGGGCCGGTCAGCAATCGTTCCGCGCCGAGCAACCGGTTGATCAGCGTCGATTTCCCGGTATTGGGTCGGCCGACGACGGCGATGCGGATCGGAACGTCCGCCGCCGCAGCCGCAGCACCGGCATCCGCTTCGCGCTCGCGCTCGGCGGTCGCTTCGGGCAATGCCGCGCGGAGCGCGTCATAGAGATCGGCCAGCCTCTCGCCGTGCTCGGCACTGATGGCGAGCGGATCGCCGAGCCCGAGCGCGTGGAAGTCGAGCACACCCGCTGCGCCGGCGCGCCCCTCGCTCTTGTTCGCGACCAGGATCACCGGCTTGCCCGATCTGCGCACGAGCGCAGCGAAGGCGCAGTCGTCCGCCGTGACGCCGGCACGCGCGTCGACGAGGAAGAGCACGACGTCGGCCTGCGCCATGGCCGCTGCGGTCTGCGCCTGCATCTTCCCGGACAGGCTGTCACGGTCCGCATCACCAAGCCCCGCCGTGTCGATCACCGTGAAGGACAGATCGCCGAGCTTCCCCTTTCCTTCCCTCCGATCCCGCGTGACCCCCGGTTCATCGTCGACAAGCGCGTGGCGCGCGCCGACGAGCCGGTTGAACAAGGTCGATTTGCCGACATTGGGCCGACCGACAATGGCGACGGTGAAAGTCATGATGACGGCTTCGTCGGCAGCGGCGGCACGGCTCAAGAATGACTGTCGCCCGGCACGCAATTTTCCGCGGCTTACATGGTTACGTGCGCGACGGATAGTCCGGGCCGACGGCCTCATCGTCCCCTGCGGAATGTGGCGTCGGCCGCAGCTTAGTTCGGGGCCGTCGCGGGCGCCGGAGGATTCGGCCAGATCGATTGCGCCGGCTGCTGGGCCGGCGTAGTCGGCGGCGGGGCCGGCCAATTGGTCTGCGCCGAACTCGTTTGCGGCGGGGCCGGCCAATTGGTCTGCGCCGAACCCGTTTGCGGTGGAGCCGGCCAATTGGTCTGCACCGGCACCCGATTCCACACCGGATCCTGCTGCTGCTGCGACGGTGCCGACACACCCGCGACCTGCGGTTTTGGCTTCGGCTTGGGTTTCGGCTTCAGCTTCAGCCTTGGCTTCGGCTTCTCCGGCGCCGCTGCCGCCACTGCTGCGGACTTGGCCGCGGCGTCACTGTTGTCTGCCGCCTGCTCGGGCGGCGGCTGGTAGCCTTTCACGAGGTCTGGCGGCACGCCGGTCTCCGCGCCGGGCACGCCGCTGGGGAACAGCGGCTCGCGCTCGCCGGGAATTTTTTTCTTGGTATTGAATATGTCGGCGTCGAACACGTTGGTCGGGTCGAACTGGCCACCGGGGGTACAGGCGCCCAATGCAAGAACGACGGCGAGCGCCAAACCCGCTCGGAGCAGCGAGGACGCGCATCGCATCGGCATCTTTCAGCCCTTGCCGCTCTCCGCGATCAGCTCGCTCAGGATTTCCGCGCGGCTGCGCGTGCCTGGCGGCGTTTGCGGATCGGTGATGATAACGTCGGTCCATTGTCGCGCCGCACCCATATCGCCCTCCTTCCAGGCCGACAGCGCCAGCAATTCGCGTGCGCTGTGGCGGAAGGTCCGTTCAGGCCCCGTCAAAGGTGCAAGGCGCGCCCGCATGTCGCCGTAAGAGGCGCTATCGAGAAGCAGGAAGCCGGCGCGCAGCGTGGCGAGATCCCGGATGACTGGTCCGACGCTCGTATCGGCGGCGATTTCCTCATAGGCCTTGACCGCGGCGGCGCGGTCGGTCCGCGCGATCTCGGCGGCCTCGCGCAGACGCGCGAGCACGCGATACCCGGCGGTCCCGTCAGTTGCGAGCTTGGCAAAGGCGGCCTCCGCTTCCTGATGCTGGCCCGCTTCCGCCAATGTCGCCGCTTGCTCGAAGGCGGCGCCCGCTGCAATCGCCTTTTTTGTTTCCCACCATTCGTAGCCGCGCCACGCGCCGACCCCAACGACAATAAGAACGCACGCGGCAATGGCGTAATTGCCGTAGCGCTCCCACAGCCTCTGGAGCTTCTCGCGACGGACTTCCTCGTCGACTTCCTGGAAGATATCGGCCACGGACCCTGCCCCCGGCGCCAGCCTCGTGCTCGCCATGTTCCGGAAAATACCAATTTCTTGTGTGAGTTAGCCCAATCATGTGGCATGAGCAAGGCAAAGCCGCATATGGGCCTTGCCGCCATTGCCCAACCTGCAGTCGCGGCAGTTAGCCTTGCGTTTTCTTCGTCCGCATCGGGTAGATATTTTCGGGCCCGGGAAAGCTGCGCGCCCGGACCTGTTCCGCGTAGGTCTTCACCGCTTGCTCGATCGCGGGACCAAGATCGCCGAAGCGTTTGACGAATTTCGGCACGCGGGGCGAGAGCCCGAGCATATCCTCGAGCACGAGGATTTGGCCGTCGCAGGCTACGCTCGCGCCGATGCCGATCGTAGGGATCTGGACCTCGGCGGTGATGCGGCGGCCGAGCGGCTCGGCGATCGCTTCGAGCACCAACGCAAAGGCGCCGGCATCCGCCACCGCGCGCGCGTCCGCTTCGATCGGCGCCCAGTCGCTCTCCTCGCGGCCTTGGGCGCGAAACGACCCGATCGCGTTGATCGCCTGCGGGGTCAGGCCGACATGACCCAT
This sequence comes from Xanthobacteraceae bacterium, assembly GCA_030037895.1. GTDB lineage: Bacteria > Pseudomonadota > Alphaproteobacteria > Rhizobiales > Xanthobacteraceae > BOG-931. The sequence goes on along the minus strand of JASHPW010000100.1, from coordinate 5,208 downwards.
CACCGGCACGCCGCGCTCGACCAGGAAGGCGATGGTCTCCGCCATCCGCCGGCCGCCTTCGAGCTTGACCGCGCCGCAGCCGGTCTCCTTCAGCACCCGGGCGGCGGAGGCGAACGCCTGCTCCTTGGACGCCTCGTAGGAGCCGAACGGCAAATCGACGATCACCAGCGCCCGTTTCGAGCCGCGCATCACCGCGCGGCCCTGCAGGATCATCATGTCGAGGGTCACCGGCACCGTGGTTTCGAGCCCGTGCATCACCATGCCGAGCGAGTCGCCGACCAGGATGACGTCGCAATAGGCGTCGAGGATGCGCGCGGTGTGCGCGTGATAGGAGGTCAGGCAGACGATCGGTTCGCCGCCCTTGCGGGCGCGGATGTCGGGCGCGGTCAGCCGCCGGATGTCCTCGTGCACCGACATCGTCAATGCCCGAACGCCGGCGTTGCGAACGCCGGCACGCCGATGACGATCGGGTGGAATACAAAGCCGAGCGCGAGGTAGACGATGGTGCCGACGAGGACCGCGATGATGTCGTTGCGGCCGCCGCCGACCGGAATCGGCGGCGCCCCCGGATCGGCACGATGCTTCAAGGTAATGCGATCATAGACCGCCCAGGCAAGCACCGAGCCGAACAGGATGATGCCGCCGAGATCGCCATTGGCGCAAAGATGCGCGACCGCCCAGGTTTTGACCCCGACCAGCATCGGGTGCTTGAGCGTGCGCTTGATGTTGCCGGGAACGTAGGCGGCCACGACCGCGATGCTCGCCGGCCACATCAGCGCTTCGACGATGTGGCGCGTCCATGCTGGCGGATACCACAACGGGATGAGACCCTCGGCGCGGTAGCGCGCGAAGCCGTATCCGATTAGCACGAGGCCGACGATCGAAATGAGCGCGAACAGCCCGAGATACGGCCCCCTCCCGATCCCCGAGATCAACGCGTCGCGCTCCTTGCGCCTGGTCACGAACACATGCGGACCGAGGAACAGAACGAGCCCGAGGATTTCGACGGCAAGTCCCATGGCTGAGCCGCAACATGACGGGTTGAGATTCAGGCGCGGTCGGATCGAAGCGCGGTTCGTCTTGCGCTAGCAAGCAATCCGATCGCATTGAATCGGATTGCGCGCTAACTTATTGATGGAGCATGATCTTTTCGGAAAACCGGTTCCCACTTTTCCGGATCATGCTCTAAACGGCGGCGATCATGACGAGCAGCCCGGCCTTGTCAATGACAAGTGGGAGCCGGCCACGGGTCGTTCCCGCTGCCGATTGCAAGAGCCGACCGCTCGCCCGATCCGCCGCGACGATCGCACGGCGGCCCGCAGGCTCAGCGGATTGCGCTCGGAAATCTCAAATCCTCACGGCCCGCCGAAACGGAAATTCACGCCCGCCTTGATTTCCTGGACGTTGAGGCTGGCGTTCGACGTGTAGGATGGAGTCGTCGGGGTCGTGAAACTCAACGCCTGTGGACCGAAGCCGAGATAATCGTATTCGATCATGGCCGACCAGTTCTTGTTCAGAGCGTATTCGAGGCCGACGCCGGCGGTCCAGCCGGTGCGCAGGAAAGTGGTGCTCGCGCTGTTGGCGAAAGTATCGGTGAAGCCGCTCTGATCCTGGGCGAAGGCGACGCCGCCCTTGCCGTAGACCAAGAGGCGATCGAACGCCGCGCCGATGCGGCCGGTGACGGTCGACGTCCAGTTCACGTTCGTGTTGATGGTGTCGCCGATCGAATCGGTGCCGGTGCCCTTGAAGTCCGCCCAACTGAAATCGCCCTCGACGCCGAGCACCAGCATATTGAGCTGGAGATTTGCTCCGACCTGCCCGCCGCCGAGGAAATTCAAGTTGCTGAACGTGTTGTTTGCTCCCGTAAAGGGGTCGCTCCATGAGGAATCGGCGAGGCCGCCGCCGAGGTGACCGCCGAGATAAAAGCCGGTCCAGTTGTAGATCGCCTCGGGCGCGGAAGCGACCGGCGCCACCGGCGTCGCCGCCGGCGCCGGCGGCAGATCGGCCGCGGCGGCCGAAAAAACAGAAATAGCGGTGCCGGCGGCGAACGCAAGTCCGCCAACAAACGCACGCGATGTCATGTCGACCTCCAGCCTCGCCCCCGACCTCTTCAGCCTCGCTCGAATGAACGAAAACGACCCACCCGATTGCCCGGTCGTGCGCACCGCAGAGACCGCAGTTCTTCGGACAAAGCATGGTCGTCCGGTGGCGGGAAAATGGCCCTATGTTTGTTTATTAATGGAACGGTAATCGTGAATTAGGAGGTCGAGGGGGAAGTGAGAAACGCAATGAGGCGCCGGACTCGATGCCGGCGGCGCGGGTCAATTCCGCGCCGCCAAGGCGGCGCTGTATATGTCCGGCTTGAATCCAACCAGCAGCTTGCCGCCGCCGAATTCGAGCACCGGCCGCTTGATCATGGACGGCTGCGCCAGCATCAGCGCCACGGCCTTTTTGGCGTCGAGACCGCTTTTGGCCTTGTCCGGCAGCTTGCGGAAGGTCGTGCCGGCACGATTGAGCAATGTTTCCCAACCGACCGTCTTGCACCATCGCTCCAGCCGTCCGCGTTCGATCCCGGCGGTCTTGTAGTCGTGGAACACATAGTCGACGCCGCACTGGTCCAGCCACGCGCGCGCCTTCTTCATCGTGTCGCAGTTCTTGATGCCGTAGATGGTGATGGACATGCGGCTATTCCCACTCGCATGCGCAATGCGCTAGGAGAAATACCGTCAAGGCCTATAGCATGATCGATTGTCACTCGCGATCCGCCACTTCGAGAGTCCTGCCACACAGACACGCCGATGTCCGCACGGGCCGAAGCAAACCATGAAAGTGGGAAGGCCGCTCGCGGCAACCCAGTTGCAAGGGGACTCGCCCAATCGGGGGACAAACCGGGCACCGGCCTTCAGATGGGCCTGACGAGCGACGAGGCGCGCGACCGGCTAAGGACATTCGGCGCCAACACGATGCCGGACACGAGCGTTCGTCCATTCCGGATGGCGCTCGGGAAATTCTGGGCCCCCGTGCCGTGGATGCTCGAAGCCGCCATCGTGCTTGAATTGGTGCTCGGCAAGCATCTCGAGGCCGCGATCATCGCCGCGCTTCTGGTGTTCAACGCGGCGCTCGGCCTGTTCCAGGAAAGCCGCGCCCAGGCGACCCTCGCCGCGCTGAGATCCCGTCTTGCACTAAACGCCTCCGTGCGTCGCGACGGGGTTTGGAGGACCATGCCGGCGGCCGAGCTGGTGCCGGGCGATATCGTGAAGCTTTCGCTCGGCGCCGTGGTCCCGGCGGATGTACGCCTGACCGGCGGCGAAGTTCTGCTCGACCAATCCATGTTGACCGGAGAGTCCGTGCCCATCGAGGCCGGCGCCGGCGTGCAAACCTATGCGGGGGCGTTGGTCCGGCGCGGCGAAGGTATCGCCGAGGTGACGGCGACCGGCGCACGAACCAAATTTGGCCGGACCGCGGAGCTTGTTCGCGCCGCGCATGTGGTCAGTTCTCAGCAGAGGGCTGTTCTACGCGTCGTGCGCAATCTGGCGGCGTTGAACGGCTTGGTCATCGTGCTGTTGGTCAGCTATGCCTCGGTCCTCAAAATGCCGCTCGATGACATCGTGTCGCTCGGCCTGACCGCCATTCTGGCGGCGATACCCGTCGCCCTGCCGGCAACCTTCACCCTCGCCGCCGCGCTCGGTGCGCGCGTCCTCGCCAAGCAGGGGGTGCTTCCGACCCGCCTGTCCGCCGTGGACGAAGCCGCGTCGATGGACGTGCTGTGTTCGGACAAGACGGGCACGCTGACCCGGAACGCGCTGACGGTGACCGCTATTCGCCCGATGCGCGGTTTCGACGAGGCGCATGTGCTCACGCTCGCCGAACTGGCCAGTTCGGACGGCGGGCAGGATCCGGTCGATGGCGCGATCCGGGCGGCCGCCAGGGGACAGGAAACGCCCGATACGCCGAAGCTGGTCGCATTCGTGCCGTTCGACCCGGCGACGAAGATGTCCTCGGCAACGGCGGCGGATGCGAGCGGTGAGTGGCAACGGATCGTGAAGGGCGCTTTCGCGGCGGTTGGCAAGCTCGCTCAACCGTCGGCCGAGGCAACCGCTGCGGCGGAGGAACTCCAGGCGCAGGGATATCGGGTATTGGCCGTGGCGGCGGGAGCGCCGAGCGCGATGACGCTGGCCGGATTGGTCGCGCTCAGCGATCCGCCGCGCACCGACTCGGCGCAACTCATCGTCGAGCTGCGCGCTCTGGGCGTGCGCACCGTGATGGTGACGGGCGACGCGCCGACGACCGCGGCTATCGTCGCCCACGAGGTGGGACTCGACGGTCCGCTCTGTCCGCCCGGCCCGATTCCCGATCAGGTCCATGCCAGCCAATATGCGGTGTTCGCCGGCGTGCTGCCGGAGGACAAATACAAGCTGGTCAAGGCGCTCGAGGCCCGCGGCCACATCGTCGGCATGTGCGGCGACGGCGCTAATGACGCACCGGCGCTGCGCCAGGCGCAGATGGGCATCGCGGTTTCGACGGCCACCGACGTCGCGAAATCGGCCGCCGGCTTGGTGCTCACCACGCCCGGGCTTGCCGGCATTGTCGCCGGGGTCAAGGTCGGACGGATGACCTTCCAGCGCATCCTCAGCTACACGCTGAATTCGATCACGAAGAAAACGGTGCAGGCGCTGTTCCTCGCGGCCGGTCTGATCATGACCGGACACGCGATCCTGACGCCCTTCCTGATGGTGCTCATCATGATCACGGGCGATTTCCTCGGCATGGCGCTGACGACCGACAATGTCAGGCCGTCGCCGGCGCCGAACGTCTGGCAGATCGACAAGATCACCGCCGGCGGCGTCCTCGTGGGGCTCGGTGAGTTGGTGTTCTGCACGCTGGTGCTGGCGTTCGGCATATATCGGATGGGATTCGGCATCGGCGCGCTGCAAACCCTGGCTTTCATTCTCATCGTCTTCGGCAACCAGGCGACCTGCTACACCAACCGGGATCGCCGACACTGGTGGTCCTCGCCTCCGAGCATTTGGCTCATTCTTTCGTCGGTGGCGGACCTGCTGATCGCCTCGACGCTGGCGATCACGGGAACCGGAATGACGCCTCTGCCGGCATGGATCGTCGCCGCCGCGCTGGGCGCGGCGATCATCTTCATGATGATATTCGATCTGGTGAAGGCGCCGCTGTTCGCCGGTCTCAAGCTCGCCTGAC
>JASHPW010000099.1 GCA_030037895.1 Xanthobacteraceae bacterium | reverse complement strand
GAAATTGTCGCTGATCGGCACCACCGAGCCGAGATATTTCTTCACCAGATCGGGATGCTGCTGGATCGCTTCCGAGATCGGCATGAAGAGCACGCCGGCCTTGGCAAGCTCGGCCTTGAACGTCGTCGCGACGGACACGGAATCGAACACCGCATCGACGGCAACCTTGCTATAGCCGCCGTTGCCGCCCTCGCTTTCCTCGCCGGCCTCGTTCGCCGGCTTCTGGAGACCAAGCAGCGCCTCGCGCTCGCGCAACGGAATGCCGAGCTTCTCGTAGGTGCGCAGAATTTCCGGATCGATCTCGTCGAGCGACTTCGGCGTCTTCTTCGGGGCGGCGTAATAATAGATGTTCTGGTAGTCGATCGGGCCGTAGTCGACTTTGGCCCATTTCGGCTCACGCATGGTCAACCAGCGCCGGTAGGCGTCGAGCCTCCAGGCCAGCATCCATTCGGGCTCGTTCTTCTTCGCCGAAATGAACCGGATCGTATCCTCGGAGAGGCCCTTGGGGGCCTTCTCTGATTCGATCGGCGTCTCGAACCCATACTTATACTGATCGACGTCGATACGGCGGACCTGATCGACGGTCTCTCGCACTGCCGGCATTCGTCCCTCCGCTCACGGTTTCAAGGACCGCGGGTTGGATTTAGTCGGTATGGTCGGTGTCCTGTCCCTGGTCACCCCATTTCGGCTCCCCTTCCTTTCCCGCGAGCGGGAACCGTGGGGCGCCGTCACATCGGTTAATCACGCAGCCATTCAAGCGGCCATGCCGGGCCGCTCCTTAGAACCCTTAGATAATGCACCCGACACCTTTCTCCAAGCGCCGAGGACACGCGCGATATCGGCCTCGGTCGTGGTCCAGCCCAGGCTCACGCGCACGGCGCCGCGCAAGAGCGGCGGAGAAACGCCCATGGCGGCAAGGACATGGGAGGGCTGCACCTTGCCGGAGGAGCAGGCGGCCCCGGAGGACACCGCCACCCCTTCGAGGTCGAAGGCGATGACGGCCGTCTCGGCCTTCATGCCTTCGAGAGCGAACAGCGTGGTATTCGGCAGCCGCTCAGCGGCCGCGCCAAAAATCACGATTTGCGGCGAGATGGCGCGAAGGCCCTCCTCCAGCATATTCCGCAATGCCAGCATGTGGGCGGCCTCCTCCGCGCGCTGGCGACGAACGGCTGCAACAGCCGCGCCGAACGCGGCAATGCCGGCGACATTCTCCGTGCCGGCCCGACTTCCGCGCTCCTGGCCGCCGCCGCGCATGAGCGGATCGGGAAAGTGAATGTCCTCGCGTCCGCGAATGAGCGCGCCGACCCCTTTGGGAGCCCCGATCTTGTGGGCCGAGATCGACAACAAGTCGGCGCCCAGGGCGCCAATGTCGCAGGCGATACGGCCCGCCGCCTGCACGGCATCGACATGAAGGAGGCCGCCCCCCGCATGCGCGATCGCGGCAGCCTCGGAGACCGGCTGCACGACGCCGGTCTCGTTATTGGCGAGCATGATGGAGACAAGGGGCCGCGGCGCCTTACTAATGGCGTCCGCGAGCGCGGCAAGGTTGACGCGCCCGTCGGCATTGACGGCGATGTCGGCGATCGCGTCGCGTGAGAAGCGGCCGCCGGCGCGCACCGAGGAATGCTCGATCGCGGACATCAACAGTTTTCCGCGCGGCCTTTTCTCCGTGGAGGTCTCGATGGCCGGCGTCAACGCCAGCATGTTGGCCTCGGTGCCGCCCGAGGTGAAGATCACGTCGGCCGGCCGCGCCGCAACGAGCGCCGCCACCTCTTCGCGCGCGCGTTCGATCGCGTGCCGCGCGGCACGCCCCTCCGCATGCACCGAAGAGGGATTGCCGGCAAGCGCAAGCGCATCGCGCAAAGCCTGCTCCGCCTGCGGCCGCAGCGGCGCCGTGGCATTCCAGTCGAGATAGACGCGCTGCGCCATGTGCCCATGCCTTGTGATCGGGCGCTGCAATGCGCATTTCAGGGGGCAAGGTTCCCGGCGTCCGATCAATGTCGTCTTGGCGGTGTCGCCTTGGCGCTTGCTTTATGCCCCGTGCCGTGTGCTAGAACGACCCGACCTTTGCGCTCTGAATGTCCGCTGCCACTTCCAAAATCTGAAATGCTCTTAGAGACTTACGTGCGCATGGCGAGATCGTCAAGCGCCGGGGCCGCCCCCCTCCCGCCATGCGGTAAATCGAGGTTTTAGAACCATGCCCGAAGTTATCTTCGCGGGACCCGGAGGCCGCATCGAGGCCCGTTATCACCCGGCGCGGCAGAAGAACGCGCCGATCGGCATTGTGCTCCACCCGCATCCGCAGTTCGGCGGCACCATGAACCACCAGATCATCTATCAACTCTACTATGCGTTCGTGCACCGAAACTTCTCCGCGCTGCGGTTCAACTTTCGCGGCGTCGGCCGGAGCCAGGGCGGATTCGACCACGGCATCGGCGAACTTTCGGATGCGGCCGCAGCGCTCGACTGGGCGCAATCGGTCAATCCCGAGGCACGCAGCTGCTGGATCGCGGGCTTCTCGTTCGGGGCGTGGATCGGCATGCAGCTCTTGATGCGCCGGCCGGAAATCGAAGGCTTCATCTCGATCGCCCCGCCCGCCAACCTCTACGATTTTTCGTTCCTCGCCCCATGCCCGTCCTCCGGCCTCATCATCCACGGCGACAAGGACGCCGTGGTGCCGCACCGGGACGTGACCGGCTTGGTGGAGAAGCTCAAGACGCAGAAGGGCATCGTCATCGAGCAAAAAATCATTCCCGGCGCCAACCATTTCTTCGACGGCAAGATCGAGCCGTTGATGGCCGCCGTCGGCACCTATCTGGACAAACGGCTCGGCAAAAGCAGCGACCGCCGCACCAGCGCGGCGTGACCCCCGCCGGTGACCGCACCCTTACAGCGCAATCCGCTCACATTAAATCGGATCGGAATTGCACTCCCGATCTAGGAAAATTTCTTCACCGCCAGCACGGCGTTGAGGCCGCCGAAGGCGAACGAGTTCGACAGCGCGGCTTCAAGGCGCATCGCGCGCGCCTCATTGGGCACGTAATCGAGATCGCACGCCGGATCGCGGCCGAGATAGCCGATGGTCGGCGGCACGATCCCCTCGCGCAGCGCCAGCACTGTCGCCACCAGTTCGAGCGCGCCGGCAGCGCCGAGCGCATGTCCGACCATGGATTTGGTCGACGACACCGCGAGTTTTCCGGCGTGCGGCCCGAACACCTCGTGCAGCGCCTTGGTTTCCGTCGCGTCATTGGCGGCGGTTCCGGTGCCGTGGGCGTTGACGTATTGAAAATCCTGCGGCGACAAATGCGCATCGGCGATCGCACCTTGCAGCGCGCGCACCATGCCGCCTCGATCGGGCGCGGTGAGATCGGCGGCATCGGCGCTCATGCCGAAACCGACGATCTCGCCGAGGATATCGGCGCCGCGCGCCTGCGCCCGTTGCAGCGGCTCCAGCACCACGATCGCCGCGCCCTCGCCCAGCACCATGCCCTTGCGGTCCTTGGAGAAAGGCCGACAGACATCGGGCGTCATCACGCGCATCGCCTCCCAACCCCGCAGCGTGCCGAAGGTGATGCAGGCCTCCGCGCCGCCGGTCACGGCGCAATCGACCGCGCCCGAGCGGACCATATGGAAGGCAAGCCCGATGGCGTGCGTCGCCGAAGAGCAGGCGCTGGCGATCGCGAAGGCCGGCCCGCGCAAGCCGCACAGCATGCAGATCTGGCTCGCCGGCGCGTTCACCATCAGCTTGGGGATGGTCAGCGGGAACACCCGCGTCTTGTTGTCCCGGTAAACGCGGCGGAAACTGTCGTCGTGGGTGGTCTGTCCGCCGACGCCACTGCCGATGATGGTCGCGGTGCGCACCGACAGCGACATATCGAAATCGATGCCGGCCTGCGCGATCGCCTCGCGCGCCGCCACCACGGCAAATTGCGCGACCCGGTCGAGGGTGGAAATCTGCCGCTCCTCGAAATGGTCGAGCGGGTTGAAGCCCTTGACCTCGGCGGCGACTTTCTGAATCAGTTCCTCCGCCGTCGGCACCTGGGTGATGGCGCCAATGCCGCAGACGCCCCGCTTCAGGCTCGTCCAGTAAGGGACGACCGCTTGCCCGATCGGAGAGACGACGCCAAGGCCGGTGACGACGACGCGATTCACCTCGCCCGCGACTCCTTGTCATCAACCAGCCGCTCGACGGCGCTGATGACTTCGCCCACCGTATCAAATTCGGTGCGCGCATTATTGGCGTTGAAGGGAATCTGCACGTCGAATTTTTCTTCCAGCGCGAAAATCATTTCGACCGCGTCGAGCGACTCGAGCCCCAGGTCCTCGAGCCGATCGTTCAGTTCGATTTTCGGATGATCGCCGCGAACCTTCGAGGCGATGATCGCGATCACCTCGCTCGCCACGTCCGTCATGCCGGCTCGCCCCCCCCGCCGATCGACCGTTCCAGCCGCTCGAGCCGCGAATTGATCTCCTCGACTTGGGCATGGAGCCGCTTCTGTCGTCCCAGATAGCGAAGGTGCTCCAAGGTGCGCTGGTGCGGCAGCGCCGGATAGCCGGACACGAGAGCGCCGGCCGCGACGTTGCTGCCGACGCCGGAACCGGCGGCGACCACCGCCTGATCGCCGATGCTGACGTGGTCGCCGACGCCGACGCCGCCGCCGAGCCGGACGCGATCACCGATGGTCACGCTGCCGGAAATGCCCACCATGCCGCACAGGACGCAACTTTCACCGATGCTGACATTGTGACCGATGTGCACGTGGTTGTCGATCTTGGTGCCGCGACCGATGCGGGTGCATTCGAGCGTGGCGCGATCGATGGTGGTGCAAGCGCCGATCTCGACGTCGTCGCCGATGACCACGCTGCCGAGCGAATGCACCCGCGTCACCGTCACCTCGGGCGTAAACACGGCCACCGCGCTCAAGTCGGGCGCGAAGCTGAACCCGTCGGAGCCGATGACCGCATTGGCGTGCACGATCACCCGCTCACCGAGAGTGCAGCCATGGCCGATGCGCACGCCGGACTGCAGCATGGCTTGCGCGCCGATGATCACGTCGTTTCCGATCGTCACCTGCGGCATGATCGTCGTTCCGGCGCCGATGCGACTGCGCGCGCCCACCACCGCATAGGCGCCGATGCTGACCTTCTCGCCCAGCATGACGCCGGGCGCGATGATTGCAGTCGGATGAATGCCGTTGTCGTGCGCCGGGCCACGGTCGAACAACGCCGTCAGCTTGGCAAGAGCCGATCGCGTTTCCTCGACGGTGATGACGGCGCGGAACGAACCGGATGGAACCGGGCGTGCAGCCGAAATCACGACCGCCCGCGCCTTGCTCCGCTGCAACGCCGCGGCCGCGTTGGCGTTGATGGCCACCGCGAGATCGGACGGCCGCTCGGCTCGGGCGGGATGCACCAAGCGGTCGATCTCGATTCCGCCATCGCCGTCGAGCCGGCCCGCAAGCGCGTGTGCAATATCTTTCGTCAGCATGAATTTGGGTATGACTCGCGGTGGAAAGCTTACCGGCGCGGTCAGGCAAAGGTTTGCTACACCGTACAAAAAACCTGCGCTAAATCGCGCATCAGGTCAACCCTGCGGCGGCGCGAGTCTCACGGCTTGACCAGCACGCCGCCGGTCAGCGGATGCGGCGCGCCGGTCGTTGTCGGCAGCGTGATCGGCAGGCCGCGCAAGCTGCGCACGGCGAGATAAGCGAAAGCCTGCGCCTCGATCGAGTCGATCGACCAGCCGGCCGCGTCGCCGGTTTCGACGCGCGCCGGCGCCAAGCGCGCGGCCAGCATGCGCATCAGCGTCGGGTTGCGCGCGCCGCCGCCGGCGACGATCCAGCTCTTCGGCGCGCGCGGCAACAGCGGCACGATGCCGGCAATCGTGGCCGCCGTGAGCGCGGTCAGCGTGGCCGCGCCGTCCTCGACGCTGCGCTCGTCCAACGCGCCCGCGACCCAGCCGCGAAATTCGTTGCGGTCGAGCGATTTCGGCGGCGGCTTGGCGAAGAACGGATGCCGGATGAGGCGCACGATCGCCTCCTCGTCCACCACGCCCGCCTGCGCCGCCCGGCCGTCGGTATCGAGCAGCCGCCCGGTGCGCAGACGCAGGAAATCGTCGAGCAGGGCATTGCCGGGCCCGGTGTCGCACGCGATCAAGTCCTCGCCGTCGATGAAGGTGACATTGGCGACGCCGCCGACATTGAGCACCGCGACCGGCGGCTCACGATCCGATCGCCCGACCAAGGCGCGGTGAAACAGCGGCGCGAGCGGCGCGCCTTGTCCGCCGGCGGCGACATCGGCGGCGCGAAAATCATAGACGACGGGAATGCCGAGGCGCGCCGCGAGCGCACGTCCGTCGCCGATCTGGACGGTGAGGCCGCGCTCCGGCCGGTGCAGCAGCGTCTGTCCGTGGAATCCGACGACCGACACGTCACGCGGCCGGATCGCGTTCGCGGCCAGGACCGTTTCGACCGCTTCGGCATGCGCGACCGTCACCAATTGCTCCGCTTGCGCGACGACGTCCGGCCGCGCCGCGCGGTCGGTCAGGTTCGCGCCGGCGGCGCTGGCGCGCCGCAGCACGGTACGCTCATTGCCCGAATAGGAACGGTGCGCCGTCGGCCCGAAACGGGCGACGGTTTCGCCGTCGGTCTCGATCGCGGCAACGTCGACGCCGTCCTGCGACGTGCCGCTCATCAGCCCGATCGCCAGCACAGCCGACTTTTCCGCCGTCCGTTCCGATGGCATGAATGCGTTCCGCGGTTGAAGCGGTTGAATCAGTCGGCGGACCTGTTACACCAGCGCCGCCGCCGCGGCGAGCCGCGGCCCGTTTATCCGCCGGACAGCGATGAGCGCGTACAAGTCGGATTTCCTCAACGTCCTTGCCGGCCGCGGCTTCATCCACCAGGTGTCGGAGCCCGAGGCGCTGGACGCGCTCGCGTGCTCCGCAACGATCACCGCCTATATCGGTTTCGATTGCACCGCGCCGTCGCTGCATGTCGGTTCACTGTTGCCGATCATGCTGCTCCGTTGGCTGCAACAGACCGGCCATCGGCCGATCGCGCTGATGGGCGGCGGCACCACGCGGGTCGGCGATCCCTCCGGCAAGGACGAGAGCCGCCGCCTCTTGGCCGCGGCGGCGATCAATGAGAATCTCAAGGGCATGCGCGCGATCTTTACGCGTTTCCTGCGCTTCGGCGAGGGCGCCCATGCGGCCGCCAATGACGCCATCATGGCCGACAATGCCGACTGGCTCAACACGCTCAATTACATCGACTTCCTGCGCGAAGTCGGCCGCCACTTCTCCATCAACCGGATGCTCGCGTTCGATTCGGTGAAGCTCAGGCTCGAACGCCAGCAGGAATTGTCGTTTCTCGAATTCAATTACATGATCCTGCAGGCCTACGATTTCGTCGAGCTTTACCGCCGCTACGGCTGCGTGCTGCAGATGGGCGGCTCCGACCAATGGGGCAACATCGTCAACGGCATCGATCTCGGCCGCCGTTTGCACAATGCGCAATTCTTCGCGCTGACTTCGCCGCTCATCACCACCTCCTCGGGCGCCAAGATGGGCAAGACGGCCGCCGGCGCGGTCTGGCTCAATGCCGACATGGTGAGCCCTTACGACTATTGGCAATACTGGCGCAACACCGAGGATGCCGACGTCGGCCGCTTCCTCAAATTGTTCACGGTGTTGCCGCTCGACGAGATCGCGCGCCTCGCCGCGCTCAAGGGCGAGGAGATCAACGAAGCGAAGAAAGTCCTCGCCACGGAGGCGACGGCGCTGGTGCATGGCCGCGCAGCGGCGGACGAAGCGGCGGCGACCGCGCGCACCACTTTCGAAGAAGGCGGGCTCGGCGCAAGCCTGCCGACCGTGCAGGTGTCCCAGGCCGAGCTTAAGGCCGGAATCGGCGTGCTCACCGCGTTCGTCAAGGCCGGCCTCGCCGCGTCGAACGGCGAAGTGCGCCGTGCCATCGCCAACAATGCGATCATGATCAATGACGTTCGCGTCACCAGCGACAAGGCTGCAATCGGCGAAGCCGACGTCACGCCCGGAGGCGTCATCAAACTTTCGCTGGGCAGGAAACGGCACGTCCTGCTCAAGCCGGTCTGACGGAATTCAACGACCGTCGGTCGCGCCGGCCGCGTCGGCTGCGCCGCCCACGCCGCCCGCGCCGGCAGCGCCGGCCGCGGGGAATTCGAACACCTTGCGCAGGAGTCCGGGCGCCAGCGCCGAAATCGGGTTGATATGGAGCACGGGATTGCCCGGCCGACCCACCACTTCGTAGGTGATGCCGACCAGCCCCTCCTTCTCGCCGCCGAAGAACAGCCCGACCACCGGAAGCTGCCCGAGCAAATTATTAGGTCCATAAAGCGGAACCAGGGTGCCGCGCAGGTGCACTTCGTCCCGTGTGTAATCGATCAGTCCGTCGATGGTGCCGCCAAGCAGCGGTCCGCGCACGACGCCGTCGCGCAATGCGACACTTCCGGGCACGCGGGTGAATTCGACGCGCATGCCGGAGAACTCGATGGCGTTGCGGCGAGGCTGCGGACCGTTCGCAACGGCGCGCTCGAGTTGCGCTTCATCGTGCACGGCAAAATTACGGGCATTGACAACGCCCTGCTGAACGGGATTGGCCGCGGACGGCGCGTCCATTGCAATCGACATTTGCCCGCCGGTCATGCGCGCGTAGACGTCGGTGAAGCGGAAGAAAGCGCCGGCATCGGAGCTTTCCAGGTAGACCACCTGGCGTCCGCCGTGTCGCCCGCGCAAATCGCCGGTCAACGTCGCGTCGCGTCCGATCTTGGCGGAGAGAGCGAAGCTGCGAATCTCGCCGCCCCGGCGCGACATTTTGAGGGTGAGGCTGCGTAACGCCTCGCCGTTGAAGCCGACCACCGCGCCGAATTTCATGTCGAGATCGACGTCCACCGGTCGATTGGAAGCCTTGCTCGGGGCGCCGCCGCTGGCGACGGCCTTGACGAAGCTCCGCCCGTCATACACGTCGCCGCGCATGATCACGCGCAGCACCCCGTCGGCGGCGCGGTCAACCCTGAGGCTGGCGCGATCGCCGTCGGAGAAGCCGTAGGCCGGGAAATTGGCCGACTGCAGCTCGCCCGAGCCGTCGAAGTCGACCATTCCCTTGACGCCGCCGCCGGCACCCTCGATCAGCAAATCTTCGATGCGGATCGACTGCGGCTTGGTGGTGAGCGTAAAGGTCGCGCGCGCCGGTTTGCCGGACGGTTTCACCCAGCCGGGCAGAAGACCGTCGATCTGGGCCGGCGTGAGATCGGCTTCGACGGCGAAACGGCCGTCGCGGTCGGAGTTGGCCGCGACGCGGCCGGAGAGCCGGATCGGAATTGCACCGCTGATCGTGTTGCCCGGATCGAGCCCGAGATTATTGCGCCCGGCTTCGTCGAGCATGCCCTGAAGGCGAATCTCGGCCTCGGGGTCGCCGCGCAACTTGCGGTATTCGAGAGTAGCCGGCGTATCGCCGATCTTGACATCGCCTTTGAGCTGGAAGCCCTGCGGCGTGGCGCTCGCGTGCAAGAGCGCGGCCTCGACCCTCTGCCCCATGATCATATGATCGGCGACGAAGTTCGTGGCATCGACCGTGATCGCGTAATTGGTCGAACCCGGCGGCAGGTCGGGCCTGATCGGCAGTCCCAGCGAAACCTGCGCGCTCATCGTTCCGCGAACCGCCGAAGCCTCGAACGGAACCTCCGAAACGTCGCGCAGCCGGTCCAAATGCAGAAGCTCGAGCGCGGCCGGCATCGGACCATCCAGCTTGAAGCGCACGTGCGCGGGCGGTGCGTGCACCGCCGTGTCCGGCACCTCGAACGTGCCGGACGTCATCACCAACTTGCGGCCGGAGGGCAAATCGGCCATCGCCTTACCGAGCGAGACGACGGCGTCGCGGCCGATAATGCGCACGGTGAGGTCGGCATCGCGAAGCGCCGGCAGACCGTCCACCGGACGGATCAGGCAGCCGGTGGCGAAAGCTTCGAGCGACAATCCGTCGTCGGGGATCGGCGGGCCGCTGTCCTTGAGCGCCTCGAGCGGCGCGTTCACGGCGATCACGATGCGCTCGAGCGTGCCGCTGGTGAGGCGCTCGTTGAACCAGTCGCGCACCTTCGGAGAGACGAAAAACGGCCATATTCGCTTCAAGTCGTCGACCGGCATGCGCGTGCCGGCGACACCGATCGCCAGCCGAGGCGCGCCGGAAAAGTCCATGTTGCCGGACAAGGCGACGCCGACATCGGTGTTGCCGATGTCCCCCTCATCGACGACGAGCCGGTGCTTGGCCGCGTCATAGCGGCCGGTCACGGCAATGCGGTTGAGAACCAGGGGAGCGCTTGAGGCGCCGGCGGACGTCAGCAGCACCGTGCCGCCGCCGATCTTGAACGTCCAGGCGCCGCCGCTTTCTCCCGGCGCCTGCGCCTCGGCAATGAGCGTGATCCGGTTGCCGCCGGATACAATCTGGAACGGCACCGACAGAATCCGGCTCGCGGCGTTCCAATTCAGGTTGAATTCGGCATGATCGATCGCGACACGACCGTCGGCCTCGTTGGCGCCGCTGATGAAACCGGATTCGGCAACGATGCGGCCGGTTAAAGTTTGCGGCAATCCATCAGGGCCGATCTCGCCGTGGAGACTCGCGGACAAGGGTAAATTTGTTTGCAGATTTCCATCGCCAAAACGAGACGCCAGAAGAAGGTCGCTGGCGGAGACATGACTGCCTTCAAGCTCGATGCTGCGAATGCCGTTCTGGATCGGCGTGATTGCGGCGGTGAGTTGCCAAGGCCGCCGTGGATTGTCCGAGCCCACGTTCAGCGCAAGGCCGCCGCCTTGCGGCCGCTCGAGGCTGAGAGTGATATTGCGGAAAGTCCAACGCTTTCCGGTGCGCTCGTCGTCGACGGTGAGATTTCCGTCCTTGAGCCCGAGTTCACGCAGTTCGTGGCCGTCGAGTCCGGTCTTGCCGAGACCGTCGATCCAGGCGAGCAGCGCGGCGAAGACGTCGCGGGGCCGGCGCGGCGCGACCGCCTGATCCGGAGAGGGGATGATGGCGGGAGCGGACCTGGCGGCGGACGCGGTCGGGGCCTCCGTTTGCGCAACCCTTTCCCGCGCTTCCTGCGCGGAGCGCAACAGCGCGGCAGCCGCGGCAGCCGCAGAAGCCGGTACCGACGCGGTCGCAATCGGATGCGTGTCGGCGCCGGCAAAGACCGTCACGCTGCCGTCCCGCTCGATGCGCACGGCCATTTCCGCGCCCACCAGATTAAGGCTTTCGGCGCGCATATGGCCGGTCAGCAGGCTCATGCCCGAGACGCGGACCTCGGCTTTCGGCGCACTCGCCACCACGGTGCCGTCAGGGTCGCGCACCACGATGTTGCGGATCCGCACGGCGGTGGCGCCGGACTCGGTACGCTCGATCTGGGTGCCGCCGACTTCGACGTGATGACGGCTGCCGAAATTCTCCTCGATGGCGGCCGCAAGCCAAGGCGTCACCACGTCGATCTGAATGGGTCCGCTGGCGAGCCGCCACCACAGGGCGAGGCATCCCGCCATGACGAGCCCGACGAGGACGGCGATGCCGATGCCGGCGCGGCGGATGAAGCGTCGGTGTCGGGCAAAGAATGACGGGCGGAGGGATGAGGGCGGCACATCGCGCGGGCTCTCGGCGCCGTCAATCGCGACAGGCCGCGCCGGCCGACGCAACTGGACGACCGACCCCGCTTGCGAAAGCGCCGCATTGTGCCTGTGCTGGTTCGTCATGCCCCCTCGGGCGTCCCCCGTCCGTGGTGACTGCAGAACGATGTCGCCGCGTCAATCCCGACCGCCTGAGTGGCCCCATCGACCGCCAACGATCGATCCCCGCTTGCGCACGTCGTCAGGCAGGTCAGAATGCGGCTTGGAAAGCGTCGAAAGGAAGGCACATGTCCGACCGCGAGCTTGCCCCCGGCACGAAGGCGCCCGCCTTCACCCTTCCCCGCGACGGCGGCGATACCGTTTCGCTCGCCGACTTCGCCGGGCACGCGCTGGTGCTCTATTTCTATCCGCGCGCCGACACGTCCGGCTGCACCAAGGAGGCGATCGATTTCTCGCGCCTCAAGAGCGCCTTCGGCAAAGCCGGCGCGGCGATTCTCGGCGTCTCCGCCGACCCGGTGCCGGCGCAGGACAAGTTCAAAGCCAAGCATAAGCTCACGATCGCGCTCGCTTCGGACGAGACGCACCGCATGCTCGAAGCCTATGGCGTGTGGCAGGAAAAATCGATGTATGGGCGCAAGTTCATGGGCATCACGCGCAGGACATTTCTGATCGGGCCGGACCAGCGCGTCGTCCGCATCTGGCCGAAAGTCTCGGTGAGCGGACATGCCGAGGAGGTTCTCGCCGCCGCCCGGGCGTTGTGAGGCGACTTCGGCCCTGATCGAAGATTGCGCGCTAGCTTTTTGTTTACGCATAATTTTCCAAGATCGGCAGGCGGTTTCGGGCGCCTGCTTCAGTTTGCCGAAGCGTTTACCCCAAGCCGCAAAATGTGGACCGCAATTTCCTTAAAATTAACCATAAGCCGCTCAAATCGCCTGCCGGTGTGGCCTGACCTCGGTGGCCGGCCCGTTGGGAGCGTCAATGTCGGGGTGGATGGCGTCTCAGTCACAGCAGACCACGCGTCATGCGCAACCCGCCGATCCGCGCGAGCGCGGCGGAAGGCGGGTGATCGCCGGCGGCGGCTACACGATTGCACATAAAGGACGGCAGATCAGGTTCGGACCGGTGGCGTTTTGGATCGCCGTCGGCTCCTTCGTGATCCTGGCCGGCTGGTCGGTTGCGACCGCAACCTACATCGCTTTCCGCGACGACGTGCTCAAGGGTCTCATCGCGCGCCAGACCGAACAGCAATTCGCCTATGAAGACCGTATTGCCGAATTGCGCGCGCAGATCGACCGCACGGCCAGTCGCCAATTGCTGGACCGGGAGCAATTCCGCCAGAAGCTCGACGTGCTCAGCCGCCGGCAGGCGGCGCTGGAATCACAGGCCGCGGCGTTGAGCGGGATCGCCGATCCGACCGCGACCGGTTCGATCCGGCCGGGGACGCGGGTCATGCCGGCGCCGACCGCGGCCCCAAAGCCTTCTCCAATCAGCGACGCGCCAAGCCCGCAAGGTATCGACCGCGGCACGTTTCTCGAACCGTCGCGGGCGCCGGCGACCGGCGAATCCGGGACGGAGGCCGCGCTCGACGCCGATCTCGCGCGTATCGAGGCGTCCCTCGATCGCGTCGAACGGCACCAAGCCGCGGCGGTGCACGCGATCGAGGACCGCTATGAGGGCAAGGCGCGCCAATTGCGCGGCGTCCTCGCCGGGCTCGGTCTCAAGCGCGGCGCACGGCCACCGGCGACCGGAGGTCCCTTCGTCCCGGTGAGATTACCGGGCGAAGGCCACGGCTTCGACCGCGCGCTCATGCGCGCCGCCATCGCGCGCGCCGAAGCCGAGCAACTCGGCCACGCGCTGCTGACGGTCCCCGTGCGCAAGCCGCTCACCGGCGAAATCGACCTCACCTCCCCCTTCGGCATCCGCACCGATCCGTTTCTCGGAGTGCCGGCGATGCATACCGGCATCGATTTCCGCGGCGAGGTCGGTGAGCCGGTCCGGGCAACGGCAGCGGGCAGAGTCACCAATGCGGGCTGGAGCGGCGGCTACGGCAAAATGGTCGAAATCGATCACGGCAACGGCCTCGCCACCCGTTACGGCCATCTTTCGGAGATCGACGTGAGCGTCGGCGATACGGTCCGCGCCGGTCAGATCATCGGCCGCCTCGGCTCGACCGGGCGCGCAACCGGCCCGCATCTGCATTACGAGACGCGCATCGACGGCGAGCCGGTCGATCCGCAGAAATTCCTCAACGCCGGCGAAATGCTCGGCGGGGGATAGAGCACGATCCGGGCAAACGGGAACCGGTTTGCCGAAAGGATCATGCTTCGCCGGGCCGGGCCCGTTGGCTTAACCGGCCCTGCAAGACCTACAAGCTCACCAGGTATAGCGGAGCGTGCCGGAGCCGGCGTAGATCTGCGAGCCGGGAGCGAACTCGCCGTCGAACTTGACGAGCAGCGACAGGTGCGCGGTGAGGTAAAGCTCGGCGCCCGCCGAGGTCAGTGCCGAGTTCGGCGGGATGGGCGCGCCGTTGACCACGAAGCTTGAGCCGGGAAGCGACTCGAACGCCGCATCGAGCGCCGGGTTGCTGATCCAGTCATGCGCCCACGCCAGGCGCCCGCGCAGGATCAGCGGCATGCCGTCGACCAGCGTCGGCGCATCGAGGCGGGCGCCGAGTTCGCTGCGCACGTCCGTTGCGCTCATCGCCGCATAGGAGAGCCCGAAGCCGCCGCCGCCCACGTCGCTCTCGCTGTAGCCCGGCGTCTGGAA
>JASHPW010000098.1 GCA_030037895.1 Xanthobacteraceae bacterium | reverse complement strand
TCATCCTCCTGGGATTGCGCGTCCCGTCAGAGTTAAACCGATCGCGAAAGGGGTCTGGCTCTCGGCCTTAGAGACACTTACGGGCCGAATACAGTGGCGCGACCGCGCCGGGTTCTCACCGGCTTCCTCATTTCGCGAAGACGAGCGGCAGCATAAGGATGCGTGTGCCGGATTGTCAACACATCAGGATGGCCGGTCCCCAATCCGTCCGGCGTAATTCTGCGCGCGGACGCGGCCGGCCCTCACGAACGCGCCGGCCGGCGCGCGGACGATTTGGCTGCTGCGATGATGGTGCGATAATACGTCCACAGCACGCGCGCCGCCACCGAGCGCCAAGGCCGCCAAGGCTCCGCCAATGCCAGCATCTCCTTGGCGGTCGGTCGCGCCGGCAGCGCGAAGGCGAGCTTGGCCGCTTCCTGCAGAGCGAGATCGCCGGCCGGCCATGCGTCGGCATGACCGAGGCAGGACAAAAGATAAATATCGGCGGTCCACGGGCCGATGCCGTGCACGGCCGTGAGCGCCGCGTGGGCGGCGTCGGCGGGAAGGTCGGCGAGCGTCGCGAGCACAAGCTCGCGGCGTTCGATCGCGCGGGCGATCGCCTTCAGCGTGCGGATTTTGGCGGCCGATAGACCGAGTCGGGCGAGCCGGTGAGGCTTGGCGCGCAGGATGGCCGCATGTTCGAGCGGATCGAACGCGGCGACGAGCCGTCGCCAGATCGCGTTGGCGCTTGCGGTCGAGAGCTGCTGCGCCACGATGGTGGCGGCAAGCCCGGCGAATCCGTCCGGCCGCCGCCGTAGCGGCGGCCGCCCGGCCGTAGCCAGGAGCGCGCCGAACCGCGGATCGGCTCGGCGCAGTGCGGTGAGGCCAATGTCGAGGTCGGCCTCGCTATGGATGTGCGACAGCATGCCATGCCGCCCGGTTCGCGCCGCAGTCCGATCTCCGAACCGTCGATCTTTGCGACTATCTCTGATTGACTGACGGGGACCGACGGTCAACCCGGGAAACGACGAGGCGGCGAACGTCAGTGCATACCCGCGTCTTTCGCTTTGCGCCGAGCCCGAACGGGTATCTGCATCTGGGCCATGCCTACTCGGTATTGCTCAATGACGACATGGCGCGCGAGGCCGGCGGACGGCTTTTGCTGCGCATCGAGGACATCGACGCCTGGCGCTGCCGGCCGGAATATGAGGCCGGAATCTACCAGGATCTCGGCTGGCTCGGCCTTAGCTGGCAGGAACCGGTGCGGCGGCAGAGCGAGCATTTCGACGACTATCGGGCCGCGCTCGCCAAACTCGACGCGCAGGGGCTCATCTATCCCAGTTTCGAAAGCCGCAGCGAACTCAGCGCCTTGGTCGCCGAGCGGGATCGGCTCGGCCGCTGGCCGCGCGATCCCGACGGCGTGCCGCTTTATCCCGGACGCGCGCGCAAGCTGTCGCCCGCCGAACGCGAGCGGCGCCGTCGCGCCGGGGAGCCGTTCGCGCTGCGCCTCGCCATAGATGCGGCGGTGGCGCGCGTCGGCGTGCTCACCTGGACCGAAACCGGAATGGGACCGCAGGGCCAAACCGGCCTCGTCACCGCCGCGCCGCAAATGTGGGGCGACGTCGTGCTCGCGCGCAAGGAGGCGCCGACCAGCTATCACCTCGCGGTCGTCATCGACGACGCTTTTCAGGGCGTGAGCGACGTCGTGCGTGGGCAGGATCTGTTCTGGGCGACCAGCATTCACCGTTTGCTGCAGGCGCTGCTCGGCCTGCCGGAGCCGATCTATCATCACCACCGGCTCATCCTCGACAGCGGGGGCCGCAAGCTGTCGAAATCGACGCAGGCGACGGGCTTGCGCGAATTACGCGCCGCCGGTGCAACTGCGGCGGATATCCGGCGCATGGTGGGCCTTGGACGCTGAATATGATGCGGATTGGGCCGCTCAGCGTGTTTTGTTCCCGCTGCCGGCGTGGCATGCTCGACGCGGCGCCCGGGGGGCTGCCATGGCGCGCTTGAAGTCCAAGCAAAGGTCGGCCGCGAAGCCGGTGCGTCGGCGCGGGGCCGCGGCGCGCGCAACCGACGCTGCGCTCGCGGCGTTCGCGCACGACATCCGCACCGCGCTCACCGGCATCTTGGCGCTTGGCGAGTTGCTCGCGAGCTCCAATCTCGGCGAGCGCGAGCGGCGCTGGGCGGCGGGCGTCAAGGGCAGCGCCGAGCACCTCGCCGCGCTCACCACGCTGGTGATCGACGCCGCCAAGGCCGGCGCCGGCCCGCTCACGCTGCGCGCCGAAGTTTTTCGGCCGCGCCGGCTCGTCGAAGCCGTGGCGGAATCGCTCACCGCGCGGGCGGAAACGAAGGGCCTCGGCGCCGAGGTGACGATCGCCGATGACCTGCCGGAAATGCTGGTGGGGGATCCGGTGCGGTTGCGCGCCGCACTGGAGAACCTCATCGACAACGCGGTGAAATTCACCGAACGCGGCGTCGTCCGCCTCGAGGCGCGGACGGCGCGCGCCGCGCGGGGGCATGCCCGGCTGATCTTCACCGTCGAAGACAGCGGCATCGGCCTCACCCGCGCCGAGATCAAGCGGCTGTTCCGTCCGTTCGCGCAAGCGAGCGCCGATATCGCGCGGCGCTACGGCGGCGCCGGCCTCGGCCTTGCCGTCGTCAAAGTCCTCGCCAAGGCAATGCGCGGCGATCTCGCCGTCGCGAGCGCGCCCGGTCGCGGCTCGCGTTTCCGCCTGACCGTCATGCTGCCGATCGCGCCAGCCGCGACGGCGGGCGGGCGCGCGCAGCAGCCGGCAGCGGCGGTGCGCCGCCTGGCGGTCTTGTGCGCGGAGGACAATCCCTATGGGCGCGTCATCCTCAACACCATCCTGACCGAGCTTGGCCACCGCGTCGACTTTGTCGGCTCCGGCGAGGAAGCGGTCGCGGCGGTCAAGCGCGGCTACGACGTGGTGCTCATGGACGTGACGCTGCCGGGCATCGACGGCATCGAGGCGACGCGACGCATCCGCGCGTTCTCCGGCGCCGCGGCCGTAACGCCGATCATCGGCCTCTCCGGCCGCGGCGATGCGGGCGACGAGCAAGCGGCGCGCGCCGCCGGAATGGACGGCTACTTGTGCAAGCCGGTGAGCCCGAGCGCGCTCAGCGGGGCGCTCGCGGCCGCGGCGGCGCGGCCAAACGCGAAGTAGCACTTCGGGTCGAATACGTATAATATACGTATATGACGAAGAAGCTGACCATTACCGTCTCCGACGAGGTTTATAAGACACTTCACAAGCGCGTCGGCCGGAGAAAAATAAGCCGCTTCATCGATGAGATGACGCGTGAGCATTTCATGGAAAAGCAGCTCGACGCAGATTATGCCGAAGCTGCCGCGGATGAAGAACGCGAACACGAAGCCAAGGAATGGATCGAGAGCGGCGTAGACGAAGGATTGCCCGACGAGGATTTCAGTGATTGGCCCGGCTATCCGGCGCGGTGAAATCTGGTGGGTCAATTTCGCCCCGGCGATCGGCGGCGAAATCCGCAAGACGCGGCCGGCGATTATCGTGTCGAACGATCGCTTCAATATCAGCAATAACCGGGTTCAAGTCATTCCTTTAACGTCAAGTGAAAAGCGTCTGTACCTCTTCGAAGCGCACGTCACGATTCGCGGGCGACAGAACAAGGCCATGGCCGATCAAATCAAGACGATCGCAAAGGAGCGTGTGCGCGAGAAGATCGGGCATGTGACGAGTGAAGAAATGAAGGCGATCGAAAGAGCGATCCGAATTCAACTCGATCTGTAAAAGTCGCTTACTCGGCGCGGTCCGCCGCTTCCACGATGCGCACCAGGTCGGCCATGATGCGGTTTAGTTCGAAATCCTTCGGCGTATAGACCGCGGCGATGCCGGCGCTTTTCAGGGCGTCGGCGTCCTCCTTCGGGATGATGCCGCCGACCACGATCGGGATATCGTCGAGGCCGGCCGCCTTCATGCGCGCGATCACGTCTTGCACCAGCGGCAGGTGCGAGCCGGAGAGGATCGACAGGCCGACGACATGCACGCGCTTCTCGGCGGCCGCCGCGGCGATCGCCTCCGCCGTGAAACGGATGCCGTCATAGACCACATCCATGCCGGCGTCGCGGGCGCGGGCGGCGATCTGCTCGGCGCCGTTGGAATGACCGTCGAGGCCGGGCTTGCCGACCAGAAAACTCAACCGCCGCCCGAGCTTTTTCGAGACACGATCGACTTCGGCGCGGATGCCGTCGAGACCCTCGGCATCGTTGCGCATGGCGGTGCCGACGCCGGTCGGCGCCCGGTATTCGCCGAAGGCCGCGCGCAGCGCAAAGCCCCACTCGCCGGTGGTGACGCCGGCTTTGGCGCATTCGATCGAGGCCGGCATGATGTTGGCGCCGCTTTTCGCCGCCTTGCTCAGGCCGTCGAGCGCGGCGGCGACCGCCCGCCCGTCGCGCGCGGCGCGCCAGGCGTTGAGGCGCGCGATCTGTCCGGCCTCCGCCTCGGCCGAGACGGTGATGACCGCCTCGGCCGCCTGCGCAAGCGGCGACGGCTCGCTCTCGACGAAGCGGTTGACGCCGACCACGGTCTGCTCGCCGCGCTCGATCGCCTCGACCCGGCGCGAGTTCGATTCGACGAGCTGCCGCTTCATGTAACCCGATTCGACCGCCGCAATCGTGCCGCCCATTTTTTCGATCTGCGCCAATTCCTCCTTCGCCGCGCTCTTGAGTTCGGCGACCTTGGCCTTGATCACCGGCGAACCGTCGAACATGTCGCCATATTCCAGAAGGTCGGTCTCGTAGGCGAGGATCTGCTGCATGCGCAGCGACCATTGCTGGTCCCACGGCGTCGGCAGGCCGCGCGCCTCGTTCCAGGCCGGAAGCTGCACCGCGCGCGCGCGCGCGGTCTTCGACAAGGTGACGGCCAGCATTTCGATCAGGATGCGGGCGACGTTGTTCTCCGGCTGCTGCTCGGTCAGGCCCAGCGAATTGACCTGCACGCCGTAGCGGAACAGTCGTTGCTTGGGATCGCGCACACCGTAGCGCTCAAGCGCGATCTCCTCCCACAGCTCGGTGAAGGCGCGCATCTTGCAGGCTTCGGTAACGAAGCGCAGGCCGGCGTTGACGAAGAACGAGATGCGCCCGACCACTTCGCCGAACTCATCCGCGGCGCATTCGCCCGACGCCTTGACCGCGTCGAGCACGCCGACGGCGGTGGCGAGCGCGAAGGCAAGTTCCTGCACCGGCGTCGCCCCCGCTTCCTGCAGGTGATACGAGCACACGTTGATTGGATTCCATTTCGACATCTCCTTGGTCGCGAACAGGATCACGTCCTTGGTGAGCCGCAGCGACGGCGCCGGCGGGAACACATAGGTGCCGCGCGAGAGATACTCCTTGATGATGTCGTTCTGCGTCGTGCCGGTAAGCTTTCCACGCGGCACGTTTTGTTCGTCGGCGAGCGCGACGTAGAGCGCGAGCAGCCAGGCGGCGGTGGCGTTGATGGTCATCGACGTGTTCATCTCGCCGAGCGGGATGCCGTCGAACAGCGTGCGCATGTCGCCGATATGCGAGATCGGCACGCCGACCTTGCCGACCTCGCCCTTGGCGTGCGGATGATCGCTGTCGTAGCCGGTCTGCGTCGGCAGATCGAAAGCGACGGAGAGGCCGGTCTGCCCCTTGCTCAGATTTTTGCGATAGAGCGCGTTCGAGGCCGCCGCGGTCGAATGCCCCGCATAGGTGCGGAAGATCCAGGGTTTGTCGCGTCGCGGCTGTTCGCCCATCGCTCTGGCACGGTCTCCGACATCAACAGCGTCATCAGCAGTGTGACGTGAATAACAGTGTGACGTGAATTTTGTTGCGGCACAACATCGCCCCTACGGGGTGGGGAAGGAAAAATCGTTCTCCCGCCGCGCCGCGCCCGAGTTTTGCCAAACGTGGGGTTGGCCGCAAAGCCGCGTAACCCGCCGATACCGCGTGGTCGATGCCGCGTGGTGGGTTTCGCTTCATTCAACCCGCCCTCCAAAGCGCTGGTCCCTCCCCCGTGCAGGGCCGTTGCGGGGCAGGGGAGGAATGAGGATGCTAACGATGAAACGATCCTCAGATTGACAATTTCGGTTAGTATCGGCGTTGGTCGGCCCGCAGATCGAGCCGCTTCCTGATCGGCAACAGTTCACCGGGCGAGAGTTGATGACGGCACGGAGCATCAAGGCACGGAGCTGGCGGCGGCTCGCGCTCGCGCTCGCGCTCGTCGCGGCGCCTGCGGTGCCGGCCGGCGCGCAGTTTTTCGCCGGCCACGCCGCCTTCAAGGCGCGGCCGGGTCCGGAAAGAATCCAGTTGCGCGAGTTCTTTCCGTTCCCGTTCTGGCGCGACTTTAATCCCGGTGGTCCGCCGCCGCGGCCGCCCGATTATTCCAGGGCGCCGCCGCCGCGCAAAGTCGAGACGCCGCCGACCGAGACGGTGCTCGTCATCGGCGACTCGTT
>JASHPW010000097.1 GCA_030037895.1 Xanthobacteraceae bacterium | reverse complement strand
GCCCGCCACCGCCATGGCTGCTGCGCCGGCCGCCGGCGCGGCGCCTCCGCGCGGCGCGAACCAGCACGACGGCAAGGCCGGCGATAAGGTCGCCGCCGACATGTCGCGTGATGGGGTCAACCTGAAATTGTCGTTTCCATTCCTGGCGCCCACGGCCGCCGCCGTTTTCCAACGTGCCGACACGCTCTGGATCGTATTCGATGCGAAAGCTTCGATCGACCTCTCTGCGCTTGAGGGCGAGGCGAGCCGCACCATTCGCGGCGCCACTTTCACGCACGCGCCCGACGCCGACATCGTGCGCATCCGGCTCGATCGTCCGCATCTGTCGAGCGTCGCGACGGACGGGCCGGTATGGACCGTCACCATCGGCGATACCGTGCCAGATCCGACCCGCGCGCTCGAGATCGCCCGCAACATGATCGCTCCCAATCGCTCAAATGCGACGATCCCTTTCGCGGAGCCGCATCAACTGCACCGCATCGACGATCCCGAGGTCGGCGATCAGCTTTTTGTCGTCACCGCCTTTGCGCCGGCCCGCGGCTTCATCAATGCGCAGGATTTCGTCGAATTCCACGCCCTCGCCTCGACCCAGGGCGTGGTGATCGAGCCGCTCGCCGACGACCTCACCGTTGAGCTTGGCGCCGACAAGGTCGTGGTCAGCCGGCCCGGCGGCCTCGTGCTTTCGAGTTCGCTGCAGAGCGTGCGGCGCGATGACGGCTTGCGGCCGGTGGTGTTCGATTCACGGCTCTGGGGGCTCGACCGGCGGTCGAGCGATGGTGAACGGCAATCGCATCTCGTGGCCGCCGCCGCCGCCGCGCCGCCGAGCAAGCGTTTGCTGCCGCGGCTCGATCTCGCCCGCTTCTATATCGCCCGCGACATGTATCCCGAAGCCAAGGGCGTGCTCGACGTGGCGCTCGCCGACGACCATCCGGCCGCCGAGGGCGCGTCCGCCAGCGTCCTGCGCGCGGTCGCCGAGGTGATGATGAACAGGCCCGACGACGCCCTCAAGGATCTCGCCAATCCTCTGGTCGGCGATCAGCAGGATGCGCCACTATGGCGGGCCATCGCCTATGCGGACCAGGGCAAATGGGCGCAGGCGCGCGACGCCTTCAAGAGCGGCGAGGCGACGATCGCCACCTTGCCGGTCGAGCTGCAGCGGATCGCGCTCAAGGACGAGATGCGCGCCGCGATCGAGGTCGGCGACTTCGCCAGCGCCGGCGATGAGCTCAACGATTTCGAGACCATCGGCGTGCCGCGCGAGATGCAGCCGGAGATCTCCGTGCTCGTCGGACGGCTGTCGGAAGGGATGGGCCGCAGCGAGGACGCGCTCGCGGC
Organism: Xanthobacteraceae bacterium; assembly: GCA_030037895.1. Lineage (GTDB taxonomy): Bacteria > Pseudomonadota > Alphaproteobacteria > Rhizobiales > Xanthobacteraceae > BOG-931. Next base: position 3,220 of record JASHPW010000097.1, on the reverse strand, counting down.
CTACCGGGCGGCGGCAAATTCCTCGGATCGTCCGGCGGCGGCGCAGGGCCGGCTGCGCGAGACCTTGCTGCGTTACGCGCTCGGCGATCTCAAGCGCGACGACGTCATTTCCGCGCTGGAAACGCTCACCACCGTTTGGCGCGGCGACGAGACCGAGATCGAGGCGCTGCAAGTCCTGGCGCGGCTCTATACCGAGGAGGGCCGCTACCGCGACTCGTTCTACGTCATGCGCAGCGCCATGGAAGCGCATCCCGATTGGGACATGACGCGACGCCTCCAAGAGGAAGCGGCCAAGACGTTCGAAGCCCTGTTCCTCGCCGGCAAGGGCGATGCGTTGCCGGCGATCGACGCGCTCGCCCTGTTCTACGATTTTCGCGAGCTGACCCCGATCGGCAGCCGCGGCGACGAGATGATCCGGCGGCTCGCCGATCGGCTGGTGTCCGTGGACTTGCTCGACCAGGCCGCCGATTTGTTGCAGTACCAGGTCGATCACCGCCTGGAAGGCGCCGCGCGCGCGCAAGTGGCGACCCGCCTTGCGGTGATCTATCTCATGAACCGCAAGCCCGACCGGGCGCTGGCGACGCTGCGTGCGACGCGCACCGCCGATGTCTCCGGCGCGTTGCGCAATCAACGCCTGCTGCTCGAGGCGCGCGCTTTGTCCGATCTCGGGCGCCACGATCTCGCCCTCGAAGTGGTCGCCCATGTCGAGGGGCGCGAGGCGATGCGCCTGCGTTCCGATATCCTTTGGACGGCGCGGCGCTGGCGCGAAGCGGCCGAGCAGATCGAACTCCTTTACGGCGAGCGCTGGAAGGAATGGCAGCCTTTGAACGCGGTCGAGCGCTCGGACATTTTGCGCGCCGCGGTCGGTTATGCGCTCGGCGAGGACGCGCTCGGGCTCGACCGCTTCCGCGGGAAATATGCGGCGAAGATGGCGCAGACGCCGGATGCCCGCGCCTTCGCGGTCGTCTCGGCGCCGCTCGGCACCAGCGGCGCGGAATTCCGCGACATCGCGCGCGCCGCGGCGTCCGTCGACACGCTCGCGGACTTTTTACGCGACATGCAGAAGCGCTATCCGGAGGCGAGCGCCATTCCGCCGGCGCCGCCAGCGGCGGCATCGTCCGCAGCCGCGCCGGCAAGCGGCGCGCCGTCAGCTTCCGCGCCAAAGACGATTGCGCCGGCGTCCACAACGCCGATGCCGTCCTTGGCGCCGCTGCCGCGCGCCGCCGGACGCACCGCGCTGCGGTGAGCCTCCGGCTCAGCCTCTGGCATTTACGGTTGTCACTTGCTCACAGCTTGATGAGCCCGTCGCGAAGCGCGATGGCCACGGCGTGCGTCCGGTTGAAGGCGCCGAGCTTGCGGGTTGCCGTCTGCACGTGCTCGTCGACGGTCCTCCGTGCGATGTTGAGAATCTCGCCGATTTCCCGGGCCGACTTGCCGTTTGCAACCCACCGGAGAACCTCGCTCTCCCGTGCAGTGAGCATGTTTCTCGTCGCTTTGCCTCGGCGCAATGGTCCATGTCCCGCCTGGATGGGTCGCCCTCCATCGACTCACCGCTTTCCGACAGGACCACCGAGCAGCGGCCCTGCGCGCCAGCATTTCTACTGTTATGCAGCAAAACGGGTACCGGTTGTAATTGTGATTTGTACGGGTATACCGCACGGTTGAGTCCGGAATCGAGCCAAGAAGGGGCACGCGCCCACAGCATGGCGGCGCCGTCCTTGTGCGTTTGAGAGAAAAGAAAATGAATGCGTGCGTGGCGCGCGCGGCATCTGATGTCGCCGGCGCGGGTGCCGCCGTATCAAAGCGCGTGAAAAGCCTGCCGGGCCCGCCGGCGTTCAGTGGTGCCAGAACAGCGCCAGCAGGATGATGATTGGCAGGGGTACGCCCAACAGCCAAAGCAGCGCTCCACGTCCGAATCCCATGACGGACTCCGCAGGTTCGTTCGGTGGTTCAACAGCGCCGGGCGCCGGCGTGGGTTCCTGTCGGGCAATGCAGCAGACGACGGAGGAGAGATCGGGAGCCGTCTTCCGTCGTCTGCGCCGGTCCTCCGTCTTCAGGTTCCGTAGCTCTGAATGAGCGAGCCGGCGACCAGCGTCCAGCCGTCGACCAGCACGAAGAAGATGAGCTTGAACGGCAGCGACACCACGACCGGCGGCAGCATCATCATGCCCATGGACATCAGCACCGAGGCAACCACGAGGTCGATGATGAGGAAGGGAAGGAACAGCAAAAAGCCGATCTCGAACGCGCGTTTAAGCTCGGAGATCATGAAGGCGGGCACCAGGATGCGCAGCGACAGGTCTTGCGGATTCTGCGGTGGCGTTTGCCCTGACATGTCCATGAACAATCGCAGATCCTTCTCGCCGACGTTCTTCTCCATGAACGCGCGCAACGGCCCGCTGGCGCGGTCGAGGGCCTCGTTGACGCTGATCTCGTTGGCGATGAGCGGCTTGACGCCGACGTCGTAGACGCGCGTAAACACCGGCCCCATCACGAAAGCGGTGAGAAACAAAGCGAGCGAGATGACCACCGAATTCGGCGGCGAGGTCGCCGTGCCGAGCGCCGTGCGCAACAGCGACAGCACCACCACGATGCGCGTGAACGAGGTCATCATCACCAGGATCGACGGCGCGAGCGAGAGCACGGTCAACGCCGCGATTACCTGGATGATGCGTTCGTTGATGCCGCCGCCGGCGGCGCCTTGTCCGAAGTTGATGCTGATGTCCTGCGCGGCGAGCGGCGTCGCCGAAGCGATGAGGGCCGCTACCGAGGCCGCCACCGTTTGCACACGGACGCGGCGGCCCCATGCGGATAACATCAGGTCTTGCCTGCCTGACGGCCCAACAAACTCGCCATCTCCTGCTCGAGACTATCGTAGAGCGCTTTGCCTTGGCCCGCACCGGCCTCCGTCCGCGCCGGTTTTGCTTCGGCGGCGCGCACGGGCGCAGTGTCCGCTCGCGCTGCCGGCGGTGGCGGCGCGGTCTCGGGTTCGGCGGCGCGGTCCGGCGGCGTTACCGGGCGCGCCGCTGCGGCTGGGACCCGCCCGTCGCGCATCTCGGCGGTATTCTTCGGCTTGCGCAACGCCGCTTCGAGGCGGTGCGCCATTTCGGCCAGGCTTTGATCGGCGGCCGCGGCACTCTCCGCATCGGCCGGCGGCGCTGTCGCCACGCGCGGCGCCGTGCGCGGCTCGCTTTGCTGTGCGCGCACGGCCGCTCCGGCG
>JASHPW010000096.1 GCA_030037895.1 Xanthobacteraceae bacterium | reverse complement strand
TCTGGGCGCGGCCGGCGGCGGCGAGATCGTGATCGAGCAATTCCTCGACGGCGAGGAAGCGTCGTTTTTCGCGCTCTGCGACGGCGACACCGCGATCCCGCTCGCCGCGGCGCAGGATCACAAGCGCGCCTTCGACGGCGACAAGGGACCGAATACCGGCGGCATGGGCGCCTATTCGCCGGCGCCGATCATCGATGTGGCGATGAGCGCCCGGGTGATGGACACAATCGTATTGCCGACCCTGCGCGCGATGAAGGCCATGGGCGCGCCCTTCAAGGGCATGCTCTATGCCGGCCTGATGATCACGACGGCGGGACCGCAGCTCATCGAATACAACGTCCGCTTCGGCGATCCGGAGTGCCAGGTGCTGATGTTGCGCCTGATGTCGGATCTCGTCCCGGCGCTGCGCGCGAGCCGCGACGGCATGCTCAAATCCTTCGATCTGCGCTGGTATCCGGCGGCCGCGCTCACCGTGGTGATGGCCGCCAAGGGCTATCCCGGCTCTTATGCCAAGGGTTCGCTCATCGAGGGTCTCGACGCTGCGGCCGCTGTCGACGGCGTCGAAATCTTCCACGCCGGGACCCGGGCGGAAAACGGACGCATCCTCGCCAATGGCGGCCGCGTGCTCAATGTCTGCGCGCTCGGCGACACGGTGCGGCAGGCGCAGGCGCGCGCCTATGCGGCCGTCTCCCGTATCCGCTGGCCCGACGGCTTCTGCCGGCACGATATCGGCCGGCGCGCCGTCGAACGGGAAATTTAAGAAAGATCAATGTGCTGGCACCGCCCCTCAGAGCGATATATACTCTTGCTCCGGATATATACGGAGGCCGATATGGCCATTTTGATCAAGGATCAAGAAGCCGACCAAATGATCAGAATGTTGGCTGAACGAACCGGTGAGAGCATCACGGACGCCGTCAAGCAGGCCGTGCGGGAGCGTCTCCGCCATGTGCCTTTGAATGAGAATGAGATTGCGGCTCGCAAACGCAAGCTTGCCGAGCTTTATGCCTATTTCGACTCGTTGCCGACGATCAACGAGCACCTGACCAATGACGAAATTCTCGGTTACGGCGAGAATGGATTGCCGACCTGATGGTCGTCGACAGTTCAGCGCTTATCGCAATGATCTTGCGAGAGGAAGAACGCTTCATTTTCGACGATCTGGTGCTGCAAACGCCCACCGTGGTGATGTCGGTCGTTTCCGTCGTCGAGACCGCGATCGTGCTGATGAACAAACGGCGCGAGCCCGAGGCTGCACGACTGGATGAAACGCTGGACGCGCTTCGCATCGAAGTTCGCGAGGTCGATCTTGAGCAAGGAAATCTTGCGTGGCAAGCTTTTGCACGATACGGCCGCGGACGAAGTCCGGCGTCTTTGAACTTCGGCGACTGTTTTGCCTATGCGTTGGCCAAGAGCCGCGGCGCGCCCCTGCTCTTCAAAGGCGACGACTTCCTGCAGACCGATATCGTGCCGGCGTGGCGGCCATAAATGGGCCAACGCCCGGATCGCCGACCCGCGCCGACGGGAGCCGCGAGCGGATGATTGTAAGCGAGCGCCAGAGCGCCTTTTCCGGCACCAAGGAGGTCGCCGAGCGACTGCGTTTCGATGCCGGCCGGCTCGAATCCTACCTGCGCGAGCGTGTGGCGGGGTTTGCCGGGCCGATCGCGCTTGGCCAATTCAAGGGCGGCCAATCGAACCCGACCTACCTCGTGGAAACGCCGGGGCGGCGCTATGTGCTCAGGCGCAAACCGCCGGGCCGGCTGTTGCCCTCCGCGCACGCGGTCGACCGCGAATACCGGGTCATGAGCGCGCTGCATGCGCAAGGCTTCCCGGTCGCCGAGCCGATCCTCTATTGCGCCGACGAGAGCATCGTCGGCACCGCCTTCTTCCTCATGTCGCATGTCGAGGGCCGCGTATTTTGGGAACCGCACATGCCCTCGTCCGATCCGGCCGAGCGCGCGCGGGTCTATGACGCCATGAACGCGGCGCTCGCCCGGCTGCACGGCTTCGAGCCGGCGGCGATCGGCCTTGCCGATTTTGGCCGCGGCGAGAATTACGTCGCCCGGCAGGTCGAACGCTGGTCCAAACAATACCGCGCCTCGGAGACGGAGACGATCGAGGACATGGAGCGCCTGATCGCCTGGCTGCCGGCGCATCTGCCGCCAAGCGGGCCGCCGCGCCTGGTGCACGGCGATTACCGGCTCGACAACATCATCCTTGCGCCCGCGGAGCCGCGCATCGCGGCCGTGCTCGATTGGGAACTATCGACGCTCGGCGATCCGCTCGCGGATTTCTCCTATCACCTGATGCAATGGCACATGCCGCCGTCCGAGGCCGGCACCGGCTCGCTCGTCGGGCTCGATCTCGCCGCGCTCGGCATTCCCTCGCTTGAGGATTACGTCGAGGCCTATGTGGCGCGCACCGGCCTCGATCCGCGACCGCACCTTGCGGTCTATTCCGCCTATAATTTCTTCCGCCTGGCCGCGATCCTGCAAGGCATCGTCGGGCGCGTGCGCGACGGCACCGCGACCGGCGCCTTCGCGGCAGCCAAGGCGGCGCTCGTTCGTCCGCTCGCCGCCACGGCGTGGGAATTCGCCCTTGCCGCGGAGCGCGGATGAGACGGCGCGCCGCATGAGGACCTTCGCGCTCGCATTGGGCGGCGGCGGCGCGCGCGGGCTTGCCCATGTCGCGGTGATCGAGGCGCTCGACGAGATGAAGGTGAAGCCTGCCGCCGTCGCCGGCACCTCGATCGGCGCGCTCGTCGGCGCCGCCTACGCGGCGGGCATGCCCGGCAAGGACATCCGCCGCCACGTCATCGCCGTCGCGCACAACCGGGCGGAAACGATGCGCCGGCTCCTGGCCGCGCGCGCCGGAACCCTCGCCGACCTGTTCGCCGGCGGGCTCGGCCAGGCGACGCAGATCGATGCCGAGAAATTCTGCGCGCAGTTCCTGCCGGACGCGGTGTCCGCGGATTTTTCCGCGCTGTCCATTCCGCTCACGGTGATGGCGACCGACGTTCATCGGCGGCTGGAAGCGCCGATCTCGTCGGGGCCGCTCCATGCGGCGCTCGCCGCCTCGATCGCCATTCCCGGCCTGTTCCGGCCGGTTCTGATCGACGGCCGCGTTCTCATCGACGGCGGCACCACCAATCCGCTGCCGTTCGATCAATTGCGCGGGCGCGCCGACGTCGTCGTCGCAGTCGATGTGTTGAGCGTCCCGCCCGCGGCGCGCGGCGAGATTCCCGGCGCCTGGGAAAGCGTCTCCGCCACGCTCACCATCATGGGCGGCGCCATCATCGCCGCGAAGCTCGCGCAGGGCGCGCCGGACCTCGTGGTCCGCCCCAATGTCGGCATCTTCCGCACGCTCGACTTCTATCGCGCGAGCGCCATCCTGCGCGCCGCCGAGGCGGTGAAGGCCGAGGTGAAGGAGCGGCTCGGCGCGCTGCTCGCGGCATAGAGCGCGTCCAGGAAAAGTGGGAACCGGTTTTCCGTCCGGACGCGCGACAAACCATAAAGAGAGCGCGTCCAGGAAAAGTGGGAACCAGTTTTCCGTCCGGACGCGCGACAAACCATAAAGAGAGCGCGTCCAGGAAAAGTGGGAACCGGTTTTCCGTCCGGACGCGCGACAAACCATAAAGAGAGCGCGTCCAGGAAAAGTGGGAACCGGTTTTCCTCCGCACGCGTGACAAACCATAAAGCTTGGTGGCTCAGCGGCGCTGCTCGAAGAAGCGCTTGAGCAGCGCTGCCGCGTCCGCTTCCGCCAGTCCGCCATAGATTTCCGGCCGATGGGCGCACGCGGGCGAGGCGAAGAATTTCACGCCGTGCTCGACCGCGCCGCCCTTGGGGTCGGCGGCGCCATAATAGAGCCGGCGGATGCGGGCGAACGCGATCGCTGCCGCGCACATGGCGCACGGTTCGAGCGTGACGTAGAGGTCGCAGTCCGCGAGCCGCTCGCATCCGAGCTTGGCCGCCGCCGCGCGGATGGCGAGAAGTTCGGCATGGGCGGTCGGATCGCGGTCGGCGAGCGTGCGGTTGCCGGCTTGCGCGACGACGGCGCCGTCGCGCACGATAACGCAGCCGATCGGGACTTCGCCCTCTGCGCCGGCGGCGCGGGCTTGCGCCAACGCCAGGTCCATGAACGATGCCATCGCCGTTGCCTGATTGGCCGCCCCGGTTTATTGGCGGGCGCGGCCATGGACGGCAAGAGCAAATTCGAGGGAGCCGGCGAACGCGTCGCCAAGGCGATCGCCCGCGCCGGCCTCGGCTCGCGCCGCGAGGCCGAGCAATGGATCGTTGCCGGCCGCGTCGCGGTCAACGGCGCGGTGATCGATTCACCGGCGCGCAACGTGGCCGCGACCGACCGTATCAGCATCGACGGCAAACCGCTGCCGGCGCGCGAACGCACGCGGCTCTTCCTCTATCACAAGCCACGCCGGCTCGTAACCGCGCGCGCCGACCCGCAGGGCCGGCCGACCGTCTTCGAGCACCTGCCGAAGGAGCTGCCGCGCCTCGTCAGCGTCGGCCGGCTCGATTTCAACAGCGAAGGACTTCTGCTGCTCACCAACGACGGCGGGCTTGCGCGCGCGCTCGAACTGCCGGCGACCGGCTGGCTCAGGCGCTACCGTGTGCGCGCGCACGGCGCGGTGACGCAGGCGAGGCTCGACGAATTGCGCGCCGGTGCAACCGTCGATGGCGTCCATTACCGGCCGGTCGAGGCCACGCTCGACCGCGTGCAAGGATCGAACCTCTGGCTCACCGTGGCGCTGCGCGAGGGCAAAAACCGCGAGGTGCGCAACGTGCTCGGCGGTCTCGGCCTCAAGGTCACGCGGCTTATCCGCGTGTCCTTCGGCCCGTTCCAGCTCGGTGAGCTGCCCGCGGGCGCGGTCGAGGAGGTGCGCACGCGCGTGCTGCGCGAGCAGCTCGGCGCGCGCGTAATCGCGCTCGCGGGCGCAGATTTTTCCGTACCAATCGCCACCCCTCCCGCGCCGGAGAAGGACGCGGCGCCGCGACGACCGCCGCAGGACAGGTCGAAAAGCCGGGGAGCGAAAGACCACGGAGCCAAGGACCACGGAGCCAAAAGCCGTGGATCGACGAGCCATTCCTGGCGCATGCACGCCGATGAGCGTCCGGCGAAAAAGCTGCGGCGAAAATTCCACGGCTCGCGCCGCGACGACGGCAGCGAGCGCGAGCAGCGGACGCACGCGCCGCGCGCCGGCCTCATCGCCGACCGCGCGGGCCGCCGCATTCTGGTCGAGCGCCTCGGCGCGCCGCCATCGCCACCGTCGC
>JASHPW010000095.1 GCA_030037895.1 Xanthobacteraceae bacterium | reverse complement strand
TCGACGTGCTGGCGCACGTTCTCGGCGGCGGCGACAACAGCCGTCTCTACCGGACGCTCGTGGTCGATCAAGGGATCGCGATTAACGCCGGCGCCTTTTATTCGGGGACCGCGCTCGATTACGGCAAGCTCGGCGTCTATGGCTTGCCGAAACCGGGACGGACGCTGCACGAGGTCGAGGCGGCGATCGATGCCGTCCTCGACGATGTGAGCGAACACGGCATTACCGCCGACGAACTCGATCGTGCCAAGGTCCGCCTGATTGCGGACGCCGTGTACGCGCAGGACAACCAGGCGACGCTGGCGCGCTTGTATGGCGCCGCGCTCGCGACCGGCGAGACCGTCGAGATGGTCCGCGACTGGCCGCAGAGCATCCGCGCCGTCACCGCCGACGCCGTGCGCGCGGCCGCCCGGACCTGGCTCAATCCGCGTGCGTCGGTGACCGGCTACCTCGTGCACAGCCTCAAAGGCGAGGAGAAGCACTCGTGAACGCCATGCCGCCGACTCGGTCCCGTCTCCGCCTCGCTTTCTCCCGTTTGTGGCGGAAGAGGGGATGGGGGCGCCGCGTCGCCGCCGCGCTTGTCGCGCTTGTGACCTTCGCGGCGCCGGCTTCTGCCACCACGGTCGAGCGCGTGGTCAGCCCCGGCGGAATCGAAGCCTGGCTGGTGCGCGAATCCGCGGTTCCCGTGATCGCCGTCGAGTTCGCGTTCGTCGGCGGCGCCATCCAGGATCCGCCCGGCAAGGCCGGGACCGCCGCCCTGGTCGCGTCGCTGCTCAACGCGGGCGCCGGCGATTTCGACTCGAAGGCGTTTCATGATCGGCTCGAGCGCAAGGCGATCGAGCTCTCCTTTGCGGCCGAACGCGACACGCTGCGCGGCTCGCTGCGCACGCTGACGGAAAACCGCGACGCGGCCTTCGAGAATTTGCGGCTGGCGCTCATTGCTCCGCGCTTCGATCCCGCGGACGTGGAAATCATCCGCGCGCAGATCCTGTCCTCGCTGCGGCGCGCTGAAACGAACCCGAACGAAATCGCCAATCTGCGCTGGTGGGAGACCGCGTTCGCCGGCCACCCCTACGGCCGGCCGGTCGACGGCACGCTCGAATCGGTGCCGACCATCACCGTCGCCGACCTCAAAGCCTACACGCGGCGGGTGCTGGCGCGCGCCAACCTGAAAGTCGCCGTGGTCGGCGACATCGACGCTGAGACGGTGAAGGGGATGCTCGACCGCGTGTTCGGCGCCTTGCCGGCCAAACCGGAGCTGACGCCGGTGGCCGCCGCTTCGCCGCAGGGGCTCGGTCGGCGCATCCTCGTCAAGCTCGACGTGCCGCAGGCGGTGGTGACGTTTGGCGGCGCCGGCATCGCGCGCAAGGATCCGGATTTCATGGCCGCCTATATCGTCAACCACATTCTCGGCGGCGGCGGGTTCTCCTCGCGGCTCTATCGCGAGGTGCGCGAGAAGCGCGGCCTTGCCTATTCGGTCTCCGACAACCTGGTGTGGCTCGATCACGCCGCGCTGTTCCTCGGCGGCACCGCCACCCGCGCCGACCGCACCGCGCAAACCCTCGACCTGATCGAAAAGGAAATTCACCGCCTGGCCGAAAACGGCCCGACGGCGGAGGAGTTGGCCAAGGCCAAGGCCTATCTCAAGGGCTCCTTTGCGCTCAACCTCGACACCTCGCGCAAGATCGCCGAGTTCCTGGTGCAGCTGCAACTCGACGGCCTCGGCATCGATTATTTCCAGCGGCGGTCCGCCATGATCGACGCGGTGACGCTCGACGACGCGCGGCGCGTCGCCAAGCGCCTGCTCGACGGCGGCCTTCTGGTCACCGTGGCCGGCCGGCCGCAGGGGCTGGCCTCGACAACGGCCGATAGCCCGCATTGAGCGGCCTGTCTTCGCCGTGATCCGCGTCACCGCTCATATCAGCATCGACGAGCGCGAGATCGCGGAAAGCTTTGTGCGCGCGTCGGGGCCGGGCGGGCAAAACGTCAACAAGCTTTCGACCGCCGTCCGGCTCCGCTTCGACGTGCGCGGCTCGCCGTCGTTGCCGGACGAGGTGCGGTCGCGCCTTGAACGGCTCGCCGGCGCGCGGCTGACGCGGGACGGCGTGCTGGTGATCACCGCGCAGCGCCACCGCACGCAGGCGCGCAACCGCGCGGACGCGCGCGATCGCCTCATTGATCTGATCCGCCGGGCGGCGGTCCCGCCGGTGAAGCGGCGGCCGACCACGCCGACCGCGGCGTCGCGCGCGCGGCGCATCGAAGGCAAGAAGCGCCGCGCCGGCGTCAAGCGGCTGCGCCGCGCCAAGTCGGAGCTTGAGTGAGGGCGGCGGCCGCGCGCCGGCGGCGGCAACGCCGTTCCCGGATTTCGCCGGCGCTCGATCCGGGTTACGGTCGCCGGCAAGCGAGTCGCCCATGCCCGTGCGTCACCTCTCCGAAGCCGTGGTCAACCGCATCGCCGCCGGCGAGGTGGTCGAGCGTCCGGCGAGCGTGGTGAAGGAGCTGGTCGAGAACGCGCTCGACGCCGGCGCGCGCCGCATCGACGTGCTCACCGACGGCGGCGGCCGGCGGCTCATCCGCGTGACCGACGACGGCGAGGGGATGACCGGCGCCGATCTTGCGCTCGCGGTCGAGCGGCACGCGACCTCGAAGCTCGCCGACGACGATCTCCTCGCCATCCGCACGCTCGGCTTTCGCGGCGAGGCTTTGCCGTCGATCGGCGCCGTGGCGCGCCTTTCGATCGCGACACGCCATGCGCGCGAGCCGCACGCCTGGACGATCGCGGTCGATGCCGGGGTGAAATCGCCGCTCAAGCCCGCGGCGATCGGGCCGGGCACCCGCGTCGAGGTGCGCGATCTCTTTTACGCGACGCCGGCGCGCTTGAAATTCCTCAAGCTCGACCGCACCGAGGCCGAGGCGGCGCGCGAGGCGGTGCGCCGGCTCGCCATGAGCCGGCCGGACGTCGCCTTCACGCTCGCCGGCGAGGAACGTGCGCCGGCGACGTTCGCCGCGGCGCTGCCCGGCGCGGCCGGGCGGCTCGCGCGGCTCGGCGACGTGCTCGGCGCGGATTTTCGCGCCAATGCGGTCGAGATCACAGCCGAGCGCGAAGGCGTCACGATCGAAGGCTTTGCCGCGCTGCCGACGCTCAGTCGCGCTAATGCGCTCGGCCAATATCTCTTCGTCAACGGCCGGCCGGTGCGCGACCGGCTCCTCCTCGGCGCCGTGCGCGCGGCCTATGCCGATTACCTGCCGCGCGACCGCCATCCCGTGGTCGCGCTGTTCGTCGCGCTCGATCCGCGCGAGGTCGACGTCAACGTGCATCCGGCCAAGGCCGAGGTGCGCTTTCGCAATGCCGGCCTGGTGCGCGCCTTGATCGTGCGCGCGCTCAAGGAGGCGCTTGCCCACGAGGGCCGGCGCGCGGCGACGACCGGCGGCGCAGCGACGATCGCGGCGTTCCGGCCGGCCGCCGCGCCCTTTTCTTCCCCGGCCGGCGGAAGCGGTTGGGGCGGGCGCCGCGGCTGGGACTGGCGGCGCT
>JASHPW010000094.1 GCA_030037895.1 Xanthobacteraceae bacterium | reverse complement strand
TCACTTTCCCGACTGCGAGATGGTCGAGTGATTGAAGCCGCCGATCTGCCTGATAGAAGCGGCGTTTGTGCTGCCGACTTGAGTGGTGGTCGTGGTATTGGCGCCGCCGATCTGCGCGGCAGTCGCGGTATTTGTGATGCCGGTTTGGGTCAGTTTCGCCGACGTCGTGCCGCCGATCTGCGCGGTGGTGACCGCATTGACGGCGCCGGTCTGCGAGACGCTGGTCGAGACCGACTGTCCGGCTTGCACAATGCCGGCAACGTTTGACTTGCCGGTTTGCGTCACCGTCGTCGATGGATTTGTGCCGACCTGCACGGAGCCGTAGACATTCGCGATGTTGGATTGCACGACGTTGACCTGAGCGAAACTCGTCCAAGGCAGCAACGCGAACGCGAACGCCGCTAAGCACGTCCTCAACATAAGGGAGCCCTCCACACTTCAACCGCCGCAAGTGCATGCAAAAGCAAAAGGTCCCGCACCGCGGACGGGCCGCGGTGCGGCGACGATGCTGAGAACTTACCTTCTCCGGGTGAGGGTGAACTGAGTGATGGTGCTGCTGTTGATTGCGCCGGCCTGCCCCACCTCGGCGGAATTGCTGATGTAACCCGCCTGGGTGATTCTCGATGAGTTGACAAACCCCGTCTGCACGGTGGTGGCGGTATTCCTCGCCCCGCTCTGCGTGACGACGGAGTTGTTGAGACCGCCGATCTGGACCGTTACCGCGCTGTTGCTCTGGGCGAATGCAACGGAGGTGAACGCAAGCGACACGACGGCCGCCATTATCATACGCTTTGACATCTGCTGCTCCTGTTGACGCATCAAAGGATCGTTGGGTCAAAAGAGCGCCACGCCCTTCCGACACCTACCTTCCACGGAAACAATAAAGCCAAGGGCTGCCGGCCCGTCAATGTATTTTTAATGTTACTTGTTAAACATGTATCCCTTAAGGTTTATGTCATTTGTGTGACGAGGGCAATTCTGCTAGTCTGGCGGCAAAGGACGATTCTCGATGCGCCGGATAACGTCAGCGGAACTCCTGCGAAGTTTCGGTCAATACAGCGACGCCGCCCTGGCCGAGCCGGTGATCGTCACCAAAAACGGCCGCGACCGCCTCGTGCTCATGAGCATCGAGCAATACAATGTCTTTCAGCATGCCTTGGACGGCTACGAAGACGCCCAGGCCGAAGGGCGCCGCAAACGCGCAAAGCCGCAGCGAAACGCGACGTTTCGCCGCGCCGGTTGAGCACCGGTCAATGCCGCCGCGGCGTCGGGGTCATCGGGGTCGATGACAGCGCAATTGCGGTGAGATTCCCGCGCCGGCGGCGTTCGCCGCTCCGGGACATTTCGCGGCAAACGATTCCGGAGCCGGATTTATGTGCCGGACCGTCCGGCGCCAAGCGGCGTCACTACCATGGCGAGAACAAACCGCCGAAGCGATAGTTCACGCCGAAGCTGACCGTCTCAAACGAGGGCTTCACGTTGATCGTGAACGGCGGAAGGACGAATCCTCCGGTGACCGCGGCTGAATTATTGAAGGTTTCGGTGCGGGCGTCGAAGCCGTAATAATCGGCTTCGACGAAGGCCGACCAGTTCGGTCCGAACGCCCATTCGAGACCGCCGCCGAGCGTCCACCCGGTACGGATGTCCGACGGCGTGCCCAGCGTGACGCCGCTGTTTTCGATCTCGAAATTGTTGTGGGCGAAGGCGACGCCGCCCTTTCCGTAGACCAGCACATTGTTGACCGCCACGCCGACGCGGCCGGTGACGCTGCCATACCAGTCCATGTTGTCGCGAAGCGTCCACGGCGCGTTGAACTGATCCTGGTTGGTGCCGGTTATGTCCGATCCATCGAGCGAGCCGGCGATGCCGAGAACCCAGTTGCCGCCGAATTCCATGTCGCAACCGAGTTGGCCGCCGGCAATGGCGCCGGACATGTCGGTGTGGGCGGTCCGGTTTGTCGCCGTATCGCCGTCGATATTCCCGTCTGGCACCGTGTCTTGCCACTGCGTATGGCCGGCGCCCAATCCGGCGTTGACGCCGACATGGCAGCCCGTCCAACTGAACTGCGGCGCCGGCGGCTCAAGCATCGGCGCCTTCGTCGGCACGCCGAGGTCGGCGGCATACGCCGCACTTCCGGCCATGATCGTCGCGACGGCGGTGCCGGCAAGCAAGCGCATCTTCATGGGAGACTCCCCCGGTCAAGAATGAATTCCCGCCAGGGGTGAATCTGATTCGAGGTATTGGCGGCAAGCAAAACCGCTCGTGTCAGGTCCGATTTGTCGATAATTCAATCGCGGTGTTGCTGATTGACAACACCCGATTCCAAAGGGTTAACAAACAGTTAATTTCCTCTCACGCTCAAGATAAATGCGAATCGCGATGACCGGTATCACCCGCAACAGCAACGGCGTCACGAATTGAGCAGCGGCTCCTTCGGCGCAATTCCTGACTATTCACAAGTAGCGCCGCCGGTTGCAGCGGGCCGGCGAGCCGCCTATATTGCGGCAGCTTTTCCGTTCATCGTTGATGACGTGAAGTGGCTTCGCCCCGGACGGGCGGGCGGAGCGCAGAGGAGTTTCACCTATGGCGACCGCGCCCTTGATGCCGAAAGCAACAGCCGTCTGGCTTGTCGAGAATACCTCGTTGTCGTTCGACCAGATCGCACAGCTTTGCAACCTGCATCCGCTTGAGGTCAAGGCCATCGCCGATGGCGACGCCGCGCAAGGCATCAAGGGACTTGACCCGATCTTGACCGGCCAACTGACGCGCGAGGAAATCGCCGCCGCCGAAGCCGATCCGAGCCACCAGTTGCACATCGCCGATCCGAAGGTCCGCCTGCCCGAGGCCAAGCATCAGAAGGGTCCGCGCTATACGCCGGTCTCGCGCCGCCAGGACCGGCCGAACGCCATCCTCTGGCTGGTGCGCAACCATCCCGAACTCAAGGACAGCCAGATCATGCGGCTCGTCGGCACCACGAAGTCGACCATCCAGGCGATCCGCGAGCGCACGCATTGGAATTCGGCCAATTTGACGCCGCTCGATCCGGTAACGCTCGGCCTATGCTCGCAGATCGATCTCGACCGCGAGGTTCAACGCGCGGCCAAGGAGAAGCCGGCTCCGGTCGAGACGCAGGGAGCGACGCTCTTGCCGGCCTCGGTCACGACAGCGCCGAAGGAGGAGCTGGAGCCAATGGCGGCGAAGAAGTCCGAAGAACTCAACGTCGAGGCGGTGTTCGCCAAGCTCAAGCAGATCGGCGAGAAGAGCGAGTAATGCGGCGGCATTCAACGCCGACTCGCGTTGGTGTCATCACGTTTGCACCGGGGTCGCCGAGCCGGATCGCCGCGTAAAAATTCTACGTGGCATTCGCCCGTCTGTTGCCATTAAGCCACAGTGGACAAGAATCGCGGCTTTGGGTGCGGCCAACGCCGCTTGGCAATTGCCAATAGCGGCCAACCCCTAGTAGAACTTATTTCAAGGCAAAGAACCGTGCGAGCGGGGGCGGCGCGGGGAAGCGTCGGTATGACCCGAAATGGGCGATGGGGAAGGCCCATGCGGCGCGCTCTTGCGCGACGCCGGGGAAAATCTTTGCGCGTCGCGCCGGCGCAAGGCGGCGGCCGCCGGCTGCGCCTTCTCCGCGCCTCGAGCTCGGTGGCGGCGCTGTTGATCGGCGCCGGCGCGCCGGCGGCTTATGCCGCGGGGTGCGCTGTCACGCAGAACGGCGGAGCGATCGCCGCGGTCACCAATGCGGTGGCCATCAACTGCATCAACATCGAGAATGGCGCCGTCGTCAGCGGCAGCGTCACCAACACCTCGACCGGCGTGATTACCGGGACCGGCAATGCCGCGCCGACCCGCACC
>JASHPW010000093.1 GCA_030037895.1 Xanthobacteraceae bacterium | reverse complement strand
CGCAGGTCCGGGTCATCACCGCGGCCCCATGCGAAACTGCGCGTAATACCGTCTTCTGACGCGAAAAATCTTGGCCAATTGTGCGCCGCAGCAGCAAGCATTGCTGCACCAGCTTGCACGGCGATGCACGAAATGGCGCATTCCCGGCACAAATCGCCGGGTTCCATGCACCAATTGCGACAGGATTATTGACGCGTTGGGCCCAAATCTGGCCATCTTGGCGGTGGGCGAAGCCCGCTCTATTGCGCTGCGAAACGATGGCGGCGGCGCAGCGAAAATGCAGGGTCGGCGCCAGTCAGCGCGGCGATACGCGATTTGAGCGAACCGATGCGGCTGCGGCTGACTGGTACGGTGTAGTGACGCAGGCCTGAAAGCTCGACCATCTCATGATCGCCCGTGCGCCTATAGCCGACGACGCGGTCGATATTGATGATGTGGCTGCGGTGAACGCGGACAAAGCGGGTATTGTCGAGCCGCGATTCGACGGCGCCGATGGCGAGCGGGCAAAACAGCTTGTCGGTGCCATCGAAGATATAGGTGTAATGCGCGTTGGCGTGGACCGCGACCACGTCGTCGACGGCGAGGAAATGCGTGCCGCCCTCGCGCTCGATCGGCAGATGGCGCGCAAAGCGCCGCGGCGGTGCACCGGCGCCGCCGAGCGGTGCATATGTTCCGCGGCCGAATTCGGGACGGTGGCCGTTGGCTGCAGTGGGCACCGTTGACGGTGCCGGCGAAATTTTCGCCGTGTCGGTCAAATCGTCGTTCTCCACCACAATGGTCGGCGTTTCCCGCCGGGACGAATCGGGCAAGAGAAGCAACAGAAATATGCCGGAAATGCAGAACGCGACGACCGCCACGACAATGGCGAGGAAATCCGTCGATAGCGCCGGCGCCGCCGATGACGCCGTGAGGTACGGATAGAGCGTCACACCCCCCATCGCGGTATAGTGCATGCCGGAAACGGCAATACCGAAGGCGATCGCCGAAAGGATCAATGGCGGACGCCGTTGCCGTCCGGTCGCGAGCCACAGCGCCAATCCGGACGCGGCGATGGCGATGGCCATGCTCGAGGCGACAAAGACCCGATCGTGGACCATATAGGTGCTGGCGTCGAGCGCGCTCATGCCGATGTAGTGCATCGTGAAGATGCCGCCGCCCATCAGGCATGAGGACAGGGTCAAACGCAGCAGAGTGGGGGGGCCGAAAGTGGTGGCATAAACCGCCGCTCCGACCACGATCGCGCAGACGAGGAGCGACAACAGCGTCGGAAAGACCAGATAGTCGACTTGGAACGGCAGCCGGACCGCCAGCATCCCGACAAAGTGCATCGTCCAAATGGCGACGGCGAGTGAGACGGTGGCGCCGGCGAGCAGCAGGCGGCGGCGCGCGCCGGTCGCGGCGGTGATTTGGACGGCGAGGCTCAGGCCGACATAGGCACCCTGGATCGCCATCACGATCGAAAGCAAAACGAGCCAAGTCTCGTACGTCACCGCCATTGCCGTCATCCCTTCGCTGTATGGGACGGCTCACTTCACCCCATCGGGTCTGGAACGATTATAAAGCAAATTCGTCGCCTCGCCGAGAGCGTCTCGACGGTGTTCGGCCCGCCAATCTTCGGGGGGCCGCGCCAGTCCGCGCCGGTTAGAGAGCATGATCCGGAAAAAGCCTGCCCCGGACTTGATCCGGGGTGGAAACCGGTTTTCCGAAAAGATCATGCTCCACTAAGAAGCTAGAGCGGGATGACGACTCGAAGATAAGTCATCCCGCTCAGTAGCCGACCGTGAAACGCCGGCGGGAATGCGCCGGCGTCTCCAGCTCATCGACAAGAGCGACGGCGAAATCCTCGAAGGAGATGGTGCTGTTGCCCTTCTCATCGCTGAGCAGCCGGTCGCCGCCGAGGCGGAACTTCCCGGTCCGCTTGCCCGCCACGAACTGGGCTGAAGGCGACAGGAACGTCCAATCGAGCTCCTTTTCTGCGCGCAATTTTTCCAGGAACTCGACGCCTTTGAGCGCTTCCGGCTTATACGCCGCGGGAAATGTCGGCGTATCCGCCAGCATCCGGCCGGGCGCCACTTCGAGGCTGCCGGCGCCGCCAACGACGAGATAGCGTGGCACGCGGGCGGCTTTCACCGCGCCGATGAGCGCGCGCGGGTCGCTGGCGAGGAAGCGCACCGCGCTGATGGCGGCATCATGGCCGGCAAGCAGCGACGCGAGGCCCGTTTTGTCGAGCGCATCGCCGCGCTTGGCGATGACGCCGGGTTGCGCCTTGACCTTCTCGGGATGGCGGACGATGGCGGTCACGGTATGGCCCCGCGAAACGAGTTCCGCCAATAAGCGCGTGCCGACGTTCCCGGTCGCTCCGATCAAAGCGACTTTCATGACCCCGTTCCTTTGGTGGCGGTTCCATTGTCAAGCCGTTTGGCAATGTCCAGGCGGCCTTCGCCCGGCGCCGCCCGCCAATTCGTTCGCATGCGACCGATTTCTCCCGACACGCCGCGGCTCAGTCCAACGCGCCCATGATCTTCTGCAGCGAAACCGCCGCGCGCTCGTGCTCGACGACCGCGACGGTGCGCTCGCCGTCCTCGATGCGGACCGAGAATTTGAAGCGGTTCCTCTCCCGCTTCGTGAGCGCCGCCTTGATCAGCAACTCGGCGCCCACTTTGCTCGGACCGAGATGATCGATGACCAC
>JASHPW010000092.1 GCA_030037895.1 Xanthobacteraceae bacterium | reverse complement strand
CGACCAACGACGATTTTCTGCGCGCGGAAGCCTTGCGGGTCGCGGCGCTGTCCGACGTGCGCACCGGCAACGGCTTCGACGTCCACGCTTTCGCCGATGGCGATCACGTCATGCTCGGCGGCGTAAAAATCCCGCACGCGCGCGGCTTGACCGGGCATTCGGACGCCGATGTCGCGCTCCATGCCCTGGTCGACGCCGTCCTCGGCGCGCTCGCCGAGGGCGACATCGGGACGCATTTCCCGCCCGGCGATCCGCAATGGCGGGGCGCATCATCGGAGCGCTTCCTCGCCTTCGCCTGCGAGCGCGTGCGCGCGCGGCGCGGGGTGATCGCGCACCTCGACGTGACCATCGTATGCGAAGCCCCGCGGGTCGCACCGCATCGCGATGTGATGCGCGCGCGCATCGCCGACATCGCCGGCCTTTCCATCGCCCGGGTCGCGGTCAAGGCGACGACCAGCGAAAAGCTCGGCTTCACCGGCCGCGGCGAAGGCATCGTGGCGCTGGCGACGGCGACGGTGCGGCTGCCGTGGAGCGCATCGTGATCGAGGAGGCGTTGCGCGGAGAGGCCAGGCGCGTGCTCGCTCTCTGTCGCGCGCGCGGCTTCAAGATCGCGACCGCGGAATCCTGCACCGGCGGCCTTCTTGCCGCGACGCTGACCGACATCGCCGGCTCCTCCGATGTGGTCGATTGCGGCTTCGTCACCTATTCGAACGCGGCCAAGGAAGCGATGCTCGGCGTGCCGGCGGCGACGCTCAAGCGGCACGGCGCGGTGAGCGCGGAGACCGCGTCGGCCATGGCTGCGGGCGCGCTCGAGAATTCGCAAGCCGATCTGTCGGTGGCGATCACCGGCATTACCGGTCCCGGCGGCGGCACAAAGCAAAAGCCGGTCGGCCTCGTCCATTTCGCCGCGGCGCGCCGCAACGGCCGGCGGATCGCGCGGCGCCGGCATTACGGCAAGATCGGGCGTGGCCGCGTGCGCAAGCGCTCCGTTGCCGAAGCGCTCTCACTGATTGAATGGCTCGCACAAGTCTAGGAACTGTGTAAAGGTAGCGTTGAGTTCCATTAGAAATTAGAAGAGGTGGAAGGCAATGGTCACCGCCAGGGGGCGCCGGCTTCAACTGCGCAGGGTGTTGTTTGTCCGCGTTGGCCGGATGCACAATTACAACGGTCCGGTGCCCGGCGACGAACGTCCCGTTGGAGGGGGTCGATATAACAAAAACAAGATCGGTCACGAGGTCTACAATTTTCGGAAAACCAAGGGTCGCCTTTATGGGTATTTCCAACCGCCGAAGCGCAGCCGTGCAGTGGCCTTAGAGAGGATCGATCCCAATGCAGCTGATGCTGACAAACTGAACAATGTTTTGGTGGTCTATGTGGCGCCTGACGCTGAGAGCGGTCAGGTCATCGTCGGTTGGTACGGAGATGCTGAGGTTCTTAGGAAGCAAGCTGCGCGGTCGCCTGGTAAGCCACGACGATTTGGACATTTTTGCTCAGCGCTCCAAGCACGATGCTTTTTACTACCTGACGAGAATCGTAACCATCAAATTCCGTTTGGTAAGGGTGGAATGGGGCAGTCTAACATTTGCTACTCATTAGACGCGGACGGCGCTACCAAACGAGTGTCTTGGATACAACGCGCTCTTAAATTCATCGATGACTACCGCGGCAGCAATATTCTCGCCAAGCCAGAAGCAGCGGCCGAGCGGGAAAGCGCCGCAGCGGCCGAAAAGGCACTCGCTCGTTCACAAGGTCAAGGCTTTGCGCGTACTCCGCAAGAAAGGCGAGCACTTGAAGATCACGCAATGTCGGTCGCGAAACGATATTTTCGCCAGAAGAGATTTCATGTTGAGGATGTTTCGTCGCGATATCCATACGACTTGCGATGCACGCGAGCTCGCAAGGAGCTTCACGTTGAGGTAAAAGGAACTACGACAGATGGCAACTTGGTTGTGCTCACAAACAACGAGGTCAAACACGCCTGCAGACCTCACAATAGCTGCGCGCTTTTTATCCTTCACTCGATCCGTCTGAAGGACCGAAGGGCGTCAGGCGGCAAACAACGCATCTTGCACCCTTGGCGGCTTCAGAAACGGAAACTCACGCCCGTGAGCTACACCTATCGCCTATAATAGATAAAAGTTTTACGCGGACTTCGCGCCGTAGACCTGATCGGCGCGGCGTTCGAAGGCGGCGGCAAAGCGGCGGAAGGCCGCATCGAACACGGCGCCCATCAGCATGCCAAACGTGCGGCTGCGGAATTCATAGGCAAGGGAAAAATCGACGTTGCACGATCTTTCCCCCACCGGGCGGAATTTCCAGCGGTTGTTCATGCGGCGAAACGGGCCTTCGAGATATTCGACCAGAATTTCCAGATTCGGCCGGTCGAGCGTCACGCGGCTGGTGAATCGCTCGCGAATGAGCTTATAGGCCACCGTCATATCGGCGATGATGACGTCCTTGCCGTTCTCCTTCATCCGCTGGCGCACGCCGAGCGATTGGCACAGCGGCACGAATTCGGGATAGTGCTCGACATCGGCGACGAGGTCGAACATGTCGGAAGCGGAATGCTGCACCTGCCGCGTGGTCGAGAATTGCGGCATGAATCAACGCGCCGCGCGCAACGCCTTCAGCCTGGCGAAGTCCTCGCCGGCGTGATGCGAGGAGCGGGTGAGCGGGCTTGAGGAAACCAGCAAAAATCCCTTGGCGCGGGCGATCGCCGCCAGCGCCTTGAACTCCTCC
>JASHPW010000091.1 GCA_030037895.1 Xanthobacteraceae bacterium | reverse complement strand
AACTGGTCGCCGACAAGGCGAGCAAGCGCTCATTCCCTCCCGAGCACGGCGTCGGCGCCAAGGCGGTGCGGTTCGCGGAAGAAGAAGGTCTGATCGTGCGTTCGGTGGCGGGCGACGTGCTGACGCTGTCGCCGCCGCTCGTCATCGGCGCGGCGGACATCGAGGAACTGTTCAACCGGCTCGAACGCGCCATCGACAGGACTCTCGATTGGGTCACCAGCGAGCACTTGGCGCAGTCGTGATACGCCGGTCATTGCCGGTCGCGCGCAGCGCGCCCGGAATCATCGAGTATCGTTTTAATTTTTGACGTTCTCACCACCGACGGCGCCAATAGGGGCCGTAGTAATACGGGGCGTAATAGCCCGGGGCGTAATAGCCCGGGGCGTAATAATAGGGGTCATAACCCGGCGGCGGCGGATAGTAGCCGGGGGGTGGTACATAACCCGGCGGTGGCTGCGCTCCCGGCGGATAATCCGGCGGCGGTCCTTGCGCCGTGGCGCCGGGTGGTGGACCTCCGGGAGGCGGTGGGCCACCAGCGCCGGCAGGCGGTGCGCCGCCGCCCTGATCCAAACTCGTCGCGACCGCGTAGCCGCTCTTGCCTTGCCACGTGACCGCGCACCATGTGCCCTGGCAGCCGCCGACCTCGACGGTGCTGCCGCCGGGAATAGTGATGATCACGGGATAGTTCGTTCCCGGCCCTTGCCGCATATTGACGTTGTTGGTGGCAAGCGCGGGGGCCGCCACGGCGGATTGCGCCGACAACGCCACGACGGCTGCGACGGCGGTACAGGTCGCGATCTGCACGAAGTCCATGGCTTGCCTCTGACCTTGTGAAGGAACTCCCGCTTCGATTAAGGCGAAGACGACGCGGAATTTCAACTCAATTCGCGGTGCCCTTGATATTGCATCTTACGGCGCGAGCTTTCCAAGCTCCGGGAATGGCGCATAGCTCGCGTCGGCGCACGCCTCGCGTGATGTCGTTTCGAAGCGGTCGAACCGGCCGGCGATGAAGACGGCCGTCACCTCCTTCACGCCCGCATAATCCTTGCCGTTCTTCTTGGCGTTGAAACGCAGACAGACGACATAGCGTTTGACGCCGCCCACGGGTTTCAGCGCCGGGGCGGCAATGGCGGGATCGCGAATCCCGGTCGGATCGTTGAGATAGGCGTGCATCGCCGCGAGAATGTCGGCCTTGTAGTTGGTGGGAGGGACATTGATCTCGTCCTCGGCAGCGGCCGCTTCAGTCGAGGATGGGTGGTGCGCGCACGCGCCGAGGACAAGCGTCGCGCCGAAGAGTAGGCTTGAGAATCGCCAGCACGTGCTGACCGGCCGCATCGATTGCAGCGCCCCTTTACCCGTTCCCCGGATCATGGGTGTAATCCTCAATTGCGACGGATGCCATTGCCGCGTCATGCCGTGTCGCTATGACGGAAAATCCCCTATAAGGCTCCGGCCGCGCCGCCATCGCGCTCACAGGCTTACCGGTTTTACGCAGTCTTGACGCCCACCATCGCCCACCTGATCCATGTCTACGGCCTCGTCATCGTCGCCGGAATCATCGGCCTCGAAAGCGTCGGTCTTCCCGTGCCCGGGGAGTCGGTGCTCATCCTGGCCTCGATTCTCGCCGGGACGCGACACGATTTTCACATCGGTTCGGTCATCCTGACTGCGGCGGGTGGAGCGATCGTCGGACAAATGATCGGCTACGTCATCGGCCGCGAATTCGGCTATTGGCTGCTGCTGCGCTTCGGCGTCTATCTGCGGATCACCGAGAGCCGGATCAAGCTCGGCCAGTATCTGTTCCTGCGCCACGGCGGCAAGATCATCATTGTCGCGCGCTTCATCCCACTGCTGCGCGCGTTGGCCGGCATCCTGGCCGGAGCCAATCGCATGCCCTGGCGGCACTTCCTGCTGGCCAACATCGTCGGCGCGCTCGCCTGGGCGTCCTTCTTCGGATTCTCCGCCTATCTGCTGGGGCGCCAGGTCGAACGCGCGGCCGGCCCGATGGTGATCATTTTTGGTCTGGCTGCCGTGGTGGTCATCATGGTCGGGATCAATTTCGTGGGGCGACACGAGGCGGAGCTTACGGCGGAAGCCGAACGCGCGCTGCCCGGACCGCTGCAGTGGCCGTGAGCCGTCGCGCGCGGCGCCCGACGACACAGCCTTGCGGCATTCATCCCGCACCGCCATATAGCGTTGCGGCGGGACGATGTCGCCGACGACGGAGTGCTGTTAAAGGCTCCGCAAAGTCGCTTTAAAGGACTTTGAAACCATGTCCAGGCCTTCGTCGCTTTCGAGTCCGTTTCTGCTCGGCTTCGACGAGATCGAACGCGTGCTCGATCGTGTCGCCAAGGCCGCCGACGGCTATCCGCCTTACAACATCGAGCGCATCCCGCGCGACGGCGATAATCCGGATCGGCTGCGCATCACATTGGCGGTGGCGGGCTTCACCCGCGATCAACTCGAGGTGACGCTGGAACAGAGCCAGCTCGTCATTCGCGGTCGCCAGCAGGACGACAAAGGCCGGCAATATCTCCACCGCGGCATCGCCGCGCGCCAGTTCCAGCGCAGCTTCGTGCTGGCGGAGGGGATGGAAGTGCTCGGCGCCGACTTGAAGAACGGATTGCTGTCGATCGATCTGGTGCGTCCGCGGCCGGAGTGCATCGTCAAATCGATCGCCATCAAGGGCAGCGACGAAACTGAAGACGGAATTGAAGAAGACTCGACCACGCCATAGGATAAGGAGTCGAGCGTCATGGCATTGGCAATGAACCGTAGCGAAGTGAAACAAATCGAGATATCGCCCGAAGCGCTCGCCCATCTCGGCGGTGGACGAATCGCCTATGTGAAAACGATACGTTCCGAGGACATCCCGGCGCTGTTCCCGCAACTGCCGGAAATTCAGCCGGGGCTGAAGCTCTTTGCGCTGCATGCGGCGGACGGCACGCCGATCATGCTTACCGACAGCCGCGAAGCAGCCATCGCCAACGCCATCAGCCAGCAACTGGAGACGGTCAGCGTGCATTGAAGCAGAAGCCGTCTGATTACGCCGCGCTCGCCGACGGCATGGCCAACACGGCGTAGAGCGCTTCCGCATCCTGCGACGCGCGCAGCTTATGGGCGACGGCGGGGTCGCGCAGAAGTCGCGCCACGCGGGCAAGCGCCTTCAAATGATCGGCGCCAGCGCTTTCCGGCGCGAGCAGCAGAAAGATGAGATCGACCGGTTGGCCGTCAAGCGCCTCGAAATCGACCGGCCGATCGAGCCGCGCGAACAATCCGAACAGCCGGGTGAGATTGGGCATCTTGCCGTGAGGAATGGCGATGCCGTTGCCGACGGCGGTCGAGCCGAGCTTCTCGCGCTGCGTCAGGATGTCGAATATCGCGCGCTCGCCCTGACCGCTGAGCAAAGCGGCGTGCGCGGCAAGCTCGTGAAGAACCTGCTTCTTGTTGTTGACCTTGAGCGCCGGGAGGATCGCGTTCGACGCGACGAGATCGGTGAGCGGCATGAATGAAACCTGGGGGAAGCCGTCGCCCGGCGCGGACTTTCTCCGGCGCGGGCTTTCTGGAGCATGAGCTTATCCGAAACCGGTGCCCGTCTCTCCGCATCATGCTCAAGGGCGGCGGACCATAAGGAGCGCCCGCCACGGCGTCAATGGGCATCTGGGGACGACGACGGCCGGATCGATCACGCCGCAATGCCGTCGGCGCGGCGACAGACGACGTTGATCGAGAACGCAAGCGCCGGTCACATCGAGTTCCATCACCGCATCGCCGATCGACAATTGTTTCAGCATGGCGATCGACTCGACGATGATTGCGGATGTGAAGCCGCCGAGTTCCGCTTCGTTCTTCCGCTCCTGCGGGGCGGCGATGATGCAGCCTGCGACCTAAGCCGAGTCCTCGCCATCCGCGCGCCCGGAACGACGACCCTTGAGTCGGCGATGATAGCGGCGCAGCCGCTTTTCCACCCGCAACGCCGCCTGGTCGGCGCTGGCATAGGCGTCGGGCGCCCTGCCCTCGGCGTGCAGCGTGATCTTCGAATCAAGGTGGATGGCGCATTCGGTGCGAAATTCGAAGCCCTCTTTCGCAACCGTCACGTGCCCGGAATAGCCTCCGTCGAAATACTTATCCATGGCTTCGGCGATGCGACCGCTGATGCGCTCCCGCAGCGCATCGCCGACGTCGAGATTTTTTCCCGAAATGCGAAATGGCATGGCAGCCTCCGCTCGAGCGGTCTCACCCCGCAGTCATCGAGAAGCATAGCGACCAAGAGCAATCCCGCCGGGCAGACGAACAGTCCGGATTGCTTCGGCACTGCGCGCTTTTAGCGCCGCGCGCCGCGCAACGACGGCGCGTACCAGACGCTTATTTCGAGCTAGGCATTGGCGGGTGCGGAGTCAACGCGGCGCCGCACCAGCCGACGCGAGCTTCAGGGCCGTTAGCTGACCGCCGCCGCCTGCTTCTCGCGCCGGCGCTGCACCGAGGAGGGAATGCGCATGGCCTCGCGATATTTCGCGACCGTTCGTCGCGCTATGTCAATGCCGGCCGCGCGCAGCTTCTCGACGATGGTGTCGTCGGACAACACGTCGGCCGCGCTCTCGGCATCGATCAACTGCTTGATGCGGTGGCGCACCGCCTCGGCGGAATGGGCCTCGCCGCCGTGGGTGGCGGCAATCGCCGAAGTGAAGAAGTATTTTAGCTCGAAGATGCCGCGGCTGGTCGCCATGTATTTGTTGGCGGTGACGCGGGAGACGGTCGACTCGTGCATGCCGATGGCTTCGGCGACGGTCTTGAGGTTGAGCGGACGCAGCTGCTCCACGCCGCGCGCAAAGAAGGCGTCCTGCTGGCGCACGATCTCGTTGGCGACCTTGAGGATGGTCCGCGCGCGCTGGTCGAGAGCGCGCACCAGCCAGGTGGCGCTTTGCAGGCATTCGGCGAGGTAGGATTTCTCGGCGTCGCGCCGCGTCGTGGCCGAGATTTCGGCGTAATAGCTTTGATTGACCAGGACCTTCGGCAGAGTGTCGGAATTGAGTTCGACGATCCAGCCGCCATCGGGACCCGGCCGCACGAAAACATCCGGCACGATCGGCTGCACGACCGCCGACCCGAAGACGAGGCCGGGCTTTGGATTGAGGCGGCGGATCTCCGCGATCATGTCGGCCAGGTCCTCCTCGCTGACGCCGCAGATTTTCTTCAGAGCGGCGAAATCACGCTTGGCCAGGAGGTCGAGCCGTTTGATCAAAGCCTGCATCGCCGGATCGAAGCGGCCGCGTTCTTCGAGCTGAAGCGCCAGGCATTCGGCCAAATCCCGCGCGCAGACGCCGGGCGGATCGAAGCTCTGCAGCACCGCGAGCACGGCCTCGATTTCGCCGACACTGGTGCCGAGCCTTTCCGCCGCCGCCGCCAGGTCGCCGCTCAGATATCCGGCCTCGTCGACGAGATCGACCAGGTATTGACCGATCATGCGCCGTCGCGGATCGGTGATGGCGAACATGAGCTGTTCGCGCAGCCAGTCCGCCAGCGTCGTTTCAGCGCAGACGAACGCCTCGAGATTGTAGTCGTCGTCATCGCGGCCGCCGGGGCCGACGCCCGCCCATTGCGAATATCCCGCCGAAGCTTCGGCAGTCCGCGGGCGATCCGGCTCGGCGTCATCGGAGAAAGCCTCATCGAGACGCGCATCGAGACGCTCTGCGCCGGAGTCGCCGTTCGGCCCACTTTCGTTTGCGTTCCACGCCACGCCGTCCGCCGCCTTGTCCGCCGTTCCGCTGCCGTCGGGCTCGCCCGGCGCCGGTTCGTCCTCCGTGCCGCGCTCAAGCAGGGGATTGCGCTCAAGCTCGGCTTCGACATAGGCGACCAGATCGAGATTGGAAAACTGCAACAGCTTGATCGCCTGCATCAACTGCGGCGTCATCACCAGCGCTTGGCTCTGGCGGATCTGCAGTTTTTGTGAGAGTGCCATCGCGAAGGCGGCCGAATTGGTCCGATTCTTGCTTGTTCTCTACCGCAATTCGGCCGCGTTGTCGTCAACCGATTTCGGATAGGCTTAAAGTCGGAACTCCTCGCCGAGATAGAGCCGACGCACGTCCGGGTTGTTAACGATCTCGTCGGCGCGGCCTTCCATCAGCACTTCGCCGGAATAGATGATGTAGGCACGATCGGTCAGACCGAGCGTCTCGCGCACATTGTGGTCGGTAATCAGCACGCCGATGTCGCGATTGGTCAGATGACGCACCAGCGACTGGATGTCGCCGAGGGCGATCGGATCGATGCCGGCAAAAGGCTCGTCGAGCAGCATGTAATTCGGTCGCGTGGCGATCGAGCGGGCGATCTCGACGCGCCGGCGCTCGCCGCCGGAGAGCGCGATGGACGGCGTTTTGCGCAACCGCGTGATGCCGAACTCCTCAAGCAGCCCGTCGAGATCGTGCTCGCGCCGCTTGGCGTCGGGCTCGACCACTTCGAGCACGGCGCGGATATTCTGCTCGACGTTGAGGCCGCGGAAAATCGAGGCTTCTTGCGGAAGGTAGCCGATGCCAAGACGGGCCCGCTGGTACATCGGCAGCGCCGTGACGTCGTAACCGTCGAGTTCGATCCGTCCTTTATCGGCCTTGATGAGACCGGTCATCATGTAGAAGACCGTCGTCTTGCCGGCCCCGTTGGGGCCGAGAAGGCCCACCGCCTCGCCCTTGCGCAGGTAAAGACTTACATTCTTGACCACCTTGCGCCCGACGAAGCTCTTCTCCACTCCATGGACGAAAAGGCCGCTCTTGCGCTCGGCCGGCGCGGCGCCGTTCCCATCGCCGCGGCGGCGCGGTTGGGCCGGCAGGCGCGACACGTTGTCCGGCGAAGGTTGGCGCGGCGGCTGCGCCGGCGGACGCTTGCTGCGCGCCTTCGCCGTCGGCGGCGTCAGGCTCGCAATATCGACATAGGTGCCGTTGATGGCGCCGCCCATACTCGCGAGGTCGATGACCTCGTCCCCCGAGGCGGCAGTCGCTTTGCCACGTTTCGGGCCGGGGCGGCGGCGAAAATATGAGAAAATGTCCAGCACGCCAGTCTCGGAAGTTTTCAGCCGCGAATCGCGGACGATTCGGGCTCCAAGAGGGGATTTTAGCCGATTTCACGTGGCAACGCCGCGGCCCGCGCGCTCAATTCGTCCGGCTAGGTCCGGCGGACATAACGTTGCTTGGGGCGCCGATGTCGTTCTTGTCGGACTGAAAGAGCGCGCGAACCCGGTTTTGGGTCGGCGATTCGAATAGCGCATCTCCCGTCGCCGTATTGACCACGACTTGATCGCCGTGCAGGACGTTCTTGCCCTGACTGACCACGACGTTGCCGATCAGCGTGATCGTCTTTGCCTTGGGATCGTAGACGCCAAGATCGCCGCTGGCGTTCTGGTCCTTGGAGACAACGGTGACGCCGCCACGCGCTTCTATCTTGCGGATGTCCTGCTCTCCCTGCGGCACCACCGGCGCTGCCCGACTTTGCCCGCTCTGGGACGTGCCTGCCGCCGGCTGGACGCCCGCAACGTGCTTGCCGGCGCCGGCATTCTCCTGTGCCCCATAGAAGACGACGAGTGTCTGGCATTTTATCGTCGTGTCGCCCTGGACCACCACGACGTCGCCGGTGAAGGTCGCGACCTTGCTCTTGTCGCGCACTTCGAGCGACGTGGATTCGATGTGGATCGGCTGACCCTCACTCGGATTCTGAAGGACGGTCTGAGTCGGGCCTGGCCCGGCCGAGGACGGTCCCTGCGCCGCGGCAGACCCCGGCGCCGCCAAAGCCATCATCACAGCCCAGAACCGAAGCCGGCGCGTCATTGTTCGCTTGCCTTTGTGGAACCCTTATCCGGATACATGGTCATCGCGACGCCGCCGCCGAAATGCAAAACAGTGCCGTTATCGGTCACCTCCATCCGGTGGGCATTCAGAAAGCCGTTGAGCAGCTTGACCCAGACCGGCTTCTCAGACACCACCACGCTCGTGTGCATATCGATCCCCGCCTCGCTCAGACGCACCTCATAGCCCGTCGACGAGAGGACGTGGACATTATCGATGAGCGTCAGCATTTCGGTCTTGGCGTCGTAGGTGCCCGAGGTGGCCGTTATGTCGACTATGCTCTTGTCTTCCATCTGAATCTTGCCGCGCGGCCGTTGCAATTCCATGAAATCGGGTTTGGTGATGTCCTGCGCGGCGGCGTTCGCGATGAACTCATAAGGGCGGGAATCCGCGGTGAAGCCGGAGAGCCGCGGCTGCTGCATCGTGATCTTGGTGCCTTTGATGACGAGCTTGCCGAGTTCCCCCGGCAACCGAAAGCCGCCGATCGGCGGTATGTAGTTGGCCGCGACGACCGTAAATAAAGCCATGGCGATGCCGACAGGCACGCTGAGCCGCAGCCAACGCACGTACCGGCTGTGCCTCAGCGCGGCGCGATAGATCCGCGCGACATCCCCGCGACCCTTCGCCGAGAAGGCAGCCTTCGCGATGTCGGCGGGATAGACAGCGGTCAAGCGGCGGTCCCCTCAGACGTTGCCCGGATTCGGATCACAGCCGGATCGATTTTAGCGGCCCACTGGGAATTGTCGCCTATGAATGTGGCCCCGACGGGGCCGGCGAAAGGCGGCCGCCGCGGCGAATGCCCGCTTTTACTGTTTCCCCTGATTGACGAGAAATCTTTGACTCAGCAGACCCCCTCCCCAACCCTCCCCCTTTCAGGGGGAGGAAAGAGCGGGCCGTTTTCTTCTTCCCCTGCAGGGGGAGATCGGGGCACCCCGTCGCGCGAGTGCGACGGGAGGGGACCCCAGAGAAGGGGGTCGCAGGCCGCGCGCTGAGCGGAGCGCTCTTCAGTGCTCCAGGTATTAGGAATGGGCGAAAATGTCTTCTGCGCCAAAGCCCGCGAGATCAAGCCGCACGCGGTCCGGCAGGAAACGAAAGCAGGCCGCGGCGAGCCCCTCCCGGCCCTCGCGCGCGAGCATGGCATCGAGCCGCTCTTTGAGTGCGTGCAGATAGAGCACATCGGCGGCCGCGTAGGAAAGCTGGGAGTCGCTGAATTCCGCTGCGCCCCAATCGGACAATTGCTGCTGTTTCGACAGGTCATGCCCCAGCACCTCGCGCACCAGGTCCTTAAGGCCGTGCTTGTCGGTATAGGTCCGGACGAGACGCGAGGCGATCTTGGTGCAGTAGACCGGTTGCGGCATGACGCCCAAGGTCTTGTAGAGCATGGCGAGATCGAACCGCGCGAAGTGAAAAATCTTGAGCAGCCGGGCATCGGCGAGAAGCTGCTTCAGGTTGGGCGCGAAGTTGGACGTGTCCTGGGCGTGCGCGGGAATCTGCACCAGGTCCGCAGAACCATCGCCGGGCGAAAGCTGAACCAGGCACAGCCGGTCGCGGGCCGGATCGAGCCCCATGGTCTCGGTGTCGACCGCGACCGCGTCCGCGCCGGCGTAGCGCGAAAGGTCCGGCAGATCGCCGCGGTGCAGGCGGATGGTCATGCGGGAACGCGCTGCGGCAAGGCTCGTGTGGCGCACACCGGTCAGGACTCGTGGGCGCTGCCGGTTGAATATCGTAACCGGTTTGGCGCGTCAAAACTAACCGGTAATGGCTGGGGCCAGGCCGGCAAGCTCCAGGCTGAGCGTCTTGAGCCGCTGCCGCGCTTGCGGATCGTAGGCCTGCGCGTCCGCGCGCGCCTCGTGCAGGCCGTTGAAGTAAAGTCCGCTGCGCCCCTCAAGCTCGGGAGACGCCGCAAGTTTGAGGATGGCGTCGGCGCCCTCCGCGACGGTGCTCCTCGGCGTGCCGAACTCGCGCACCATCTTCGTGTCCATGAACGTCGCCGGATGCAAGGCATTGACCGTCACGCCGGTGCCATCCAGCGCGCGGGCAAGATCGAGGGTGAACAGAATCTGCGCCAGCTTGCTCTGGCGATAGGCGCGCATGCCGCTGTAGTCGCGCGTCAGCATCACGTCGTCGAAGTCGATCGGCTGCTGGCCGAGCGAGGAGACGTTGACGATGCGGGCCGGCGCGCTCGCTTCCAGGAGCGGCAACAGCAGATGGGTGAGCAGGAAGCCGGAGAGATAGTTCACCGCGAAGCGCAACTCGTATCCGTCGGCGCTTTCCTGCCGCGTTCCTTGCGGACCGCCGCCGCCAATGCCGGCATTGTTGATGAGAAGGTCGAGCCGATCGGTCGCCCGCCGCACCGCGGCGGCGAGCCGCCGCACGTCGGCAAGCGCGGAAAAATCCGCGGCCAGAAATTGCGCCGCGCCGCCCGCGGCCTTGATCTCGGCGACGAGGCGCTCGCCCCGTTCGCGATCGCGGCCGTGCACCAGGACGCGCCAGCCGCCTTCTCCCAACCTCTTTGCCACCACGCGGCCGACGCCATCGGTCGAGCCAGTGACCAGCACCGTTTTTCCGTTCGGTTCCGCCATTGCCGGACTCGCTTGCGCAAAGCTCAAGATGGGAGCACGACGCCGCGCTTTAAAGTCACGAATATCCGATTGCTAGGTGTGTTTGCCTGTGCGGGCACCGCCGACCAGGACAGCATTGCGCTTTGGGCAAGGAAGCCGCCACTGGCCAAATCGCGCACCAGGGTCTCGGTGTCTCGGTGATCGGGGTACCGTCGAACTGGAAGTCGTCGAGGTCCTTGGCGAGCAGCGGGCTGCACAAACCTCGCCAGTTTTTTGCTTTGAGCGATAAACACTGGAATCGATCTAAATCATTGCGATTGCAGGCGTTCTCCCAACCGCATAAAAGGGAATTTCAAAGTTGAACACGCGCCGCGCCCATTGCTGCGCGACGTTGTTGCAACCGCAGACGGGCGCCAATGCCGAAGACATCGAAGCCCCTTAGCGGGGTGCCGCCATGCTAGCGACACTTGTCATCGGCCTGCGCGAAGGGCTCGAAGCGTCGCTGATCGTCGGCATCATCGCGGCATTCCTGCACCGGAGCGGCAAGAGTCTCACGGCCATGTGGCTGGGCGTAGCGCTTGCGGTGATTTTGTCGATCGCCGTCGGTGTCGGCCTCAAACTGGTCGAGGAAGCGCTGCCTCAGGCTGGGCAGGAAGGCATGGAAAGCGTCATTGGCGCCATCGCAATCGTCTTTGTCACCGGAATGATCGCGTGGATGAATGCGCATGCGCGCGACATGAAACGGCAGCTCGAGGCCGAGGCCGCTGCAGCGCTGAGTCAGGCGAGCGTCTATGCACTGGCCAGCATGGCGTTCCTGGCGGTTCTGAGAGAGGGCTTCGAGACCAGCGTGTTCCTGCTGGCAACATTCTCGGCCGCACAGTCGGCCCTGTTGGCGGCCACCGGCGCGGCCATCGGGCTCGCCATGGCGGTCGGCCTCGGCTGGGGCATCTATGTCGGCGGCGTCAAGATCAACCTGTCGAGGTTCTTCCGCTTCACGGGAGCATTCCTCATCTTGGTCGCCGCGGGATTGGTGATCACGTCGCTGCGCTCAGTCCACGAAGCCGGCTGGCTCAACGCCGGGCAGCAGTCGACGGTGAACCTGTCTTGGCTTGTCGCTCCTGGCACGATCCGGTCCGCGCTCATCACCGGAGTGCTTGGCATTCCCGCCGATCCGCGGCTGATCGAGGCGATCGGTTGGCTTGCCTACCTCATTCCCGTCGCCCTGTTTATCTATTGGCCATCGTCTCGACGTCCGCGGCCACGCACAGCGGCGCGATTGCAGGTCACGATCGCCGGTGCGCTTGCGGCGCTCGCGCTCGGCATGGCCATTTTCTACCCTACCCCACATCTGCAGTTGCCGGCCCAGGCGACGATCGTCGCTGCAGCGGGGAGTTCCTCGCAGCCTGTCGGCACCGCTCGGCTGAGCGCAACGCGCGACAGTTCCCCGCTGGTGCTGAAGGTTTCCCTCCGCGGGGCGGAGCAGACCGCCCTTCCCCTCCCGGAAAGCGGGCGCCGGCGCGAGCAGCATGACGGCGTCGAAGCGTCGGCGTGGGTCCTCACCGGCACGACGACCCCGGCCAACGCCGCGTCCACGCTCACCCTTAACCAAGTCATCGCGTTGTCCGGCGGGCGGACACCGATCGGCCTGAACTTCCGCCAGCATCCCGGTCCGTTCACTGCCGACTGGTCGATCGACCGTTCCACCAGCGTGTGGACCGCCGATGGCGAACTGTTGGATGCGGTCGAGCGCAGCGTCACCATCGTCACCCTTTCCGGAAGCGGCCTCCAGACGCCGCGCACGCTCACAGTTGATGATGCCGGCAGCGACGCGCCGGCGAGCGGCTGGCAGGTATCCGCTGCCTATCGCGACGACGTTGTGACGGAACTCAATGCCATCGCAGCAGCGCGCACCGAACGGCTGTTGTGGGCCGTCCAGTTGCCGATCGCGCTCGTGATCATCGCCCTTCTCCTTGGGGCATCCGCTTGCCGCACCTTTATGCGGCTGCGCGGCGTCACCGGCGTCGTCAATCCCATTCCAAGAACCGGCCGGCGCGCCGAGGACACGGCCAGGAAAGGAGCAATTCATGCCGCTCTTTAACCCGATACAGTCGCTCATCGCCACAACCGGACTGGCGACGCTGCTCGCGCTTGCCGCCGGCGCCGGCGCAATAGCCGTCGCCCAGGATGGCTCGCCCGCGCCGGTGGAGAACGGCGCCTCCCAGGTCAAGATCACCCTTGCCGGCGACAACGGCGGCGCCTGCATCCTTGACCATACTTCGGCCAAAGCCGGACCAATCACCTTCGCCGTGACCAACAAAACCGCCACCGCGATCGCGGAGATCGAGCTGCAAAGCAACAATCGCATCCTCGGCGAGAAGGAGAATCTCGCCCCGGGCCTGCCCACGGTCAGCTTCACCCTCACGCTCGGCGGCGGGACGTACCAGATCTACTGCCCCGGCGCGAAGCAGGAACTGCAGGACTTCACTGTCACCGGGAAGGCCGCAGCCGAGCCAATCGGCAGCACGGCGGAGATCCTCGCCTCCGGCACCCGGGGATATGCGAATTACGTAGACGGCGTCGTCGACGCCATGGTGACGGCAGTCAATCGTCTGAAGGTGGACATCGACGCCGGCGACCTCGCCAAGGCCAAGGCAGACTATCCGCTGGCCCGTCCGTTCTACGAGCGCATCGAATCCGATGTCGGCGGCTTCGTGCTGCCCGGATTCAAGGCCACCGACAACGCTGGCAATCTCGATTATCTCATCGATATGCGCGCCTCCAACCTTGACGAGAAGGTCGGCTGGCATGGCTTCCACGCCATCGAGCGCGACCTGTTCCAGAATGGACGGATCACCGATGAGACCAGAAAGCAGGCCGCCGAACTGCAGAAGAACGTCGACACGCTCGATAGCGTGGTGAAATCGCTCACCTACAAGCCTGAGGATCTCGCCAACGGCGCCGCCGACCTTCTTGAAGAGGTGCAAAATACCAAGATCACAGGCGAGGAAGAAGCGTTCAGCCACTACGATCTTGTCGACTTCGCGGGCAATGTCGAAGGCGCTCAGCAGGCTTTCGCGTTTCTCGAGCCCGGTATGGATAAGATTGATCCAGAACTCGCCAAGAGGGTAACCGGCGAGTTCGCAACGGTGAAGGCGCTGCTCGACACATACCGCGATCCGCGCGTATCCGGCGGTTATAAGATCTACACCGCCGAATTAAAGGCCGCCGACGCCGCCAAGCTCAGCAAGAGCATTCAAACGCTCCAGGAGCCGCTGTCCAAAATCGCTGAGAAAGTCGCAACCATTCACTGATGACGGACGGCAGCCGTTTGGGCATGAGCCAGAATAATCATCTTTCCCGCCGCGACGTGCTTTTCGGAACCGCCGCGGGCACAATCGGCGCGGCCACTTGCACGGCCGCGCAAGCCGCTCCAAACGGCGTCGAGGACGTCGTCGATCTGACTCAGCGGCACGCCTTCTACGGCGTCGCCGAGCAAGCCGGCATACGTACGTCCCCGCAACGCAATGTTTTCTACATGACCTTTGACCTTACCTCTGCGCAGCGGTCGGATTTGCAGATCCTGCTGGCGCGGTGGTCGGGCGCGATTGCCCAATTGATGAAAGGCGAGACCATCGGGCAGGTCGAGCCGACCCGCGCCAACGGCGTCGGCTTCGACACTGGCGAGGCCTTGGACCTCGGCCCCGCATCTTTGACCGTGACCGTCGGGCTAGGCCCCAGGATATTCACCGATACCTATGGTCTCAGTCACCAGAGACCGGCCTTGCTGCGCGATCTCAAGCGTCTTCCCAGCGATGCACTTGAACCGCGCTTGACTGGTGGTGATCTCTCCCTCCAGGCCTGCGCCGATGACCCTGAGGTCGCCTACCACGCCGTCCGCGACCTCGCCCGCATCGCCAAGGATACAGGCGCCGCGGCCACGCGCTGGACCGTCATGGGCTTCGGCCGAGCATCCGCCGGCAAGGGCGAAACCACGCCGCGCAATCTCCTCGGCTTCAAGGACGGCACCCGTAACGTCATGGAGAATGCCGATTTCGACAAATTCGTCTGGATCTTGGACGGGCCATCCTGGCAGCGGCACGGAACCTATCAAATCGTGCGCAAGATCCAGATGCATATCGAGAACTGGGATACGGACCGGGTCAGTGATCAGAACAAGGTGATTGGGCGCTTCAAGATCTCCGGAGCCCCGCTGACGGGCACCGGGGAGTTTGACACGCCGGACTTCGAGAAAAAGGACGCCGACGGGAATTTCATCATCCCGCTCACGGCGCACATTCGATTGGCCGCCCACGAGAACAACGGCGGGATCAAGATTCTGCGACGTCCCTATAACTATACAGATGGCATCAATCAGGTCGGGCTTCTCGACGCAGGTCTCCTGTTCATCGCCTACCAGAACGATCCGGCGCATTTCGAAGCCTTACAAGTCAAGCTCGGCGCCTCCGACGCTCTTAACGAATATGTTTCCCACATCGGCTCAGCGATCTTTTTCGTGCCACCCGCACCTCAGGAGGGCTCATACATCGCCGAAGGAATGTTCGCCTGAGGCAGGATCGCCGTCCTCGCCCACGCCGCGCCGGCTCAGCGAGCTGCGGCAGGTCGCAGGTCATGGTGAAGCGGTAAAAGGCGTGATGTCCGCGCAGACGAAAAACGGTATAAAAACAACCGTGCCGACATTATGTCGTGGTGTCTCGCGGGAATGCCCCTATTCCAACGTTTCGAAGATCGGCGCCATTCTTTTCTGCGAGAAGAGGATGTGGCGCTTCATCGCCACTTGGGCTGCATCGGGATCGCCGGCGCGCAGCGCGGCCATGATTGCGGCGTGCTCGCTGATCGCTTCCTCCGTCACGCGCGAGTGAAACAACAGCCGGAACAGGTGCATGTGCGTGTGCAGACGGGCCAGCGTCTCAGCGATCAGATCGCTGCCGCCCGCGGTCGCAATACGCGCATGGAACGCGGCGTCCCAGGTGGCAAATTTTCCGTAGGCAAGCCGCGCATCCGCGGACGAAGGTGTCGCCATCGCATCGTGGAGCTCTTGCAATGCCGTGCGGTCTGCCGGCGTCAAAGCACGCGCCGCATTGGCCGCGGCAACGGGCTCGAGCAGCATGCGCAATTCATATATCTGTTCGAAGCGACGGCGGCCGGGCAGCGGCGCGGCGCTATAGCCTACCAAGTGGGTTTTGACGACCAGCCCCTCGACCTCGAGGCGCACGAGCGCAGCGCGGATCGGCGTCTGTGACACGCCGAGATCCTTCACCAGCGCGTCCACGTTGATCCGCGCGCCGGGCGCGATTTTCAGCGAGATCAGCCGTGTGAGTAGCGCCTCGTAGACGTCGTCCCCAAGCGACACACGGCGCGGCACGTTCTTCACCTCCCCCCACGCGGTTTCATCTCCAATTATGACCGATTGTCGGACTGCGCGAATCATCTTGACACATTAATAGGGTATCCCTAGTTTTCACAATATCAAATCAGATATCCGATTAGATTTTATGATTCTCGCGATCAGTCATGCAGATGCCCGGTCGATGGGCATACGCGCCTTGGCTCTCGCCGGCGTGCCCGATCAGCACGCGCAGACTCAAATTGATCTATTGCTCGAGGCAGAGCTGTGCGATCGCCCGTCCCACGGTCTGCTGCGACTACCGCGAATCATCGAACGCATCCACAACGGCGTGGCCGATCCTGTGACGGAAGGCGTCGCCACTTGGCGCTCCGAAGCCTTCCTTCAGGTTGACGGCCGTCGCGGGCTCGGTCCGGTCGTGGCAGGTCCGGCACTTGCAGCGATCGCGGAGAGGGCGCGCCGGACCGGCATTGCCGTCGCGGCGATCGCCAACAACAACCACCTGGGCATGCTTGGTTGGTATGTCGAGCGCATTGCCGCGAAGGGACAAACGGCGATTGCGATCACGACGAGCGAAGCGTTGGTCCATCCCTGGGGCGGACGCAAGGCGATGCTCGGGACCAACCCCATTGCCATCGGCGTACCTGCGGCGCCCCACCCACTGGTGCTCGATATGGCCACGAGTCGGGTGGCGATGGGCAAGATTTACGATCATGCCCAGCGTGGCACGCCGATCCCCGCCGATTGGGCGCTCGACGCCAATGGCGAGCCGACCACCGACCCCGACGCCGCTACGCACGGCGCTATCTCGCCGTTCGGCGGTGCCAAAGGTTACGCTCTCGGTCTCGCGCTCGAAGTGCTGGTGACGAGCTTGACCGGGGCAGCGCTCGGTACAGACGTTGTCGGCACCCTTGACTCCGATCGGCCTTGCAACAAGGGCGACGTATTCATCGTCGTCGACCCCGTCTCGAGCGCGGTGGGGCCGAGCATTTCAGCCTACCTCGATGCCGTCCGCGCCTGCCCGCCGAGTCGGCCCGGCAGCCCGGTGCTGGTGCCGGGCGAAGGTTCACTCCTGCGTCGCGCCGAGCGTCTGGCCACCGGCATCCCGGTTACTGAGGAATTGTGGAGCGAGATTTGTACTCTGGCAAAAGCGCCGCCAGCGCGCCGCGCGGCTAACGGCTAACGGCGCTTGGGAACAAATGTGATGAGCGGAAAGCACTGAAGATGATCGACTTCGGAGTGATGCGGGCGTCGCGCGCGATCCTCTTTGGACCAGGCCAGCGCCTCAGCCTTGGCCGGATAGCCGGCCAGATCGGCAAGCGAGCGCTGGTCTGCACCGACACGCGCTTCGCCTCGACCAACGACATGACGGTGCTCCGAGCTTCGCTCGACGACCAAGGTATGGCCGTCCTGGTTTTCGATGGCACCGAAGCCGAGCTCCCGCTCACCGGCATCCTCGCTTGCCTCGACGTCGCGCGGTCTTTCAAGCCCAGCGTGGTGATCGGCATCGGCGGTGGCAGCTGCCTCGACATGGCCAAGGTCGTCGCGCTGATGCTGAGCTACGACGGCACGGTGGACAGTTTCTACGGCGAGAACCGTGTGCCGGGGCCCGTGCTACCGGTGATCGGGATGCCGACGACCTCGGGCACCGGATCGGAGGTCACGCCCGTTGCGGTCTTGGGCGACTCCAATCAGACGCTCAAGGTCGGAATCTCCAGCCCGTACCTCATTCCCCACACCGCGATCTGCGATCCCGAACTGACGCTGTCATGCCCGCCCGGCTTGACCGCACTTTCCGGCGCCGATGCCATGGCCCATGCGATCGAATCCTTCACCGCGGTCAGGCGCCCTCGCGAGCCGGGGCTCACAGTCGACCGCGTCTTTGTCGGCAAAAACGGGCTGAGCGACCGCAATGCGCTTACCGCGATTACGGCGCTCACGACCTACCTGCCTCGCGCGGTCGCCGACGGTGCGGACCTCGAAGCGCGCTCCGCGGTGATGTACGCCGCGATGCTAGCCGGTCTCGCCTTCGGCAGCGCCGGCACCGGCGCCGCACACGCCATCCAATATCCGGTCGGCGCCTTGACCCATACCGCCCACGGCCTCGGTGTCGCGGCGCTGCTGCGCTATGTCATGGCTTTCAACCGCCCGAACTGCACCGCGACCTATGCCGAGGTCGCTCGCGCCATGGGCATTGCCGGCACCGATCAAGAGGAGCTTGCGGACGCCGCCGTGGCGGCCGTCTCCGCGCTGTTTGACGACATCGGGATTCCCAAGACGCTGGCCGACCTCGGTCTGAAGGCTGATCAGCTTGCGTGGGTTGCAAGTCAGTCGCTCAAGGCCACACGCCTCGTCACCAACAATCCGCGCTCGCTCGACCTCGAGGGAGCGACGTCCATCGTCAACGCGGCCTTCGTCGGCGACTGGCGGGGGGCGCATCTGTCCGCAGCCGAATGAGAGTTCGTGTCATGTCGCTCGCTGCCACCGCCCCAATCGATGCCGCCGAGGTCACCGGCGTCATAACCGACCTCTTTATCGGTGGCCGATGGCGGCCGGCTGCGCGGGGTGCCCGCGTTGACGTGCTCGTCGAGCGGAGCGGTCTCGGCCAAGCGTGCGCGCACCACGACATGCCGGCCCAGCGTCGATGAAGGGGGCGAGGCCAAACTAAAGACTCGAAGTGCGCGAAGCAGGGTGAACGTCGTTCACATACATCCATAACTAAGTTTTTAACAAGGGAGAAACCGATGGAAGCGACCCGGAAGAATCAACACGACAATCTGCAATTGACGCCGGCCAAGCTTAGCCGTCGCGCGCTGCTGCAGACTGGCAGCGTCGCCGCGGCAGGTATCATGGGCGGCTTGGTGGGGTCGGCCAAAGTCTGGGCGGCCGCCGCTGGCAGCGAGTCGGTACTGAAGAGCCTGCCCGCCGAAGTTCAGCAATATTACGAGCTTGCAACCACGACTCCGCTCGGTGCAAGCGTATATCATGACTTCAAGCCAAAGAAGTCGGCACCCTGGCTGATCGGCTATGCCAGCTCGTTCGGCGGCAACACTTGGCGCATCGGTGCGCGAACCCGGCTCCAGGAAGTGCTGTTGCCAAAATACAAGGCGGCCGGTCTGGTCCGCGACGTCATCACCACCGAGGCCAATCTCGACCTCCCCAAGCAGATTCAACAAATTCGCCAACTCGTCGATCAAGGCTGCGACGCCATCATGACGATCGGCGCGGCGCCGACGGCCCTGAACGGCGTCATTAAGTATGCCTACGATCACGGAGTGCTGTTCGTCGCCATCCAGGGCGGCGTAACTTCACCCTATGCGTTGCAGATCAGCGGCAACTACGCGTTGGGCGGCAAACTTCAAGGCCAAGCGCTCGGCCAGAGCATGGGCGGCAAAGGCAACGTTCTGATTGTCCAGGGCATCCCACAGGCCGAGGCGAGCGACGATTTCCGCCGGGGCCACGAGGTCGGCTTGAAGGGCTTCCCGGGCATCAAAGTCGTCGGAACTGTCGATGGTAGTTGGGTGGATTCAGTTGCCAAGACCAAGGTCCTGGAGTTCCTCGCGACCCATCCGCAGCCGCTCCATGGCCTCGCCTCCCAGTCGCCGGGCGACCTCGGTGCGTTGAGTGCCCTGCAACAGGCTGGTCGGAAGATCGTGCCGATCACCGCTGGCGGCGAGATGGGCCCGCTCGCCTATTGGCGCGACCATCCCGATTGGCTCAAGCTCACCTATCAGGCTTGGCCTCCGGGCAACGAGATGGAGGAAGGCTGGGAAGCCATGCTGCGTACGCTTCTGGGTCAGGGACCGAAGATCGCGAGCATCCTGATCGGGCCGGGGGCGATCAAACACTCGGATCTCGCGAACCTGCTCCCTGCCGGCACCACCTATACCTCCAACGAATGGGTCGAGCCGCCGTACCAGGAGTGGTTCCCGCGCAAGACGATGGACATGTACTTCGAGCGGCCGGCAGATCCGCTGCAAAAGAAAGGGTAGCGCCGGCAAACTCACGGGTGCATTCACGTGGACTGGATGACGAGAACGGGGGCGTCAGCAGTGCGGAACGTCGATCTGATGGCCGCGCCGGTGCCGGGTGTGTCCACGACACCCGGCATCGACGCGGTGGTCGTACGCAAGGTCAGCAAGTCGTTTGGCGAGGCCCATGCGCTGCGTTCATGCTCGTTCGCCGCGCGGTCTGGTGAAGTACACGCGATCGTGGGCGAAAACGGCAGCGGCAAAAGCACGCTGGCGAAACTGCTCGCCGGCGTACTTCATCCCGATGCCGGTACAATCGAGGTCAACGGTAAGCGTCCGACAAGCCCACACGCGGCAAGGGCGATGGGCATCGCAGTCGTCTTTCAGGAGATCCTCGTCGCCGAGGGTGCCACCGTTCTCGACAACCTCTTCGTCGGCGACGACGGGCTGTTCCGTGCCCGTCTGTCGTCGAGAAAAAAACAGGTGCAGGCGCAAGAGTTGCTCACCCGTCTCGTCGGCACCCCCGTTGACCTCGACGTTCCGGTCAATGAACTGCCACTCAATACGCGGCAATGGATCGTGATCGCGCGGGCGTTGCTCAGCCATCCGCGCGTCATCGTTTTCGACGAGTCGACGGCGGCACTTGACCATTCCAGTGCCGAGCGTTTCTTCGATGTGATGCGGCAGCTCCGTGCGGACGGCGTTTGCGTGCTGCTCGTCTCGCACCGCATTCACGAGCTTACCACGATCTGCGACCGCGCCACCGTTCTCAGCGACGGTGTCGACGTCGGCACGCTGACAGGTACCGAGATTACAGAGGTACGGCTGCTCGAACTGATGCGCGGCGAATCGCGCCCAACCGCTGTCGGGCCCTCGGCGCGCGAAGCTCGCGCCGTCGGCGACAAAGCGCTCGCAGTCTCAGGCCTCAAGCTTACGCCCTACGCTGCGCCGATCGATCTCACGGTAAGCGCCGGCGAGATTGTCGGGCTGGCCGGTCTCGAGGGGCACGGCCAGGTAGAGTTCATGCAGACCATCACCGGCTTCCGCGAGCCGGTCGCCGGCGAGGTGACAGTCACGAGCCGGGGGATTCGCCACGTGATCGACTCCGCAAGAGCCGCCGAGCGGGCGAACATGGCTTACATCCCCGGCGACCGGAAAGTGGAAGGGATATTCCCCAATCTCTCGGTATTCGAGAATTTCGGCGTGGCATTATACCGACGGACAGCGCGGGCCGGCGTGATCAATCGGCAGCGCGTGAAACGAATGTTCTCGCAGCAGGTGCAGAATCTTTCAATTCGCATGGGACACACCGACGCTCCGATCAACTCGTTGAGCGGCGGCAATCAGCAGAAGCTCGTGGTCGGCCGCGCGCTTGCCGCCGCACCCCTGGTACTGGCGCTGAATGATCCGACGCGCGGCGTCGACATCGGTGCCAAATACGACATCTACGCTTTGCTCCACAGCTTGGCGACGGCGGGCAAGGTCGTGTTATTTCTTTCCAACGAGATCGAGGAGTTCCTCGGTCTGTGCGACCGCGTCTTCGTGTTCAGGTCGCAGACCGTTTTCCGCACGCTTGCGGCCAGCGAGATCACGAGCGATGCCGTGCTCGCCGCGATGTTTGGCTACACCAACTTACAGGGCCTCGGCGATGCCCAGCACTGAGGCCGTGGCCTTGCGCGGCATCAACAGGCAGCGCTCGTTGGCGACGCCGGCAATCCTCTTCGTGGTGCTGCTCGTCATCGCCGCGATCCGCGGCCCGCATCTTTTCACCTCCGACGGGCTTGCCGGTGCCCTCATCGGCGCCTCACCGCTGGTCCTTGCTACCTTGGCGCTGACCCCGATCGCCATCGCCGGTCCGGCCGGCGTCGACCTTTCGATCGGCCCGATAATGACCCTGATCAACATCACGATCGTCCTCGGGCTGACAAAGATCGACCTGACCGGGCCGGTCGCCGTCTTCGCCTGCGCCATCGGACTCGGCGTTCTGCTTCAGGCGGCGATGGGCACGCTGATTGCGACGCTGCGCATCAGCACCGTGGTGGTGACGCTCGCCGTGTACCTCGTGGTCGACGGCTCGAATACGGTCATCTTGCCCCACTCGGGCGGCACGGCACCGGCTTGGCTTTCCAATTTCGGCTCGGCGTCCACGATCTTCTCGCCGATCCTCTACGTCCCACTCGCTGCGTTCGTGTTGTGGTGGCTGGTGTCGCGGACGACCTTTTTCCGCAACATCCGCCTCATGGGCGCGAACGACCGCACCGCCTTCGTCAGCGGGATTTCGCTGATCCCGACGCGGATCGGCGCCCATGTCATCGCCGGCGTGTTCGTCGGCATCGCGAGCGTCATGTACACCGGGCTCATCGGCTCGGCCGACCCGACCGCCGGCGCGCCCTATACGCTGAACGCGG
This sequence comes from Xanthobacteraceae bacterium, assembly GCA_030037895.1. Lineage (GTDB taxonomy): Bacteria > Pseudomonadota > Alphaproteobacteria > Rhizobiales > Xanthobacteraceae > BOG-931. The sequence goes on along the minus strand of JASHPW010000091.1, from coordinate 42,135 downwards.
TGACGGCACTCGTCATTGGCGGCGCGAGTCTCGGCGGCGGCCGGGCCAAGGGCATCGGCTCCGTTCTCGGCGCCATTGATATCTGGTTGATTTCTTACGTTCTTTCGACGTTCAATTTCGGCTTGAATGCAAGCTATTGGACGCAGTTCGCGACCGGGGCCGTGCTGGTCGCGGCGCTGGTCGCGGGGGCAATCCTCGCAAGCCTCTCGACGACGCGGCCGGACGACGGCAAGTGGCTGGCAAGGTGGGGCAAATGACCGCCATCGACGCAGGCCGTGCCCACCCCAACCGCCGGCTCAGCCTCGGCATGGCCGTGATGCAATACAAGAGCACGGTTCTTGCGGCAGTCGCGCTCGCTGCGCTGATCGCCTATGGCGCTGCGACGATCGACGGCTTCTGGTCGCTCGTCAACTTACGCTCGAACTTGGTCTTCGCCTCATTTCTCGGCATGGCAACGATCGGGCAGACGCTATGCGCGCTGATCGGCGGCCTTGACATCTCCATCCCATTCGTCGTCGGCGCCGCCAATGTCGGCTTGGTTAAGCTGATGAACGAAGGCGTTCCATCGGTGCCGGGAATCCTCGTCGTCCTTGCGCTCGCTGCCGCCATTGGCGCCCTCAGCGGTTTCGTCAGCCATCGCCTGCGCGGGCAGTCGCTGGTGGTGACGCTGGGGGTCGGCAACGCCGTGCTTGGCATCGTCCAGATCTTGGTCAGCGGCAGCGGCAACGCCGGCATCTCGGGCGGCACGATCGAAGGCCAAATTCCGGATTGGATCCAAAATTTTGCCGTAGCCGACAAGGCAATCGGCGTCGCACCCGCGGTGCTGCTCTGGGCGGCGCTGGCTGCGCTCATCATCTTCATGCTGCGGCAGAGTTGGGTCGGCCGCAGCATCTATGCTCTCGGCGGCAACCAGTCCGCCGCCGAGCGGGTGTTGTTGCCGAACGAGAGGCTGTGGATCCTGGTCTTCAGCCTCAGCGCCGTCATGGCGGCAATGACTGGCGTGCTTCTGCTCGGCTACACCGGCAGCGGTTATGCCGGCGTCGGCGATCCCTATCTCTTCACTACGATCGCGGCGGTACTGATTGGCGGCACCTCGCTCGTCGGCGGCCGTGGCGGCTACGGTCAGAGCGTGCTCGGCGTTCTCATCCTGACGGTGCTGCAGACCATCCTTGCCGGTAACGACCTCTCGTCGGCGGCGCAGGAGGCGATCCTCGGCGCGCTCATCATTCCAACCATCGCGCTCTACGCGCGCAGTCCGCATCCACGGATGCAAATCTAGCGGAGCCGTCCGCGTAACGGCAAGCCCAGGGAGACAGAGACATGGAAACGATTACCAATACTGAGCGCTTCTACGAACTGGTGCCCAAGGGTGCCAAGGTGGAACGGCTCGGCACCGGGTTCACCTTTACCGAAGGCCCGGTCTGGAACCACGCCGGCAAGTATCTGCTGTTCAGCGACATGCCGGGTGACGTGCGCCGGCGCTGGGATGCTACGAGCGGTGTGCGCGAAGTGGCGCGGCCCTCGAACAAGGGCAACGGCCTGACTTACGAGACGAGCGGCGATCTTCTGATCTGCGAGCACGTGACCAGCTCGGTCATACGCCTGCGCGCCGACGGCAGCCGCCAGACCGTCGCCTCGCACTACAAGGGAACGCAGCTCAACAGCCCCAACGATGTCATCGTCGCCCGCGACAAGAGCATCTATTTCAGCGACCCGACCTACGGCCGCACGCCGGACTTCGGGCTGGAGCGCAAGCAGGACCTGAAATTCCAGGGCGTCTACCGCGTGCAGCCGTCGGGCCAGGAGCTGCAACTCCTAGTCGATGACTTCGAGCAGCCCAATGGCCTTTGTTTTTCGCCCGACGAGTCTCTGCTCTACATCAATGACAGCCCACGCGGCCACATCCGCGTCTTCCGGCGGAATGCCGACGGCACCATCGGCAATGGTCAGATGTTCTTCGATCACATCGGCACCGGCGTCATCGAGGAGGGCATCCCCGACGGTATGAAATGCGACGCCGCGGGCAACATCTACGTCACCGGCCCCGGCGGCATCTGGGTCATAAGCCCCAAGGCCGAGTTATTGGGCCGCATCGATGTGCCTGAGAACGTCGGCAACCTCAACTGGGGCGGCGACGATTGGAAGACCCTTTTCATCTGCGCGTCGACCTCGCTCTACAAGATCAATCTGAAAATCGGCGGCAACAAGCTGCCATACATGAAGTAGGAGGAAAAAGATGGCCAAAGAAGTTTTGCGTGTAAATCCGTCGTCTGCGGCAATGATCATCCAAGATTTGCAGAACGACGTGATTAGTGAGGGAGGAGCGTTTGCCGACTCCGGTGCCCCGAAACATGCCGCAAGTCAGAACATTGTCGCCAACGTAGCCGGGCTCGCCAAAGCGGCTCGGGCGCTCGGCGTGCCGGTGATCCACATCCATTATATCGTCGAGCCGGGAGCACCGGGGCTGAAGCTAAACGCGCCACTGTTCCAAGGCCTCAAGGAGGCCAAGGCCGTAGTGCGTGGTAGCTGGGGCGCAGCGCCCGTCGCCGGCCTCGAACCCCAGCAGGGCGACACCGTGATTGAAAAGATGCGCATGAACGGCTTCTTCGGTACCAAACTCGACAGCCTGTTGCGCGGGTTCGGCGCCGAGACGCTCATCATCACCGGCGCCTGGACCAACATGTCGATCGAGCATACCGCCCGCCATGCGGCCGACGCCGGCTACGAGGTGATCGTCGCCAGCGACGGCACCTCGACCGTGAACGACGATTGGCAGCGCGCAGGCCTCAATTACGCGCTGACGAATGTCGGCCGCACGTTAACCTGCGCCGAGATCGCCGCGGCACTGCGTCGATAGAGGGCTCAACGACATGATCGGCTCGCCCGCTTCGTCGAGCACCGGATCGGCGGCGACCCGCCTATTATCCGCCGATCCGGGAATGCCTTAAGACAGGCGCCCGCGAAGGCGGAGCCGTGAGGGACGGCGACAGGGCAAGAGGCACGGATCGGTGATCTCATCTTTACCTGCAAACGCCCACCTGATTACGTCATCGATATCTTTGCGGTCGGCAAATTGGAATCCTTGCGGCCGTGTCAGCCGCCTTCTCTGTACGTCAGGAGATCTCCGTAAGGTCAGGAGAACGGGCCACCTTCAACTCTCCAGATTCGAGCGATGCGGCCCGCGGAGAAAAGATATTCAACAAAACCGGCCGTGGACTGGTGGCATCGCGTGACGCGGGCCTCCCCCCTCCGCTTCATTGCCGTATGGGCGCCGGGGCTTCTGGTCATGCTCGCGGACACGGATGCTGGCAACGTCGTCACCGCCGCCGCGGCTGGCGCGCAGTGGCGCTATCACTTGTTGCCGCTGCTGTTTCTGCTGATCCCCATGCTCTACATGATACAGGAACTGACGGTTCGGCTGGGCATCTTCACCATGCGTGGCCATGGTGAATTGATCCGCGAGTTCTTTGGACGCGGGTGGGCTTGGCTGTCGGTGGCAGGCTTGGCAGCGGCCACCATCGGTTCGTTGATTACCGAGTTCACGGGCATCGCCGGCATCGGCGAACTGTACAGCCTGCCGCGCTCTTTCACGCTGTCGCTCAGCTCGGCGGTCTTATTGCTGATGGTGGCCACCGGTTCCTACAGACGAATCGAACGGACGGCGCTCATAATCGGCTTGTTCGAGTTGGCCTTCTTCGTCGTTGCCTACGCAGCCCAACCGGATTTGGCGTCGGTGCTCCGGGATGCCGTGCACATTCCGCTTGGCAATCGACGATTTCTGTATCTAGCGGCAGCTATTGTCGGAGCGGTCTTCAATCCCTGGATGGTGTTCTATCAACAATCGGCCGTCGTCGAAAAGCGGCTGAAACCTCGCGATATTGCAGCGGAGCGGTGGGACACCGCCTTTGGTGCCATTCTGACCCAGCTTCTGACCGCGGCGGTGCTGGTTGCCGCAGCCGCCACTTTGGGCACCCGATTCACACCGACTTCCTTAGATAGCGTGGGCGACATCATTGTGTCCTTAAGCCGGGTTCTCGGCGGCGGGGCCGCCCAGGCTGTGTTCAGCGCGGGCGTATTGGGCGCGGCGATGGTGGCGGCTATCGTCTCGTCTTTGGCACTGGCGTGGGGCGTTGGCGAAGTTTCCGGCTACCGCCGATCGTTGGAATATCACCCCTTCCGGGCGCGTTGGTTCTTTGGCGTCTATGCGGCTTGCATCATCGGGTCGGCCGTTTCGGTGCGGTGGGTTTCCGATCTGGTATGGCTGAACATCGCCGCGCAAGTTCTGAACGCATTCCTGTTGCCGTTGGTAGTCGGCTTTTTGGCGGCGCTCGCGATCAAGACATTGCCCGAGGCGAACCGCCTGCGCGGCTGGTATCTTGGGGCAGTGATCGGAGTTTCGTCGGTTGTGTGCGCGCTCGGTATAATCGGCGGTATCTCAGGGTTCTTCTGACGCCACCGCGAAAAGAATAGAATCGTGTCCCACCGAAACGCTTGGTGGGACTTTTCCGGCAAACGCTTAAGCAAAATCGAAGCCCAGTTTTGGGGTGGTGCCCAGGAGAGGACTCGAACCTCCACGCCTCGCGGCGCTAGTACCTGAAACTAGTGCGTCTACCAATTCCGCCACCTGGGCCGCGCGGCGATAGGTACGGAGCGGTCCTGGCCTTGTCAATGGAACGGCCTTTTCGCCAGCGTCCGCATTCACGTGTCTCCCGGCCGCGACCGCGAGCAAAAAGCTCCCGTTGATTCCGACCTTCATCGCCAGAGGAAACAGCTTGAGCACGGCGACGATAAAAACCGCGAACCGTTATTGCATCCCGGGAGCCTGTGGCATCCTCGTTCTCGTTCTGCTGCGCATGGACGCCAGCGCGGGGGCGCCGGCGGCATTCGACGAAGCCTCTTGCCGGCGGCTGTCGCAACACCTTGCCGGCGGCCATCTCGGGACCACGCCGCTTCCCCCTATACAGCCCGCCGGCGATCAAGTATTCCGCCGCCAATGAGCGCGAAAAGCAGGTCCGACACGCTCGTCACCGTGTTCGGCGGCTCGGGTTTCCTCGGCCGCCACGTGGTGCGCGCGCTCGCCAACCGCAATTACCTCATCCGCGTCGCGGTGCGCCGCCCGGAGCTGACCGGGCATCTGCAGCCGCTCGGCCGTGTCGGCCAAATCCACGCGGTGCAAGCCAATGTACGGCACCCGCAATCGGTGACCGCGGCGACGCGCGACGCCGATGCCGTGATCAACCTGGTCGGCATTCTGTTCGAAAGGGGCCGCCAGCGATTCGACGCCGTTCAGGCGGAAGGGGCGCAGGCGGTTGCGCTCGCCGCCCGGGCCGCAAACGCGCGCCTCGTCCACGTCTCGGCCATCGGTGCCGACGAGAACTCGCCCTCGCGCTACGCGCGGTCGAAAGCGGTTGGCGAACGGCTGGTGCTGGCGGCGCAGAGCGAAGCGATCATCATGCGCCCATCGATCGTGTTCGGTCCCGAGGACGACTTCTTCAACCGTTTCGCCGCGCTTGCGCGCATCGCGCCGGCGCTGCCGCTTCCCGGCGGCGGTCATACGCGCTTTCAGCCGGTGTTCGTCGGAGACGTGGCGCAGGCGATCGCCAAGGCGGTCGACGGCGAGACGAAGCGCGGCACGGTCTACGAAATCGGCGGGCCGGACATATGCACGTTCAAGGAGTTGATGACGTTCGTCCTTGCCACTATCGAGCGCAACCGACTGCTGTTGCCGGTGCCGTTCGCGCTGATGAAGCTGCAGGCCGCGTTCCTCCAGTTCCTGCCCAAGCCGCCGGTCACCCCCGACCAAGTCGACCTGCTCAAGCGCGACAACGTCGTCTCTGCCGCCGCCCACCACGAAGGCCGCACGCTCGAAGCGCTCGGCATCGTGCCCGCCTCGTTCGCGTCGGTGGTGCCGGACTATCTCTGGCGCTTCCGCAAGACCGGCCAGTTCCGCAGCCGCACCGCATAGCGGCGGCAGCGGCGCCGAGAGCCGGTCAAGTCCGGGAGAGCGGATCAGGACTCATACTTGAAGGAGAGCGCGACGCGAGTGCGAAACGCCGTGACCTTGCCGTCCTCCACCTTCATGTCCATCTTGGTGACCTCGGCGACGCGCAGATCACGCAGCGAACTGGCGGCGGTTTGTACCGCCATGCGACCGGCGTCCTCCCATGATTTATCGCTGACGCCGACGACGTCGATAATGCGGTAGACGCTGTCTCCTTGCTTCTTCGCCATTGGATCGCTCCTTTCCCATTTTGTCTTAAAATTGAATGCGCGCGGCAGTACTCCGCGCGAGTTCATCATAGCCCAGATCCAGCCGCAGGGCTTGGGGAAGGAACCCGGATCGCCCGCGCAACGGCGAGTCCGGAATCCATAATCACGATCCGCGGTTATGGATTCCGAATTCCTCGCGGAGCCTATCATCAGGCCGGCCGCTGCGAGCCGGACCCGTTGGTTCGGTCCGCAACGACGAATCAGGAGTCAATCTGGCGGATTCGGTTTCACAGCCCCAACGCCAGCGCGATCAGGCCCGCCGTGCCCACCGCGACCCGCCACCAGACGAACAACGTGAAGCCGTGGCGCGATACGTAACCGAGGAACGTCTTCACCACGAACCAGGCACAGATGAAGGAGACGACGAAGCCGACGGCGACCAACTCGAGGTTACCGCCGCTCATCTGCGCGTGGCTCTTGTAGAGATCATAGGCGAACGCGCCGGCCATGGTCGGCATGGCGAGCCAGAACGAGAATTCCGCCGCCGCGCGCCGGTCGGCGCCGAGCAGCATGGCCGCAACGATGGTCGCCCCGGAGCGCGAGACGCCGGGGACCATGGACAGGCATTGGGCGAGCCCGATGATGAAGTACATGGGCAGCGTGAATCCCGTCGCGTCGCGATGGCGCGGCTTGAGATCGAGTTGGTCGACCCAGAGCAGCACGGCGCCGCCCGCGATCAGCGTGAAGCATACGATCCAGGGATTGAACAGCACCTCCTTGATGAACCTGTAGGCGATTGCCCCGATCACCGCCGCCGGCAGGAACGCGATCAGCACGCCGATGACGAAGCGCCGGGCGTGGGGGTCGTTGAACATCCCGATGAAGAGGCGCCACAGCCGCACGGCGTAGATCGACAACAGCGCCAGGATTGCGCCGAACTGAATCAAGACCGTGAAGCTCTTGCCGAAATCCTCGTCGCTGAAGCCGAGGAACTGCTGCATCAACAAAAGGTGCCCGGTCGAGGAGACCGGAATGAACTCGGTCAGCCCCTCAACCACGCCGAGGATGGTCGCCTTGATGAGATCGAGCGTCATCATGATGAGTTCCACGGCGGAGGGGAAAAGCGGCACGCGCCTGATTCGGCAAGGACCTTGCAGGGCGGTTTGTCGGACTTGTGGCGCAAGGTCGAGATTCGGGCAACGGCAAAGGGCCGATTCTGCACAATTTGCCTGTGGCGCCGCTTCGCCTATAAGAAGGTGATTCCGAAAGTCGCGCCGACCCGAGCTGGGTTCCGCGACTCGTGCAAACGCTTTTCGTAACGCGCCCGCGATCGCATGCTGACGCTATTTCATCATCCTTTCTGTCCGCATTCCCGTTCGATTCGGCTCATCCTCGACGAATACGGCTTGGTGCCGCGGCTCGTCGAGGAGCGGGTCTGGGACCGGCGCGAGGAGTTTCTCGCGCTCAATCCCGCGGGAACGACGCCGGTCCTGGTGGAAGAGGGCGTGCCGCCGGTCCCGGGAGCGGCCATTATCGCCGAATACCTCGACGAAACGCGCGGCGATAAGCTGGTCCAGCGTCGGCTCTTGCCGCGCGAAACCGGAGAGCGCATCGAGGTCCGCCGCTTGATGAGCTGGTTCAACGACAAGTTCTTCGAGGAGGTGAGCGGCGCCCTGGTGATGGAGCGCGTCTACAAGCGCTTCATTCCCTCCGGGCGCGGCGGCGGACCGCCCGACACCGACATCATGCGCGCGGCGCGGAACAATATTAGATATCATCTGGCCTATATCGGCTGGCTCGTGCGCAAGCGCGACTGGCTGGCCGGCGACAGCCTGACCTATGCCGATCTCACCGCGGCGGCGCACCTGTCCGCCGTCGATTATCTGGGCGATGTGCCGTGGGACGAAGACGAGACCGCCAAAGCCTGGTACGCGCGGATCAAATCGCGACCCTCGTTCCGCCCGTTGCTCGGCGAGACGCTGGCCGGCCTGCCGCCGTCGCCGAGCTACGCCAATCTCGACTTCTGACGCCGGCCGCGCTCAAGACGGCGCTGGCCGAGGCCGCCCGGGCTCAAGGTTTCGACGTGGTCGGCGTGGCGCGGCCGGATTCGACCCCGCGCGCGGCGGAGCGATTGCGCCACTTCCTCGCCGCCGGCGCGCACGGCGACATGGAATGGATGGCGCGGAACGCCGGTCGGCGCGGCGATCCGCGCGCGATGTGGGCCGACGTGCGCGCAATCGTCATGCTCGGCGTCAATTACGGCCCGCGCCATGACCCGCTCGCGGTCCTGAAAGAGCGCCGGCGCGGCGCCGTCTCGGTCTACGCCCAGGGCGACGATTACCACGAGGTGATCAAGCCGCGGCTCAAGAACCTCGGACGCTGGCTCGTCGACAATGCCGGCGGCGACGTCAAGGTGTTCGTCGACACCGCCGCGGTGATGGAGAAGCCGCTCGCCGAAGCGGCCGGTCTCGGCTGGCAGGGCAAGCATACCAATCTGGTGTCGCGCGAATGGGGCTCGTGGCTGTTCCTCGGCGCCATCTTCACCACGCTCGATCTGCCGCCCGACCGGCCGGAGCGCGACCATTGCGGCACCTGCCACGCGTGCCTCGACATCTGTCCGACAGCGGCATTCCCCGCGCCCTATCGGCTCGACGCGCGGCGTTGCATCTCCTACCTCACCATCGAGCACAAGGGCCCGATTGCGCGCGAACTGCGCCCGCTCATGGGCAACCGCATCTATGGCTGCGATGATTGCCTGGCGGTTTGTCCATGGAACAAGTTTGCCCAGGCGGGGCGCGAAATAAAGCTTGCCGCGCGTGCCGCCCTGCGCGCGCCGGCTCTCGCCGATTTGGCCCGGCTCGACGATGCCAGCTTCCGCGCGCTGTTTGCGAAAAGCGCGGTCAGGCGCATCGGCCGCGCGCGGTTCTTGCGCAATGTGCTGATCGCGATCGGCAATTCCGCGGATGCAACGCTCGCCGGCGCGGCCGAGCGATTGCTCGACGATCCCTCGCCGCTCATCCGCGGCGCCGCCATATGGGCGCTCGGTCGGCTCGACCGCGCACGGCTCGAACGCCGCGCGGCCGAACGTTGCGCCGCCGAGACCAACCTGGACGTCATCGAGGAATGGGTAGCGGCGCTGAGCAAAGAAACGCGAGAGATGACGTGACTATCAACGAGCCGTCATTCCGGAAACCGCGCAGCGGTTGTCCGGAATTCATAACCACTTCCCGCGCAGAAACGGCACCCGTCATGGTTATGGATTCCGGGCTCGCGGGCTGTGAAGCCCGCGCCCCGGAATGACGAAGAGTGCGAGCACGCGATGTCCACGCTGATCTGTTTCGGGCTCGGCTATGCGGCGGAATATTTCATCGGCGTGTTCGGCGGCGGCTTCGACCGCGTCGTCGGCACCGTGCGCGGCGCCGAACGCGCCGCCGCCCTCAATGCGCATTTCGCGGGCCGGCTGAAAGCGCTCGTCTTCGACGGCACGGCGGCGACGCCGGACGTTCGCGACGCCGTCGGCGAGATGGACGTGGCGCTTGTTTCGGTTCCGCCCGACGCGGAGGGCGATCCCGTCCTGCGCGCTTTTGGCGACACCTTGGCCCAGGCGCGCCGGCTCCGTTCGATCGTCTATTTGTCGACGGTCGGCGTCTACGGCGACCATGGCGGCGGATGGGTCGACGAGGAAACGCCGCCGCAACCGGGTTCGGCGCGCAGCCGCGAGCGCCTTGCGGCCGAGCGCGCCTGGCAAAAGTCCGGTGCGCGCCGCGGCACCGCCGTCGCCATCCTGCGGCTCGCCGGCATTTACGGGCCGGGACAGAATGCGCTTACCCAGATCGCACGCGGAACAGCCCGGCGCATCGTCAAGCCCGGCCAAGTCTTCAATCGCATCCACGTCGGCGACATCGCGCAGGCGATCGGCGCGGCATTGACGCGCCGGGCTATGGGAATCTTCAACGTCGCCGACGACGAGCCAAGCCCGCCCAGCGACCCGCTCGCCTTCGCGGCGCAATTGTTGGGCCGCGACCCGCCGCCGGAAATCGCCTTCGCGGATGCCGCGCCGACCCTGTCGCCGATGGCGCTGAGCTTCTGGCGGGAATGCCGGCGCGTACGTAACGACAAGCTCAAGCGCGAGCTCGGCGTCAGCCTTCTCTATCCCACCTACCGCGAGGGATTGCGCGCATTGTTTGAGGAGCTGTAGCAGCCGTCAATGCGCGGAGCAAAGCGACGACGCTCAATGCAGGCTCGGTCCCTTGAGGAAGCGATCGCGCTCGCCCGATTTCACGCGCAGCTCCGTGGTCTCCCCGTCGCGATAGATCGTAAGCGGCACTTCAACGCCGGCCCGGCCCTGCGCCCAAATGCGGCGGAACATGCCGGCGAGGTCGTGGACCTCCGTGCCCGCGACCGCGATCACGATGTCGCCGGTGCGCAGGTCGGCGCGCTGCGCCGGTCCGCGGTCCGCGAGCCCGACGATGACGAGTCGATTCTCCACCTCCGTCGCGTAGAGACCGAGCCAGGGCCGCGGCGGCGCATTGCGCCGCCCGAACTTGAGCAGATCGTCGAGGACCGGCTTCAACAGATCGATGGGCACGATCATGTTGATGTTCTGCGGCTGACCCTTCCCGACCGCGTGCTGGAGCTGCAGCGAGCCGATACCGAGGAGATCGCCGGCGGGTCCGATCAGCGCGGTGCCGCCCCAATTCGGATGCGCCGGCGCGGTGAAGATCGCTTCATCGAGCACGTATTCCCAATAGCCGGCAAATTCCTGTTTGGCGACGATGCGCGCGCCGACCGAGCGTTGCCGCCCGCCGGCGCCGCCGACCACGACGCGCTCGCCGAGCGAAGCCGCCGCCGATCGACCCAATTCGAGCGCGGGCATTTCAAGCTTGGCGAGCGCCTGCACCAGCCCGAAACCGGTCTCCTGGTCGTAGGCAAGCACGTGGCCGGGCACCGAGCGTCCATCGCTCAACGTGAGCCAGATCGTATCCGCCTCGGTGATCAGGTAACCGATGGTCAGCACGAGGCCGTTGCCGCGAATGAACACGCCGTTACCGGCGCGCTCGGTGCCGAGCGTTTCCGCCGTGAACGCGTCGGCCGGCACGGTTGCGCGCAGCGCCACCATGGACCCCAAGGCGAGGTCAATGTCGTAAGCATAATCCTCCGGCTTCGGCTGCACGGAGGACGGCACCTTCCAGTCGCTCACGGACACCATCGGACCGTTCCTTCGCTGCGGGCGCCGTCTTGTAGCCGAGATGAAGCGGCAATGAAAATCCAGCGACCGACGCCCGGCTGGGCATTATTCATGATTCGTTATCTATGCATTCCTCCGGCAGGACTCACACGCGGGTCAGGCAGGCTGTTGCCGGATTGCCGCCTTCTTCCCGCCAAATCTCCTTTGCAAAGACAATGCCGAGCTTCGAGGGCCATCGGGGGCCTCGCCTTGCGCGCCAGTATCAGCCTTGTCGTCATCGCCGTTACCGTTGCCGGTTCATTCGGGGCGGTGGCGCAATCCTATCCCCCTCCCCCGCCGCCGCCGACCGATTTTTACCCGGAGCCGCCGGCCCCCTATCCGGCCGACGAGTCGCCGCAGCCTTATACCAACGCGCCGCTGCCGGCAGACGTCGGTGGGGAGGCCACCCAACCACCCAGCGGCAGCGTTTACGGGCCAGCGCCATCGGTCTATCGCAACACATATGGCGCCCCGGCAGCGCCCTATGGCGTCCCTCAACAGGGCGTAGCGTCGCAGGCACCGCCGTCACCGGAGAGTGACGCTGCCCCGCGGCCGCCGGCTGACATCGGCGGCGGTCCCGTGCCGGCCGATGTGACCGGCTCGATCCGCAATCCGGGCGGCTACGGTACCGCGCCGGCGCCGAACCGCGCCGCAATTATCGCTGCATTGCCGCCGGAAGATCAGCCCGAGCGTGGCCCGGCCAAGGAGCTGCCGCCGCAGTTCCGCCGCCAGCTCGTCGATTACGCGACTTCGGAGCCGGCGGGCACCATCATCATCGACACCCCGCACACCTACCTTTATCTGGTGCGCGGCAACGGCAAAGCTTTGCGCTATGGAATCGGCGTCGGCCGCGAAGGTTTCACCTGGTCGGGCACCGAGCGCATCAGGCGCATGACCGAATGGCCGGATTGGTATCCACCGAAGGAGATGATCGAGCGCCAGCCCTATCTGCCGCGGTTCATGGCCGGCGGCGAGGGCAACCCGCTCGGCGCGCGCGCACTTTATCTCGGCAACACGCTTTATCGGATTCACGGCACCAACCAGCCGTCGACCATCGGCACCTTCGTGTCCTCGGGCTGCATCCGGCTGACCAACGAGGACATTGAAGACCTCTACAGCAGGGTGAACATCGGTACGCGCGTCGTGGTCTTGCCGGGATCGCCGCCGACGTCGGCATCCGCGCCAGAACCGGTCGTGCGCTAACGCGCAACCGCGCGTCGCGCGGTGGCCGGGGCGCGGCCGCGCAAATCCTATTTTTCATGTTGGCTTTTCGGCGACTCAAGCTAATGTCGAGCCGTGCTTGAATCGGCGGGCCCGGCGGCGGGTACGGTCCGCCGCCTCCTCGACCGAAGGAATCGGTCGGCACTGAGGCCCCTTGCCCTCGCGATGACCATCGCCTCGTGTAGCGCGTGCTTCTGCGGGTCTCGTGCGGGCGTTCTGCGAGGTCGAATGTTTCCCAATGTCCGCTTGATGATCGCGGCCATTTTCGTCTCGGTTGTTGCGCTGGGCGGTGGATTCGGCGTGTTCGCCGCCTTTCGTGTGAATCACGAACCGCTCGTGCGTCTGCAGGCCGCCACCGCGCCGCTGCAGCTCGCCGCCGATCACACCGCGGCATTGCCGATGAGGGTTGCCGCGGCGGAGCCATTGTTTCATCTCTCCGGGTTCACCGCGCCGCACGCCGAAGGCGGTCCGATGGATGCGCAGGTACGCGAGCTTGACGCTCACGACATTGAAGCGCCGCGCGCCACCGCGATTGCGCCGCAACCCGGCGTCGCGACGACGGCGAAGACAGCCGCCACGGCGCAGCCGCCGGCGGCCACCTCCACCGCCGCACAACAAAGCGAAGAAGCGGCGGTGAAACCCGTCGCGCCGCTTGCGGACAACCCCGCGGTTGGTGCCTCCAAGCCGGCGCAGCCCGCAACGACGGGCGCCGCCGAGTCAACGTCGTCGCCATCCGCGACGACGGGCTCGGCCGCGCCGCCGCCACCTCAACAAGCGAAGGTTCCCGAAGCGGACCGGGAAGCAAAACCGAAGGAGGCTGCCGAGCCGACGGGCGGCCCGGCGCCCGCCGCACCTCCGCGCGTCGCCACCGTCGCGTCGCCGACGGATCAAATTCCCGCCGCCGAGCAGACGACGCCGGCAATCGAACCCGCACCCGCGAGCCTCGTCCGGGAGGACGCAAAGGCAACGCCCAAGACCGCCGGAAAGGTCGCGGTGAAGAAAATCGCAGCGAAGAAGACCGCGGCGACGAAGACGCGCACGCGCGTTGCTGCCAGGATGCACCGTGCGCGCAAACGGCGCGCCACCGCCGTCGCCCAGTCCGACAGTCAGAATTTCGGTTTCGGGCAGCCCGGTTTTCAAACCGCGCCGCAATCGTTCCAACCGCGGCAGGTGCTGCGGGTGGTGCAGGCGCAAGCGCGCCCAGCGCGAGTTCACCGCTCGAAAATCGCGTCCAAGAAACCGCCAAGGACGACATCTGCCGTCGGCGGGCCGTTTGTGAGCTGGACGGACCGTCAAGTTGGGACGCGGGATTGACCGGCGCCGCGATTGCGCCCACGTTTTCACGATTGAAAACGGCATTTCTCCCTGGCGCGCGTGACCCCTCTTTCCGTCCTCGACCTCTCACCCGTCACCACGGCGACACCGGGATCGGCGGCCTTGCACAACTCGCTTGACCTGGCGCGGCTCGCCGACCGGCTCGGCTATACGCGCTACTGGCTCGCGGAGCACCATAACCTTGCCAGCATCGCCAGTTCCGCGCCCGAGATCATGATCGGCCAGATCGCGGCCGTAACAACGCACATCCGCGTCGGTTCGGGCGGCGTGATGCTGGTGAATCACGCGCCGCTGATGGTCGCCGAGCGCTTCAAGGTGCTGGAGGCGCTGTTCCCGGGACGCATCGATCTCGGCCTCGGCCGCGCGCCGGGGACCGATCCGGTGACCTCCTACGCGCTGCGCCGCCGCCAGGACCCGCGGGAAGGCGACGACTTTCTCGAGCGCTTTCAGGAATTGGTTCTCTTGGAGCGCGGCGGCCTGCCGGAGGGCCACCCCTTCCGCAGCGTGCATGCCGTCCCCGCGGATGTCGCGCTGCCGCCGATCTGGCTCCTCGGCTCGAGCGGATACAGCGCCGAGCTTGCCGCCGCCGTCGGCATGGGATTCGCCTTTGCCCACCATTTCGCCGAGTACGACGCGGCGAGCGCGATGCTGAGCTATCGCGAGCATTTCAAGCCATCGCGGGAACTGACGCAGCCCTATGCCATCCTCGCCACAGCGGCGATCGCCGCCGACAACGACGCCGAAGCCGAGCGCATCGCCGCGAGCGCCGATCTGAATTTCGTGCGCCGCGCCAAGGGCGAATATTTGCCGCTTGCCTCGCCTGCCGAGGCCGCCGCCTATCCCTATACGCCGATCGACCGCGAACGCATCGCGCGGCATCGCGAGCGCTTGATCGTCGGCGGCATCGACAGCGTGAAGAGCCGGCTGCTTGCGCTGATCGAGGCAACGCGCGCCGATGAATTGATGATCACGACCATGGCTTACGATCATGCCGCGCGCAGACATTCCTATGAATTGCTGGCCGGGGCCTTCGCCATCGCGCCGGCGGCGTGAAGCGGCCAGGCAACCCGCGCACGCGCCACGGCGTTATCGTCCCGTCTTGCCTTACCCTTAACTGACGACGAAGCGCTCATCATCCGGCGGCCACCCCGTGGCGAGAGGCCCTTGTGTGCATTAAGATTTGCGCCTCGAATCGCGTCTTCCCTCATGACCGGGTGTCCGGATTGAGCGGCGATCGTGCATGGAACGGCTCCACGGCCGCGCGTCAGCGCCGGCCGAGTCGCGCTCTTCTCGGCACTCTCTGCGCGGGACTCGTTTGCGCGCTGGCGATTGCGTCGTCGCCGGCGGCGGCCACGGCAAAATCCGAGATCAAGGCCGGGGTCAGGCACAAGAAGAAGACGCACGTCAGCAAAGAACCGTTCGGGAATATTCCGAAAGGTCCGCTGCAAATCATCATTTCCATCAATCAACAGAAGCTTCACCTCTACAGCGACGGCGCACACGTGGCGGATGCGCCGGTTGCCACCGGAGTGCCCGATCATCCGACGCCTTTGGGCGTTTTCAACGTCATCGGCAAGGAGCGCCACCACCGGTCGAACATCTACAGCCGCGCGCCGATGCCCTATATGCAGCGCATCACCTGGTCGGGCATCGCGATCCATGAGGGCGTTGGCGTCGGTCATCCCGCTTCGCATGGCTGCATCCGCATACCGCACGACTTTGCGGTACGTCTGTGGGCCCTGACCAGGCTCGGGGCGGGTGTGATCATCGCGCGGCCCGAGCTGAGACCGCAGGAGTTTTCAGATCCGCATCTGTTCGTGCACAAGGAACAGCCGCCGGCGCCGATTCCGACCGCGGCGCTTGCAGCCGTCGAACCCACCAAGACCGCGCAGACGACCGACGACAGCAAAACGACCGACGCCGCCACGCCGGCGATCGCTCCGGTCCCGATCGGGGACGTGCGCTCGGTTATTTCGCCGCTTGATTCGACCAAGCCCGCCGCCGCGGCAGAGGACGCGACCGGCGCGAAGAATCCTGAGCCCGCGGTCAAACCTGTCGATACGGCCGAGACGGATCAGCGGGAGGCCGCGGGCAAATCCGCCGACCGCAATCCGGTTGACCCACAAGCCCCGACGACCACTGACGTGAACACGCCGGCCGCGGCGGCCGATCGAAACCCCGCGCCGGCGCCATCGTCCGCGCCGCCGGCGCCCGAGGACGGCGCGTCGGCGGCGTTGGGGACAGCCGGGACGCTGAGGCCCGCGATCGACGCCGCTTTGGAAACGGTGCCGATGCCGTTCCCGAAGCCAGCCGAACTTGCGAAAGCGAGAAAGCGAGCGCCGATCGCGATCTTCGTCAGCCGCAAGACAGCCAAGATCTACGTGCGCCAGGATTTTGCGCCGCTGTTCGATGCGCCGATCAGCATCGAGCATCCGGGACGGCCGCTCGGGACGCACGTGTTCACCGCCATGCAATTCATGGCCGATGGCGCAACCTTGCGCTGGACCGTCGTCTCGCTTCCCGGCGCCCGCCCACCGCAGGCGGCGCAGAAGGCGCAGAACCGGCCCGAGAGGGACGGCAAACGAAGACGACGAGGCGAGCCGGTCGCCGAGTCGGCCCCGGACCCGCCGCCGGAGACGCCGCACGAAGCGCTTGCCCGGATCCAAATTCCCCAGGACGCGATCAACCGGATTTCGGCATTGATCGTCCCGGGCTCTTCGCTCATCGTTTCCGACCAGGGCCTCGGCGAGGAAACCGGCGAGGGCACCGACTTCATCGTCGTCACGCGCGAAGAGGCGCGATCCGGTCGCCGTGCCGACAATTCAGCCGGCTTGAACAAGAGCCGGCATCGATCGCGGCACCCGATCTTGCCCGCGGAGGAACGATAGGTCGTTCGCGACCGAAGCTCGCCGGAGACGTCAAGCCGTCCAAGACGTTCGACGGGATGGCGTGCCACGGCGATTCCAGCAGGAACGAAACCGCGGCCGCCGGCACGAGCAGCGCGATAAAGACACCGATACGACGGCGGCCACACTCGGCGCCGGCGCGGCGTGGAGGACCGGGCTACGCATATTGCGCCTCGCCCAGGCCGAACGACCAGTTCTCCTTGGCGACTTCGACCAGATTGATGAATACGTCCTGCGGGCGCAGGCCCGGCCCCTTTGCGAGCCGTTCGACGATACGGCGGTAAAGCGCCTTCTTCTGCTCGACGGTGCGGGTATTGCTCACCGTCATTTGGATAAACACCAGATCGTCGGTGCGCGCGATGTTGAAGTATTCCCGGTCGTAGATGAAGTCGTTCTGGTCGTGCTCGCTGATGGTCGCAAAAAAGTCATGTGCCGGCACGTTGAACGTTTCACGCAACGCTTCATAGACATTGTCTGCGATCGCGCGCGCGTAGCCCGCGGGCTTGCCGGCGCGCAGCGAAATCCGAATAAGCGGCATTGATTGCTCCGTCGAAGGGACCGCGTCCGGCGGCTTCAGCGACAATATAATGCCTTGCGCCTCTTTAGAAAAATTGATAATGTTGAAGCAACACTTTTGTCGAATTGAAGCATTATGCTGCTGGCGAATCTCGATATGGACGTTCTGCGGACGCTGGCCGTCGCGATGGATCTCGGCGGTTTCGGCAAGGCGGCGGACCGGCTGGGGCGTTCGCAGTCCGCGGTAAGTCTGCAAATGCGCAAGCTGGAAGAGCGCATCGGCCGGCCGTTGTTTCGCCGCCAAGGGCGGAGCCTTGCTCTCACCGACGCAGGTGACGTTGTCCTCGGCTACGCACGACGCATCCTTGAGCTGAACGATCAGGCCGTGGCGGTCGCGCGCGGCATATCGGTCGAAGGCTCGGTGCGGTTCGGCGTACCGCAGGACTTTGGCGATACCTGGTTGCCCGGCGTGCTGGCACGTTTTACCCGCACGCATCCGTCGGTGCTGATCGAAGCGCGCGTCGACCGGACGCATAAACTCGTCGATCGCATTGCACATGGCGGTCTCGATCTCGCGCTGCTTTGGGGAAGCCCGCCGCCGCTCCCCAACGCCATCACCGTGCGACGGCTGCCGATGGCTTGGATCGGTCAGAAAGGCAATTCTTACGCGCAAGGCGAAAAAATTCCCCTCGCCTTGTTCGAGCCACCCTGCGTGTTCCGACAGCCGGGTATCGAAGCCCTCGAAAAGGCGAAGCGGCCGTGGCGGCTTGCCTTCACCTCTCCGAGCCTCAGCGGCTTGTGGGCTGCGGCGGCAGCGGGCCTTGGGATCACCGTCCGCACCGCGCTTGGTGTGCCGGCGCAGCTCGCAGTATTGGGCAGGTCAAATGGCTTGCCGAAACTGCCGCACATCGAACTCTCACTCTATGCCGCGGAAGGCAATCCTTCGCAGGCCGTTGTCCGGCTAAGAGACATCCTGCTGGATGAGTTGCCGGGCGTGACCGCCGGTCGGCGCTGAACAGACAAGCGCGTGTCCGGCTCCGCTTGCCGCCACTCAAGCGACATCCGCGACGATCTATGTTAGGCAGGCTTGCGGGGTGAGCATTGTCACGCGAAGGAGGATCATCTTGGGTAAGCAATTCACACTCACGGCGTCGGACAGCTTCAAGCTCGGCGCCTACCGCGCCGAACCGAGCGGCCCGGCCAAGGGCGGCATCGTCGTCATTCAGGAGATTTTCGGCGTCAATCATCACATCCGCACCGTGTGCGATCGCCTCGCCGGCGAGGGCTATGCGGCCGTGGCGCCGGCTTTGTTCGATCGTCAGCAACCGAATTTCGAGAGCGGCTATTCGCCAGACGAGATCGCCAACGCCCGCAAATTCGTCGCCAATCCGGATTGGGCGGCGATGATGCGCGACGTGCAGGCGGCCATCGACGTGCTGAAGAAGGACGGACCGGTCGCTATCATCGGCTTCTGCATGGGCGGCACCATCGCGTTCCTCGCCGCCGCCAAGCTCAACGGCCTGTCGGCCGCCATCGGCTATTACGGCGGCCAGATCGCCAAGAACGCCAACGAGAAACCGAAAGTACCGACGCAGCTGCATTTCGGCGAAAAGGACGCGTCGATCCCGATGAGCGACGTCGAGACGATCAAGCAAAAATGCGGCCGCGACTGCGAAATCTACGTCTATCCCGACGCGCAGCACGGCTTCAATTGCGACGAGCGCGGCAGCTATAACGAAGCCGCCGCCAAGGTCGCCTGGCGGCGCTCGATCGCGTTCCTACAAACGAACATGAAGAGGTAAAATCCGGAAGGCGGAAATCAGAAGTGGGACGTCGGCGTTCGAAGCCAGACGTCAACTTCTGAATTCCAATTTCAGGCTTCCGATCAGAACCAGCGCTCCTGCACGTTGATCGTGTCGCCGGGTCGCAGCGGATAAGTGACCGGCACGGTCATGCGCACCTGCTGCCCGCTGACGATGCGATTCAAGGTGACGGTCCGGCGGAACGCCCGCGGCGTGAATCCGCCGGCGATCGCCACGGCGGTCTCCGCCGTCATGTCGGCGACGTAGGGGTATTGGCCCGGCTGGGTGACTTCGCCGAGGATAAAGAACGGCCGGTAGGCTTCGATTTCGACCGCTACGTGCGGCTCGCGGATGAACCCTTGGCGCAGCTTGTCGGCGATGCGGCTCGACAGTTCGTCGGTCGTCGCCCCACGCGCCAGCACCGAGCCGATGAGCGGCATGGCGATATGGCCGCTGGCGTCGACGGCGTAGGAATTGGTCAGGCCCTCCTGACCGAACACCACGATGCGAAGCCGGTCGCCTGAATCGAGCGTATAGGGCCCCTCATTGAGAGCGGGCGGATGGGCGATGGACCCTGTTGCCGCCGTTCCCTGTGGGAGCGTTGCGGCCGTCACGACGGGCGCCGGCGTCCCCGACCTCGGCGGGAGCGAAGCGGTCATGAAGAGACCACGCGCCGCCGCCGCCTGCTCCGAAGGGAGCGGAGCGGGCGCCGACGCGGCGGCCGGCCCATAGACCATATTATCGATGCTGGGCGGCGGAGCCGCGGACGCAACCTGGAGTGGCGTGATCGGCTGCTGTGCGCATCCCGCGGCGGCAAATGCGACCGCCAACACCATCATGAGAAAGCGGGTGACCCGCATGCGCGCAATCCGGCCCATTCGAGCGAACCTTGAGGTCCGATTAACGCCCGGTATGGTTAACAATTCCTCACCGGGCAGCGGCGCCCGGCGATTACTCGCGGCTTTTATCGGTATGGCGCCCGAGCCGGTCGGCGACGGCGAGCAGGAGCATCGCGGCGACGAGCATCAGCGGGAAGGCGATCGCCCATCCCAGTTTCGACGTATCGGTATATTTTTCGAGGTCGAGATACCAGGCGAGCGCATCGACGGCGGCGATGACGACGATCGAGCCCAAGAGCTTCTGCTTGAGCGCGCCAAAATCCACGTCGATGAGGGCTTCGGGCCAGTCAGACCGCTCCTTTACTTCGATCTTGCAGATGAAGTTCTCATAACCGGAGAAGATCACGATGAGGACGAGATTGGCGGTCAGCGCGATATCGATCAGGCTGAGCACGCCGACGACAAGGTCGTGCCAGCCCAGGTTCGGAAGCTGGATGGCAAGCCCGTAAAGATCGGCGAAGAAACGATAGATCAGCAGAATGAGGCAGCAGAATAGACCGAGCAGGAACGGCGCCAACAGCCATCGGGAAAGAAACATCGCCGCTTGGATGCCGCGTTCGCTCCGCTGCATGGAACCCTCTCCGTCATTCCGGCCGCGACGCGACGCGGCAAGAGACCGGACGACGAGTGAGAGCTTAATCGGCTTGTGTCGTCAATAAGGTCGACGCCGGCGATGCCGCGCCATCGTAGTGGGCCGCCACCATCAGCCGGAGGCAGAGGCGCCAACGCCGGTGCCGATCGGGCAGCTCACGCCGGTGCCGCCGAGGCCGCAATAGCCTTGCGGATTCTTTGCCAGATATTGCTGGTGATAATCCTCGGCAAAATAGAAAGGCGGCGCGTCGCGGATCTCGGTCGTAATTGCCCCCATGCCCTCGGCCGCCAACGCTTTGGCATAGGCCGACCGCGACGCCTCGGCGGCGGCGCGCTGCGCCGGCGAAAACACATAGATGCCGGAACGGTATTGCGTGCCGATATCGTTGCCCTGGCGCATGCCCTGGGTCGGGTCGTGGCTTTCCCAAAAGACCTTGAGCAGGCGCTCGTAGGAAATTCTGTTGGGGTCGTAGACCACGAGCACGACCTCGTTGTGGCCGGTGCGCCCGCTGCACACCTCCTCGTAGGTGGGGTTGGGCGTGTAGCCGCCGGCGTAACCGACCGCGGTCACGTAGACGCCGCCGAGCTCCCAGAACTTGCGCTCGGCGCCCCAGAAGCAACCGAGGCCGAACATCGCTAAGGCGAGCCCCTCGGGATAGGGGCCCTTGAGCGTCCGGCCGTTGACGAAATGCTGCCGGGCCGTTGGGATGGGCGTCGGCCGCCCCGGCAGCGCGGCATCGGCGCTCGGCATTTCGACCTTGTTGAAAAACGAGAACATGTCGGCGTGTCCTGCGCTGGCGAAGGCCAATATAGGGGCGGCGGGGGCGCAACGCAGCACCTATCTGATCACGTTTTGCCGAGCGCCCATTCGCGCCGAGCTTCGTCCCCGCGCGCATTGCCGGCGGTACGTGGAGCCGCTTCCACCGGCCGATTTTGCCGCCTATTGTGCGGCGGCGCCGCGCCAAGCGGCATAGCCGAGAGGAGGTGCTGCAGATGTCCCGGATGCTCGCGCTCGCCTGCGCGTTGGCCGCGTTTGCAATGGCGGCCGGATCGGCGTTGGCCCAGCAGCCCGCTCCTCAGCAGCAGCCGTCGGCGGCGACGCTGCCCTATGGACCTCCGATCACACTTGATCAGGCCAAGCGCGCAATGGCGGCGGCGGAGCTCGAGGCGGCGAAGAATTCCTGGCAGGTGGCGATCACCATCCTCGACAGCGGCGGCAATCTGGTGATGTTCCACAAGATCGACAACACCCAGCTCGCCTCCATCGGCGCGTCCGAGGGCAAGGCGCGCACGGCGCTCGAGTTCAAACGGCCGAGCAAGGCGCTCGACGATGCCATCGCCGCCGGCGGCGCCGGGCTGCGCCTGCTCGCCGTCAAGGACATCACGCCACTCGAAGGCGGGATACCGGTCGTTGTCGATGGCAAGATCATCGGCGCGGTCGGCGTCTCCGGCGCACTGTCCTCGCAGGATGCGCAAGTCGCCAAGGCCGGCGCCGACGCGCTGGCGAGATAATCCGCTATCGACGCTTCTGCAGCCCGCCCACAATTCCCGCCGGAAAGAAATAGACGCTGAGCACGAACAGGACGCCGAGCCACAACAGCCAGCGGTCCGGATGGAACAGGAGCGGAAGGAGCGGAAGGCCTTCGGTCGCGTGGTTCAGCGCCGCCATCAGGCTCTGCAGATAGGTTTCGGCGAGCACAAAGATCGTTGCGCCGATCACCGCGCCGTAGAGCGTGCCCATGCCGCCGATCACCACCATCAGCAGAATGTCGAGCATGATGTCGAAGGAGAGCGTCACCGCCGGCCCGGTATAGCGCAGCCATAGGGCCGAGAGCACGCCCGCCAAAGCGGCGGCTGCGGCCGCCAGGCAATTACCGATCGAGCGATAGACCATGGTGCGATAGCCGAGCGCCTCGGCGCGGAACTCGTTCTCGCGGATCGCCTGCAGCACGCGGCCGAACGGCGAGTTGACGATGCGCAGCATCAGCAGAAACAAGATGAGCGCGGCGAAGAACACCAGATAATAGCTGATGAGCCGCCCGCTGATCGCGAACGGGCCCGCAACGAGGCGAAATCCCGGCCGCAGCAATTCCGGCAGGCGAAAGGTGCAGCCGTCCTCGCCGCCGGTAAACGAGCTCAGTTGCGAGGCGAGGATCGAGAAGGCGTTGGCGACCGCGAGCGTAATCATGGCGAAGAAGATGGCGCGCACCCGCAATGAGAACAGACCGATCACCAGCGCGAGCGCGATGGCGACGAGGAGCGCTGCGCCGGTGCCGATGAGGATTGAGCTCCACGAGGGACCGAGATCGTAGAGCGCCAGTCCGGCGCCGTAGCCGCCGATGCCGAAGAACATCGTGTGGGCGAACGACACGACGCCGGTATAGCCGAGCAGCAGATCATAGCTCGCGGCGAGCACCACGAAATAACAGATCTTGGCGGCGACATTCAGCGCCCCGATGCCGGGAAACAGCAACGGCGCGAAGGCGAGGCCGACGAAAATCGCCGTGAGCACCAGCGCCAGCGGCCGTCCGCGCGGCGGGTCGCCCGACAGAATCGCGCGCAGGATGCTCATCTCTTCGCCACCGGATAAAGGCCGCGCGAGCGCCAGAGCAAGATCAGCGCCATGAGCAGGATATTGGAGCCGAGCGCGAGCTTCGGCGCCAGGAAGCCGGTATAGTTCGCCACCACCGCCACCAGCAGCGAACCGATGAAGCAGCCGCCCACCGAGCCGAGCCCGCCGATCACCACCACGATGAAGACCAGCACCATGACGTCCATGCCCATGCCGGGCGTGAGCGCCTCGCGGTAAAAGCCCCACATCACGCCGCCGAGTCCGGCGAGCGCCGAGCCGGCTATGAACACGCCCGCGAACAGCCGGCGGATATGGTAGCCGAGCGCCTCGACCATTTCGCCGTTCTCGACGCCGGCGCGGATCAAGAGTCCGATTCGCGTGCGGTCGAGAATGAGCACCATGGCCGCGAAAATCACGAGCCCGACGACGACCGCGATCAGCCGGTAGCGCTCGATGGCGATGTCGCCGAACACCAACGAGCCGCGGAACGCCGTCGGCAACGGCAGCACGATCAACACCGGCCCGAACACCGCGATGATGATCTGCTCGGCGACGATCAGGCCGCCGATGGTGACCAGGATCTGTTTGAGATGCTGGCGGTAGACCGGCATGATGATGATGCGCTCGAACGCGTAGCCGAGCACGCCGGTCACCGCCATGGCGAGCGCGATCAACGCCAGCAAGGCGATGAGGTTGAGAGCGAGCGAATCGGCCCGGATGAGGCCGGACAGCGACGGCGCCAGCACCGCGGCGGTATAGGCGCCGATCGAGATGAACGCGCCGTGGCCGAAGTTGAGCACGTCCATCAGGCCGAACACCAGGGTGAGGCCCGAAGCGATGATGAAGATGATCATCCCCATGGCGAGTCCGGCCAGGGTCAGCGTCACCCAGGTCGAGAGCGAGCCAACCAGCGGCAGCGCCGCGAGTGCAACGAGCGGCACCAGGAGGATCGGCGCCAGATCGCGCCGCCGCGGCGGAAGGGCCTGCTCGACGCGCGTCGTCATTGGTTGCGGTCCAGGCTGAGGCCCAGGAGCCGCTGCTGCAGATCGCGGTCCGCGACGAGCGCCGTCATGGCGCCGGCATGCACCACCCGGCCGTTGTCCATGACCGCTACGGCATCGCCGAGCGATTTGGCGAACAGGAAATTCTGCTCGACGACGAGGATGGTGGTGTCCGACGACTTTTTCAGCTCATGGAACGCCGCGATCATGTTGGCGATGATGGCGGGCGCGAGTCCCTTGGTCGGCTCGTCGATGAGGAACAGCTTGCGCGGCTCGATGATGGCGCGGGCGATCGAGAGCATCTGCTTTTGTCCGCCGGACAGCACGCCCGCCGCCAGCAACCAGAATTTTTCCAGCGCCGGGAACAGGCCGAAGATCCAGCGCAGCCGCGCCGCGTCGATCGGGCCGGAACGCGCCGCCAGCAGGAGATTCTCGCGCACCGTCAGATCGGCGAAGATACCCATGTTCTCCGGCACATAGGCGATGCCGGCCCGGGCGATGTCGGGGGTGGCCCACGCCGTGATGTCGGCGCCGTCGAAACGCACGGAGCCGGCCGAGGCGTGCCAGAGCCCCATGATGGTGCGCAGCGTCGTGGTTTTGCCGGCGCCGTTGCGACCCAAGAGCATGGTGAGCGCGCCGCGCGGCACTTCGAGGTCGACGCCCTGCAAGATGTGGTATGGCCCGATATGGGTGTTGACGCCGTTGAGCGTGAGCAGTGGCGCGCGCTCAGACATTCGCCGCTCCGAGATAGGCCTCTTGCACGATCGGAAGCGCCATCACGCTCGCCGGATCGCCGTCGGCGACGAGTTCGCCGTTGTGCAGCACGACGATCCGGTCGGCGAGCGAGCTCACCACGTCCATCTTGTGCTCGACCAGAATGATGGTCCGATCGCGGTTTCCCTTGATCGCATGGATGAGGTCGAGAATGACCGGCACCTCGTCGACGCTCATGCCGGCAGTCGGTTCGTCGAACAGGAAAACCTCCGGTCTGAGCGCGAGCAGGATCGCGACTTCGAGCTTGCGCTGGTCGCCGTGCGGAAGGAGCCGGGCGCGCAGTGTGCGGCGCGCCGATAGCCCGACCTGACGGATAATGTCGTCGGCCTCCTCGATCAGCGCGCTGTGCCGGGTCCAGGTGCGCAACAGATCGAGCCCCCTGCCGAGGCGGCTTTGCACCGCCAGCCGCACGTTCTCGTGCACGCTGAGATTGGGAAACAGGTTCGTCAGTTGGAATGCGCGGCCGAGCCCGGCTCGCGCCCGCCGTGATGGCGCCAGCGCGGTGATGTCCGCACCCTTGAACAACACGCGGCCGGCGGTGGCTCTGAGCTGACCCGAGATCAGGTTGAAATACGTGGTCTTGCCGGCGCCGTTCGGACCGACGATCGCGGTCAGCGTGCCGGCATGGAACGCGCAGCTGACCGCGTTGACGGCGACATGACCCCCGAAGCTGATGCTGAGATCACGCGTCTCGATCGCTGCCGCCGGCTGCGTCGCCATTTCACCGCTTGTTGCGAATCGGCAACGGCAGCTCCGCGATCGAAATTTCCCGGACCAGATCGAGAAGATCCCACTCGTTTGCGCCGTTGGCCTTGATCTTGAACACGTACATGGGTTGCAGCGCCTGATGATCCTCCTTGCGGAAAATCATCTTGCCCTTGGGCGTGTCGAATTCCATGCCCTCCATGGCGGCGATCAGCTTCTCGGTATCGGTGCCGCCGGCTTTCTTGATCGCCGTGACAACGGCGCTCGCCGCCGCCATGCCGCCGGCGGTGAAGAAATCGGGCGGCATGTGGAAGCGCTTCTCGTGTTCGGCGACGAGCCAGTCGTTCATCGGATTCTTCGGGAAGCCGTAATAGTAGTAGATCGTGCCCTCAACCCCGGCCAACTGCCGCCACTGCCGCATGACCGGAAGGATGTTGCCGCCGGGCGCCAGCGCGATGCCGTAACGTTCGGGCTTGAGATCGGCGATCTTGATAACCGGATTGGGGCCGGCCCAGATGATGGCGATGATTTTTTGGCCCGGCCGATCTTTAAGCGCGTCGAACAGACGCTGCGCCGAGGCGGTGAAATCGGTGGTGGAAAACGGCGCGTATTCCTCGAACACGACCTTGGCGTTGCTGTGCGCCTCCGCCAGCGCCGTCTTGAACGCCGCGACACCGTCGTGGCCGAAGGCGTAGTCCTGCGCCAACATCGCGATCGAGACGTCGCCTTTGCCGAGCGCGACCGCGGCGGCGAGCGCGTCCTGAGAGGAGTTGCGGGCGGTGCGGAAAATATAACGGTTCCATCGATCGCCGGTGATCGAGTCGGCGACCGCCGGCTCGACGATCAGGAGTTTCTTGGCATCCGCGGCGACGGGCAACATGGCCAGCGTCGCGCCCGACGAGGTGGTGCCGATGGCAAGATCGACATTGTCGTCCGCGTAGGCCTGCTCGAGGAGTGATTTCGCCACGTCAGGCTTGCCCTGATCGTCCTTCGGCAGAACCACGATCTTGCGCCCGTCGAGCATCATGGTCCCGTGAGTGAGGTACTCGAAGCCCAGCATCAGCCCGGTTTCGGTCTGCTTGGCATAGGCCTCGAGCGGGCCGGTCTTGCTGTAGATGAGCGCGATCTTGAGGTCGGCGGCATGGGCCGCCGCGCCGGCCAACGCCCAAACACCCGCCGCACATATTCCGGCAAGAAACTTCTTCATGCACGCCTCCGCACCCTGTTGCGTTCGCTCCGACCCTTAAGCCGCCCCACCGAGCCGACGTCGGAAGGACCGAGAGCTCATGCCGTCCTCATTGCGGCGCGCACGAAGCCCCCCAAACCTTGGTAATCACTCAAAGCCTGTATCACTTCTCCGGCAGCACTGCCACTGCATCGATCTCGCACGGAAGTCCGTCGAGGGCGAGTCTGGAAACGACGAGCACAACGTGCCGAGGGGCGGCGCGAATAAAGCCTGCGGATTGAGATAGCGTACCTTGCCCACGGCACTCTCCTGAATTGTAATCGCCCTGGAGCGGAGCCGAGAATGGCAAAATCCGCCGCCCCGCGCTCATTTGAAGCAGATGACGCCTTGAAGTTAAAGTCCCATCTTGGAGGCTAAGAAAGAGGCGGCAGTGAGCGCTTCACGTCAACTCCATCTCGGCGCTTTCATGCGGCCGGCGAGCATCCATACGGGGGCCTGGCGCTATCCCGGCGCTTTCCCGGACGCCAATTTCAACTTGGCCCATCTCAAGCGCTTCGCGCAAACGCTGGAGCAGGCCAAATTCGATGCGTTCTTCATGGCCGATCATCTGGCGGTGCTCAACATGCCGCTCGACGCGCTCAAGCACAGCCACACGGTCACGTCGTTCGAGCCGTTCACGCTGCTGTCGGCCTTGGCCATGGTCACCGAGCATATCGGGCTTATCGCCACCGGCTCGACCACCTTCGACGCGCCCTATCACGTGGCGCGGCGCTTTGCCTCGCTCGACCATCTCAGCGGCGGCCGCGCCGGCTGGAATATCGTCACCACCTCCAATCCGGACGCGGCGTTGAACTTCGGGATGACCGACCACATGGAGCACGGCGAGCGCTATCGCCGCGCGCGCGAATTCTATGACGTGGTCACCGGCCTGTGGGATTCCTGGGCCGACGACGCCTTCATCCGCGATGTCGATCAAGGCCTTTATTTCGATCCCGACAAGCTGCACGTGCCCAATCACAAGGGCAGATACTTCTCGGTGCGCGGACCGCTCAACATCGCCCGCCCCGTTCAGGGTTGGCCGGTCATCGTCCAGGCCGGCGCGTCTGATTCCGGCCGCCAGCTCGCGGCCGAGACCGCGGAAGCGGTGTTCACTCCGCCGAGCGACATCGCCGCCGGGCGCGAATTCTACGCCGACGTGAAGGCGCGAATGGAAAGGGTCGGCCGCGCGCGCAAACACATGAAAATCATGCCGGCCTGCTTCGTCGTCGTCGGCGAGACGGCGGAAGAAGCGCGCGCCAAGCGGGCGCGGCTCGACAGTCTCGTCTACTACGACAACGCCATCGCCTCGTTGTCGATCGCGCTCGGCCACGACGCCTCGCGCTTCGACCCGGACAAGCCGCTGCCGGAAAAAATCCCCGAGAGCAACGCCAGCAAAAGCGCGCGCGAGCGGGTGATCGAAGTCGCGAAACGGGAAAAGCTCACCGTCCGCCAGCTTGCGCAGCGGCTCGGCGGCTATGCCGGCCTCGCCATGGTCGGCACGCCAAAAACCATCGCCGACGAAATGGAGCAATGGCTCGCGACCGAAGCCTGCGACGGCTTCACCGTCATGTTCCCCTACCTGCCCGGCGGGCTCGATGATTTCGTCAATCATGTGGTACCGGAGCTGCAGCGGCGCGGGCTGTTCCGGCGCGACTACGAGGGCACGACCTTGCGCGAAAATCTCGGCCTGCCGCGGCCGGCGAACCGGTTCTTCGAAACGCGTAAGGCGGCGGAGTGACGCGACGGATTTTCCCAGTCGCCGGGGACGGGATGAACATGCGACAATCCCGGACGATAGGCCCCTGACCTGTCATCTTCTCGAACGATCGGAGCAACGCGATGGACACCATCAAGCCGCTATTTACCGCCACCGCCACCGCGACCGGCGGACGCAACGGTCATACGGAAGCCCGCGACGGATCGGTTCGCGCGGACCTGTCGGTGCCGAAAGCCATGGGCGGACCAGGCAAGCCCGGCACGACGACGCCGGAGCATTTGTTTGCGGCCGGCTACGCAGCCTGTTTCGGCGGGGCGCTCGATTTCGTGGCCAAACAGCACAAAAAGGACGCCACCAAGGCCCGCGTCACGGCGGACGTCTCGATCGGCCCACGCGACGGCGGCGGCTTTGGGCTTGCGGTGAAGCTTCGGGTCGAAGACTCAAGCTTGGCCCAATCGGAATTGGCGGCGCTCGCCAAGGAAGCACACGAGAAAATCTGCCCCTATTCGCACGCCACGCGCGGCAACGTCGACGTGCAGATCGAGGTGAAGGGCGCGTAAGCGTCGAGGTGAAAAGCTGATGACCGGAGTGGAGACGATCTTCGAATTATCGTCCCAGTCCGGATTCTTGTTTTATCGCGCGTTTGGATGGAAAACCGATTCTCGCCTTCCTCGGACGCGCCACACCGCCGCCGGCAACGCGAATCGGTCGGCGGCACGGGTGACGGTCTCACGCCCGAGAGTGGCGTGCGCTTGTCGCCGAAATCATCCGCAGGCGTGGCGCAGGGGGCGAAGACCCGATTGCAGACGTCCCGGGCGCAGCGGGATCGGGATTCTGGCACTTTCCACTGCATGATCGCGGAACGCGCGACCGGACGCACGCTATGCGGCGCGCGGCTTCACCTCGCGCTCGATCCGGCCGCGCACGGTGCGGCCGGCCACGTCCAGGTCATAGAGCGCCTGCAGGTTGATCCAGAACTCCGGCGTGGTGCCAAAGTACCGGCCCAGGCGCAGCGCGGTGTCGGTCGTCATGGCGCGGCGGCCCAGCACGATATCGTTCACCCGCGAGCGCGGCACCTTGATGGCGTTCGCCAACTCATAAACGCTGATGCCCAATGGCACCAGGAACTCGTCGCGCAGGATCTCGCCCGGATGCACCGGCGGCAGGCGGCGGCCGGAACGCACATCCGAGAAATCAACTTGCCGCTTGTTCAGCTCTTCACGCTTGATTGTCATTTCCGCCTCCTCAATGGTAGTCGGCGATTTCGACGTCCTGGGCCTCGCCGCTTTGCCAAACGAAGCAAATCCGCCATTGATCGTTGATCCGAATGCTGTGCTGGCCCTGCCGATTCCCATGCAGCATTTCCAGACGATCGCCCGGCGGCACGCGCAGATCGTCGAGTTGTCGATCGCCAGAAGCTTTGCGCGGGCACGGCTCTGTATCTGCGACGACAGATTGCGGACGGCATAGCCCGCGAAGATGGCTGCCGTACGCTTGTCGGCAAAGCTCCTGGTCGCCGACTCAACGTACCGCAACGCGGTACGTTGAGTCTCGTCCCGTCGAACGGTACGTCACAGGGGACTACCCCCTATTCGATCCACCACGGGTCAAGAGCCCCACGGGCTAAGGCTTTGATTTTATTTGTTGGCGGTCCCGAGAGGACTCGAACCTCTGACCTTCGGTTTAGGAAACCGCTGCTCTATCCGGCTGAGCTACGGGACCACGGGCGGGAACGCGCCATAGTTCCACATCGAGCCGCGACCGCCAAGGTGCGCCGCGACGCTAAATCAGATGGCACGGGGGCGCTCTTTATCGGAAACTCCGGAGCGGACATGGGCGTGAGAGCGGACGACCACAAGTCCGGCCGGCGCGTCGAACGGTGTCCTCGGGAGGAAGTTATGGCCAAATTGACCCAAAGCTACGTCCATGGCGCATCGAGCGAGCCGCTCATCGGCGACACCATCGGCGTGCATTTCGACAAGGCGGCAGCGCGCTGGAGCGATCGGGACGCGCTCATCGTGCGCCAGCAGAACGTAAGCTGGAGCTATGGCGAGCTCAAAGCCAAGGTCGATGCCTTTGCCGCGGGACTGCTGGCGCTCGGCCTTGTGCCGGGTGATCGCGTCGGCATCTGGTCGCCGAACAATTCCGAATGGGCGATCACGCAATTCGCCACCGCCAAGGCCGGACTTATCCTGGTCAACATCAATCCCTCCTACCGGCTCTCCGAGCTGGACTACGCGCTCAACAAGGTCGGCTGCAAGGCGCTCGTCACCGCCAATGAGTTCAAGGCGAGCGACTATGTCGGCATGCTGCGCGAGCTGGCGCCGGAGATCGACCGCAGCGCTCCGGGCAGATTGCAGGCCAAGCGCCTGCCGGCGCTGACCACGCTCATTCGCATCGGCGAAGGCGAGGCGCGCGGCTTCCTGCGTTTCGACGACGTGCTCGGCATGGGCGGCGAGCGCCATCGCGCCGTGCTCACGGAACTGGCGGCCAAGCTGCAATTCGACGACCCGATCAACATCCAATTCACCAGCGGCACCACCGGCGCTCCCAAGGGAGCGACGCTCACCCATCACAACATCCTCAACAACGGCTATTTCATCGGCGAGGCGCTGCGCCTGACCGATCGCGACCGCGTCTGCATACCGGTGCCGCTTTATCACTGCTTCGGCATGGTGCTCGGCAATTTGGCCTGCATCACCCACGGCGCCGCCATGGTCTATCCGTCCGAAGGCTTCGATCCTCTGACGACGCTGGACGCGGTCGAGGCCGAGCGTTGCACGACGCTCTACGGGGTGCCGACGATGTTCATCGCCCAGCTCGGCCATCCGGAGTTCAAGCGTTTCAATCTTGCTTCGCTGCGCACCGGCATCATGGCCGGCTCGCCCTGCCCGATCGAGGTGATGAAGCGCTGCGTCAACGAGATGAACATGCGCGACGTGACCATCGCCTACGGCATGACCGAAACGAGCCCGGTGAGCACGCAAACGTCCTGCGACGATCCGCTCGAGCGCCGCGTCTCGACCGTCGGCCGCGTGCACCCCCATGTCGAGATCAAGATCATCGACGGCGACGGCCATGTCGTGCCGCCGGGCACGTCCGGCGAATTCTGCACGCGCGGCTATTCGGTGATGCTCGGCTATTGGGGCGACGAGGAAAAGACCGCGGAAGCGATCGATCGCGCCGGCTGGATGCATACCGGCGACCTCGCCACGATCGACGAGGAGGGCTATTGCAACATCGTCGGCCGGATCAAGGACATGGTGATCCGCGGCGGCGAGAACGTCTATCCGCGCGAGGTCGAGGAATTTCTGTTCCGGCACCCCAAGATCGAAGCAGTCCAGGTCGTGGGCGTGCCCGACCTGAAGTACGGCGAGGAGCTCTGCGCCTGGGTGAAGCTCAAGCCCGGCGCCAGCGCCAGCGCCGAAGAGGTGCAAAACTTCTGCAAGGGCCAGATCGCGCATTACAAAATTCCGCGCTACATCAAATTCGTCGATGCTTTCCCGATGACCGTGACCGGCAAGGTGCAGAAGTTCATCATGCGCGACGAGACGATCAAGGAACTGGGCCTGAGCGAGCAAAAGACGGCCTGATGAGCGGCGGCGATCATTGAATCCCGAGCCGCTCATCGGGGGTGCAATGATCGCACCTTAGAAGCCGTGGCTTTTGGAACAAACCGGAAACGTTGCGCTCGCGTGTCTCCACCCCGCGGCCGGAACGCGCTATCCTTCCTATCGTTGGTGTTCCGTTGCACAAGTTGAGGAGTTAACCGTGGCCCCGCGTGCGTATTGGAAAGGCTATTTGCGGCTTTCGCTCGTTTCCTGCCCGATCGCTCTTTATCCGGCGACCTCCGAGCGCGAGAAGATCAGCTTCAATCAGCTCAACCGCGAGACCGGCAACCGCGTCCGCTATCGCAAGGTCGACGAGGAGACCGGCGAGGAAGTGCCGTCGGACCAGATCATCAAGGGTTACGAGGTCGCCAAGGGCGAATACGTCGAGATCACCGACGAGGAACTGGCATCGATCGCGCTCGAAAGCACTAAGACCATCGACATCGACGAGTTCGTGCCCCGCGACGAGATCGACGAACTCTACAACATCCGCCCCTATTACATCGCGCCCGACGGCAAGGTCGGCCAGGACGCCTTCGTCGTCATCCGCAACGTCATCGAACAAATGAAGATGGTGGCGCTCGGCCGCGTGGTGCTCACGAGCCGCGAGCATGTCATCGCCATGGTGCCGCGCGGCAAGGGGCTCATGGGCACGCTCTTGCGTTTTCCCTATGAGGTGCGGAACGCCGGCGAGTATTTCGACGACATACCAAACGTGAAGCTGACCAAGGACATGATGGATTTGGCGCGGCATATCGTCGAGACCAAAAGCGGGCATTTCAAGCCGCAGGAATTCGAGGACCATTACGAGCGCGCCTTGCAGGAGCTGATCGAGAAAAAAGCCAAGGGTGAAAAGATCGAAATTCCGAAGGAGCAGCCGACCGGCAAAGTCATCAATCTCATGGATGCGCTGCGCCGCTCCGTGCAGGCGGATGCCGGCGGCCGCGCCACGCGCACCGCGCCCGCCAAAAAGGGTCGCAAGAAAATCGAAGGCCAGAAGGAAATGCTGCTGCCGATAACCGGCACGAAAGGCACGCGCGAAACCGCCCGCGAGGAGCACCGCAAGCCCGCGCGCAATCACGCCAAACAGCGCAAAGCGGGGTAATTCTCAAGGACCACCGCACCGCTTTAGGGCGGCGGCCTCGGCGCTTCGGCCTTCATCCTTCGAGGCTCGCTTCGCTCGCTCCTCAGGATGACGGGTTACGTTTCGTCGCGGCTTTCGTATGATTCGTCATAGCCGGGCTTCTCTCGGCCATCCACGACTTGGCGAATGCCCGCACCAAAGACGCGGTTGCCCGCGACAAGCGCGAACATGACATCGCCTCAAGCGTATTGCGCGAGGCCGTGGCCGAAGGACCAATTCTCTTTCGCCACTTCTACTAGGTTCACGAACACGTCCTCCGGCCGGATGCCGGGGCTTTTGCCGAGCAACTCCGCAATCCGCCGGAACAGCGCTTTCTTCTGTTCCACGGTGCGGGTGTTGTTCGCGGCGATCTGGATCAGCACGAGATCGTCGCTTCGGGCGATGTCAAGATAAGACGCGCTGTAGCGGAAGTTCGCGACGTCATGCTCCGTGATGGTCATGAACTGGTCGTCTTCGGGCACGTTGAATGTTTCCCGCATCGCGCGGTAAAGGCTGTCGAAGATTGCCTGGCGGTAGGCTTGCGGCTTTCCGGCGCGCAGCGAGATGTGAAGGAGCGGCATCGCGGGTCCTTTCATTTTGTCCTGGCTTTACATTAGATGCCGTCCGGCTATTTTGGTATGCTATGGATATTGATATCAGCGATAATGTATAGAAATGATTGAACGCCCGCTCGACCTGGATGCCATTGCGGCTTTCGTGTGCATCGCCGAACTCGACAGCTTCACCCGCGCGGCCGAAGCGATGCGGACGACGCAAGCCGCAATCAGCCTCAAGCTGAAGCGGCTCGAAGCGAGGCTCGGCTGCCGGCTCGTCGAGCGGACGCCCCGGTACGTGCGGCTTTCGGCGCGCGGCGCAGCCTTCCTCGAACACGCGCGCGAACTCCTGGAGGCACAGGATCGCGCGCTTGCCGAATTTGCCGGGACCCGGCAGCGCCTTACCATCGGCATCAGCGACCATGTTGCGGGGCCGGAGCTCCCGGCGTTGATCGCGCGCATGAACGCGCAAGACCCGCAGCTATTGATCGACATCCGGATCGGATCGTCGGGCGACCTCATTCAAAGCTTCGACCGGCGCGAACTCGACACGGTGATCGTCCGCCTGCATAACGGGCGGAGCGACGGAGAAATTCTGACCGAGGAAAAATTCGGCTGGTTCGCAGCGCCAAGCTGGCGGCATCGCGCGGGCGAGCCGCTGCCGGTTGCCACACTGGCCGAGCCGTGTGGTGTGCGTGCGATGGCCGCCAAGCTTCTCGATGCGGCAGGTGTCCCCTGGACGGAAATTTTCGTCGGCGGCGGCGTTGCTGCGGTCGCTGCAGCCGTCACGGCCGGGCTCGGCGTTGCCGCGTTGGCGCCGCGCATGCTGCCGTTCGGCGCAATTGACGTAGGTCCCAAGCTCGGGCTTCCCGACTTACCGCGCTTGCCGGTTTTGCTGCACACAAGGGTCAAGGACGGCCGGCCGCGCGATGCGCTTGCCGCGCTTGCGGCGGCCTTCCGGAGCGTGGTGCGAGGCGCGCGCGCCACACCTGCCAAGAAGGGCCGCAAGAAGATCGATGGCCGGAAGGCCATGCTGCTGCCGATCCCGGGGAAAAGAACCGCATAGGCGGAGACCGGGAAAGGAGCCCGAGCCGGCGCAATAAAGCGTAAAGCGGGCTGAAGGAACGAATCTCTCATGTTGCTTCTCTCTTCTCCTCAGCGGCGGGGAGAGGTACGCGCCGGACGCCGCCGCAGTGCCGCCGCATTCCGGCCCTTCGCTCGACGCCGATGATCGGCGGGCGGGATGGGGTATTGGCTGCGGCACTGGCGGCCCAATTCGCGATCCTGTGCGGATGTCTCTGCGCCGGTGCGCAGAGCGAGCCGGAGCGCGCAACCTCGTGCGGCGGCGATGAGATCGCACGCGGCACCGCGCGCCGCGTCATCGACGGCCGCACCTTCGTGCTCGACGACGGCCGCGAGGTCCGCCTCGCCGCGATCGAAGTTCCACCGCTGCCGGCGCCGCAGGAAACGGACGCTGCGCCGGGCGGCATGGCGGCGAAGGACGGCCTTGCCGCGCTCCTCGCCGGTGCCGAGATCGTGCTCAGGCGCGCGGAGATTCCGACCGATCGCTACGGGCGGATCGTGGCCTACGCCGCCACGCCGCGCGACGGGGGGCGTTCCGTCGAGGCCGATCTGATCGCCGCCGGCCTTGCCCGCGTCGGCACCCGGGTCGGCAATCGCGCCTGCGCCACGGAACTCCTCGGCCGCGAAAACGCCGCGCGGGAGGCCAAGCTTGGCCTGTGGTCCAATTCGTATTATGACTTGCTCGACGCCGCCAACCCCGCCGAAGTGCTGGCCGAGCGAGGCCGCTTCGCGTTGGTCGAGGGCAAGGTGGTGTCGGTGCGCGAAAGCGGCGCCACAATCTATGTGAATTTCGGGCGGCGGTGGACCGAGGACTTCACTGTTACGATCCTGAAGCGAAACGCGCGTAACTTCACGGCGGCGGGCCTCGAGCCGAAAAGGCTCGCGGGCCGGCGCGTCCGGGTGCGCGGATGGATCGAGGAGCGCGGCGGGCCGTGGATCGAGGCGGCACGCCCGGAGCAGATCGAGCTGATCGACCGCGAGTGATTGCCGCGAGCGATGGACGGGTAAGACGGTGATCAAATCGGGGGTCATGGGGACGGTGCGCGTTCGGCTTGCCCATGCGGGCGTCGCCGTGGCCGCGCTTATTCTTGCGGCCTGCGCCGGGGCGCCTCCGCCCATGGCGACGCAGGCTTCGCTGCCGGCACCGGCCAAGTCCGCGGAAGCGGAAGCCGCCATGTCTCCGGCGGCGCTGCGTGAGCATCAGCGCATCCTCGCCGCCTATGGCGGCGTCTATAACGATCCCCGACTGCAGAGCATGATCGAGCGCACCGTCGATCGCCTGGTTGCGGCGTCCGAGCGGCCCGACCTGCATTACAAGGTCACCATGCTCAATTCGCAGGCAATCAACGCCTTCGCCCTGCCCTCGGGTCAGCTTTACGTCACGCGCGGCCTCATCGCCCTAGCCAATGACGAATCCGAACTTGCCTCCGTGCTCGCCCACGAAATGGGGCATGTGATCGCGCGCCACGCCGCGATCCGCGAGGAGCAGGCGCGCCAGACCGCGCTGGTGAACCGCGTGGTCACCGACGTCATCACCGATCCGCAAGAGGGCGCGCTGGCGCTCGCCAAGTCGAAGCTCGCGCTCGCCAGCTTCTCGCGCGCCCAGGAGTTCGAGGCGGACGCCATCGGCATCGGCATCGCCGCGCGCGCCGGCTACGACCCCTATGGCGCGGTCCGATTCCTCACCTCGATGGAGCACAATTCCGCGCTCAAGCCGCAGCAAAATGGCGCCATCAATCCGCGCGCGCCGGACTTTTTGTCCTCGCATCCGGCGACTCCGGAGCGGATCACCAATGCGCTCGCCAACGCCCGTCAGTACGGCGCCCCGGCCCGCAGCGGCGCGCGCGACAAGGATGCCTATCTCGCCGGCATCGACGGCATCGTGTTCGGCGAGGACCCGAGCGAAGGCTTCGTGCGCGGCCGCCGCTTCCTGCATCCGCGGCTGGGCTTCACCTTCACCGCGCCCGAAGGCTTCACGCTCGACAACACGGCGCAAGCCGTGCTCGGCGTCAAACGTGGCGGCGGCCAGGCGCTGCGTCTCGACGTGGTACGCGTTCCCGCCGAGCAAACGCTCGCGGCCTATCTCACCTCCGGTTGGATTGAGAATATCGACCCCGCCACCGTCGAAGACATCACCATCAACGGCTTTCCCGCCGCCACCGCCGCCGCCAAGGGCGACCAATGGGACTTCCGGCTCTACGCCATCCGCTTCGGCAGCGACGTCTACCGCTTCATCTTTGCCGCCAAGCATCGCACGCCCGAGGTCGACCGCATCTTCCGCGAGTCGGTCGGCACGTTCCGCCGCATGAGCCTTGCCGAGATCGAGGCCGCCAAGCCGCTGCGCCTGCAGGTGGTGACCGTCGGACCCGGCGAAACGGTCGATAAGCTGGCGAGCCGAATGGCCGTTACCGACCGTCAATTGGAGCGCTTCCGCGTGCTCAACGGACTCGAGCCGGGCGAGAAGCTGAAGACCGGCGACGAGGTCAAGATCGTCGTTGAATGACGGCGCGCGTCACGACCCGCGTCGCCGGTGTCTCAGAAATTGATCGCGCGCTTGGCGACCGCCAGCGCCGCTTCCTTCAGCGCTTCGGTCAGCGTCGGATGGGCGTGGCAGGTGCGCGCGATATCCTCGGCGGAAGCGCCGAACTCCATGGCGATCGCCGCTTCCGCGATCATCGTTTCGGCGTCGGGTCCGAGGATGTGCACGCCGAGCACGCGATCGGTCTTGGCGTCGGCCAATATTTTGACGAACCCGTCGGTCGCGAGGTTCACCCGGGCGCGGCTGTTGGCGGCGAAGGGGAATTTGCCGACATTGTAGGCCATGCCGGCCTCTTTCAGCTCCTCTTCGCTCCTGCCGACGCAGGCGATTTCCGGGAACGTGTAGACGACGTTCGGAATGACCTCGTAGTTCACGTGGCCGGCCTGCCCGGCGAGAATTTCCGCGACCGCGACGCCCTCCTCTTCCGCCTTGTGCGCGAGCATCGGGCCGGCAATGGCGTCGCCGATGGCGTAGACGCCGGCGACGTTGGTGCGGAAATGCGGATCGACGACGATGCGGCCGCGATTGTCCCGTCTCACGCCGACCGCATCGAGGCCGAGGCCTTCGGTGTAAGGCACGCGGCCGATCGCTATGAGCACGATATCCGCCTCCACCGTCTCCGCCGCACTGCCGCCGCCGGCGGGCTCGACCTTGACCTTGAGCGCCTTGCCGGAAGCGTCCACGCCGGTGACTTTCGAGGAGAGCCTGAAGGCAATGCCCTGCTTCTGCTGAATGCGCTGGAACTGGCGCGCCACCTCGCCGTCGATGCCGGGCAAGATGTGATCGAGAAACTCGACGATCGTCACCTCGGCGCCGAGCCGCCGCCATACTGAGCCAAGCTCCAGCCCGATGATGCCGGCGCCAACGACGAGCAGCTTCTGCGGCACCTTGGCGAATTCGAGCGCGCCGGTCGAGGACACGATGCGCGTCTCGTCGATGTCGATGCCGGGAAGGCGCGCAACATCCGAGCCGGTGGCGACGACGATATTCTTGCTTTCCAGCGTCTGCGCCTTGCCGTCCGCGCTCTTCACCTCGACCTTGCCGGGCGCGACGATCGAGCCGGCGCCGTGAAACGTTTCGATCTTGTTCTTCTTGAACAAGAACTCGACGCCCTTGACGTTGCTGTCGACATTCTGCTCCTTGTACTTGATGAGCGCGGCAAGATCGACGCTCGGCTTGCCGACTTTGATCCCCATCTGCGCAAAGCCGTGGCCGGCCTGTTCATAAAGCTCCGAGGCGTGCAGCATCGCCTTCGAGGGGATGCAGCCGACATTGAGGCAGGTGCCGCCGAAGGTCGCGCGCTTCTCCACCACCGCCGTTTTCAACCCGAGCTGCGCCGCGCGGATGGCGCAGACATAGCCGCCGGGGCCGCTGCCGATGACGATGAGGTCGTATTGAGCCATTGCCTGCTCCGCTTATTCCTCCCCCTGCAAGGAGGAGGGCGGCAAGCCGCGGCAGCGGCGAGCCAGATGGGGGTCGACGACGCGCGGATAACCCCCACCCCGCCTCGCTCCGCTCGGCGACCCTCCCCCTTTCAGGGGGAGGAAAATGGAACTGCCGACGTAGCTTCCCAACATCTTCATAAAGCGATTAGTATTGAAGGATTGACGCAACCTCATTGAGCCTTGCCTGATTCTCGGCCTTGGCTCGCAACGTATCCGCCCCAAAGTCGATTTCTTCGCCTTTTTCGTTTATCCACTCTATAGAATGCCCGTAATCGCTCACGCGCACTTTGGCGAAATTCTTGGGATTTTGCAGATAAGCGAAGATTCTTCCGCGTGCGATCGTTGGGCGAAGATCGACAACACCTTCGTATCCATCATTCCAGACTATCTTTAGAACGCCATGAATCACAGACATCGCCGAGACGATGCGCGGCAGCTTCTTCACGCGATTTTGCCCGGGTGAAGATCTGATCTGCACCTCATCCAAGCGGCGAGCAGTTGGCTTTTTCGCGATCTGGCCCATGCTCTCACCTTTCGAAACTGCGCGTTAGGTATATAGCCTTGGATAATCTTCAAGCTGTCGATGGCGACTTGAGCACGGTACTCCCCATACTCGGCATGGAAGTGCGCTGGCCGATGTTCATCCCAGTAAAACTGAATTTTAATTCCATCGAAGCGGGCGACAGTTGCCATGTAGATAATTCTATCACAAATCCAGCACCAGCCGCGCCGGGTCCTCCAGGCACTCCTTCACCCGCACCAAAAACGTCACCGCCTCGCGGCCGTCGACGAGGCGGTGGTCATAAGAGAGCGCGAGGTACATCATCGGCCGAATTTCGATCTTGCCGTTGACCGCCATCGGCCGCTCCTCGATCTTGTGCATGCCGAGGATGCCGGATTGCGGCGCGTTGAGGATCGGCGTCGACATCAGCGAGCCGTAGACGCCGCCGTTGGTGATGGTGAAGGTGCCGCCCTGCAGCTCCTCGATCTTGAGCGATCCGTCGCGGGCGCGGCGGCCGGCATCGGCGACCGCCTTCTCGATCTCGGCGAGCGATTTCAGATCGCAGTCGCGCACCACCGGCACGACCAGGCCGCGCTCGGTGCCGACCGCGATGCCGATATGGTAGTAGTTCTTGTAGACGATGTCGGTGCCGTCGATCTCGGCGTTGACGGCGGGGATTTCCTTGAGCGCCTCAACGCAGGCGCGCACGAAAAAGCCCATGAAGCCGAGCTTCGTTCCGTGCTTCTTCTCGAACAAGTCGCGGTACTGGCTGCGCAGCGCCATCACCCGCGTCATATCGACCTCGTTGAAGGTCGTGAGCATGGCGGCGGTGTTTTGCGCATCCTTGAGCCGGCGCGCGATGGTCGCCCGCAGCCGCGTCATGCGCACCCGCTCCTCGCGCGCGGCGTCGTCGGGCGGCGAGGGCGCCCGCGCCTGAACGGCGGCCGAGGCGGCAACCGGCGTCGGCTGCGCCGCCGCGCGCTCGATCGCCGCGAGCATATCGCCCTTGGTGACGCGGCCGTCCTTGCCGGTGCCGGGCACGGCCGCGACATCCATGCCGGTTTCGGCGGCGAGTTTGCGCACCGACGGCGCCAGCGGCGACTCCGCAGCCGCCACCTTGGCGGCGACCGGCGGACGCGCCTCCTTCAACACCGGCTGCTCGGGCCCGGCATCGATCGCCT
Source organism: Xanthobacteraceae bacterium (assembly GCA_030037895.1). Classification (GTDB taxonomy): domain Bacteria; phylum Pseudomonadota; class Alphaproteobacteria; order Rhizobiales; family Xanthobacteraceae; genus BOG-931. The sequence continues at coordinate 1,396 of JASHPW010000091.1, read as the reverse complement.
TCGCGCGTTCGGTTTTCTGATTGGGCCGGCCGGCCGGCACCGCGCCGGCGCCTTCCTTGATGGCGCCGAGGAGCGCGCCGACGGCGACCGTATCTCCGTCCTTGACCGCGACATCGGTGAGCACGCCGGCAGCCGGCGCCGGCACCTCGATCGTCACCTTGTCGGTCTCGAGCTCCACCAGCGGCTCGTCGACCGCGACCACGTCGCCGGCTTGCTTGAACCACTTGCCGATCGTCGCTTCGGTCACCGATTCGCCGAGCGCGGGAACGCGGATTTCAGCCATGGCCTCGTTTCCTCGTTTGCAGGACCGTCAGCAAAGCGACGACGGAAGACGGACGACAGAGTACGGAAAAAGAAATTCTATTTGTTATCCGTCGTCCGCTGCCCCAGCGCCTCTTCAAGCAATCGTTTGAGCTGGCCGAGATGCTGCGACATCTGCCCGACCGCCGTCGAGGCCGAAGCCGGCCGGCCGGCATAGCGCGCGCGGCGGCTCTTGGCGCCGATCTGGTTGAGCACCCATTCCAGGAAGATGTCCACGAACACCCACGCTCCCATGTTGCGCGGCTCTTCCTGGCACCAGACGATCTCGGCCGCTTTGAAGCGCGACAGCTCGGTCATCAGCGCCTTGGTCGGAAACGGATAAAGCTGCTCGATGCGCAGCAGATAAATGTCGTCGATCCCGCGTTTCTCGCGCTCCTCGTAGAGATCGAAATAGACCTTTCCAGAGCAGAGGACGACCCGGCGAATCTTGTCGTCGGCGACGAGCTTAATCGCCTCCTCCCTCCCCTCCCCCGCTTGCGGGGGAGACATCTGCGCGTCGTCCCAGAGCAGCCGGTGGAAGGTCGTATTCGGCCCCATCTCGTCGAGCCGCGACACGGCGCGGCGATGGCGCAGCAGCGATTTCGGCGTCATCAGGACGAGCGGCTTGCGGAAGTCGCGGTTGAGCTGCCGGCGCAGGATGTGGAAGTAGTTCGCCGGCGTGGTGCAGTTGGCGACCTGCATGTTGTCCTCGGCGCACATCTGCAGGAACCGCTCCAGGCGCGCGGACGAGTGCTCGGGTCCTTGTCCTTCATAGCCGTGCGGCAAAAGGCAGACGAGGCCCGACATACGCAGCCATTTGCGCTCGCCGGACGAGACGAATTGGTCGAGCACCACCTGCGCGCCGTTGGCGAAATCGCCGAACTGGGCTTCCCACATGGTCAGGGCGTTGGGCTCGGCGAGCGAGTAGCCGTACTCGAAGCCGAGCACGGCCTCTTCCGAGAGCATCGAATTGACGACCTCGAAGCGCGCCTGTCCTTCGGCCAGATGATTGAACGGCGTATAGCGCTGCTCGGTCTCCTGGTCGATCAGCACGGAATGACGTTGCGAGAAGGTGCCGCGCTCGCTGTCCTGGCCG
>JASHPW010000090.1 GCA_030037895.1 Xanthobacteraceae bacterium | reverse complement strand
CCGCTGGTCGGGCCCTGAAAATAGCCGTGGTCGATCGCCAGCATCACGGTGCGGCCGGTTGCCGGCGCAAACACGCGGGCGAGGCGGTTCTTCATCCCCCAGTCGAGCTGGTGGGAGCCCTTGAGGTAAAAGCCCGGAGTCTGTTGCGGCCGATCGGCTGAATAGCGCTCCCCTTCCCTGTCGACTTCCGGCATGGCCGTTTTTCTTTTGTCAGTATTTTCGCGCGATCGGCCAGATCGTATGCGCCGTTGAACCTACGTTCAACAAGGCGCTGCAAGGCCGCGATGCGTAGACATATCGACCATTACGGGTCAAGGCGATAGTTCGTCTATTTTGCTGTTTGACCAGCGAATTGGCCTTTATAGCCGGCTTCTGCCGTTCCCAGTGTTTGCTCGAAAATCAACTGGCAGATTCGCATTCCCGGCTTTAGTAAAATTGGAAGATGGCCGTGATTTAGGATTTCCAGCCGGATTTGGCCGGGGAATCCCGCGTGGATTGTAGGGGCGGTAATGTGCACTCCTAAGCCAAGCCTGGCTAAGGAGCTCTTGCCTTCGATCCGCGCAGCAATACGAGAATCGATCGGCAATTCGACATATTCGGCAGTCCATCCTAAGACGAGATGCCAAACTGGAAGTTCAAATCCCTTAGAAAAGTCGATTGTTTCCGTCGCTGTTATTTCAGCGAGAATTTCGTCAACGTTGTGATCCGGGATAGTGGGATCAATAATCTTTTTTACAGCGGGCGTGCCGGTTCTAAAAATGTTAAGTATGGAATCGAGTGTAAGATCCACGCTTGTCGAGCTGTATGCGATGGCCTGCGGTAGCGGATCGATGATGATCTGCTTTCGGGACAGAGCGATCTGAATTTCGCGATCGGTTAAAATCACGCGCGCATTCGCTCTTCTTCAATCAACTGCTTTCTGCTGATCCAAACTCGCCAGGCTCCGGTCTGCGTTTCGCGCGGCAATTCAATTAGAATTAAATCGTCTTTTTCTCCCAGCGGCCAACCCACTTGGATCGATCCGTTCTTTATCGAGCGGCGGGAAACGACAAGCCTTTCCATCCGGTCCGCCGCTTTTATGGCGACGACAACTTCACTGGGATGGAGCCCCTTGCCGACCTCTTCAACCAAAAGACGCATCATGTTTATTCTCCCGCTTATTGTTATCCCACGCAAGTTTCCGAATCCGACTTGTTTCGGAGGCTTAGTCTTTTCGTAAATCGTTAACGCCTGTCCCCACAAAGGATACTTGCATTGTTCCCTGTATGTTCTAGATTGCCATAAGAACATATAGGAAACAAGGCGCCAAATGATCCATTTCCAATCTCTCTCCGTGAGGCAGAAAACCCGCGTAGTGGAAGAGCTGCGACGCCTGTTGCCACGGTTGGAAAATTCCCGGCAAGCTATTCCCTTTCCCTTCGGTCTTGCCGCTATTGATAGCCACCTGCCGCGGGGCGGCCTCGCCTGCGGCGCCCTGCATGAGGTCGTGCCCGAGACAGAAGGCGCCATCCCGGCCGCTCTCGGTTTCATCGCGGCGTTGCTGGCGTGCATTTCCTCCCCTCCCCCTTGTGGGGAGGGGTTGGGGGTGGGGGTCGGGAGGCGTTGCACAAGCATTGACGCCCTCGCCTCGCTTCCCGCCCCCGCGACGCAAGCGTCGCGGGGTGCCCCTTACCTTCCCCCTCAAGGGGAGAGGAAGCAGATAGCCCGGCGATTGCAGCTTCCGCTCATCGTCTTCGTCGTGCCGGGTTATGGGCTGCGCCCATGCGGCCGGCTTTACGGCCATGGCCTCAGCGCCCTCGGCCTCGATCCGGGCCGCCTCGTTCTGGTCGAGACGGCACAGCGGAGAGACGCCCTGTGGGCAATCGAGGAGGCGTTGCATTCGCGCGCGCCGGCCGCGGTCGCCGGCATGATCGACAAGCTCGATCTGAGAATGAGCCAAAGACTGCAGCTTGCCGCCGCGGATGCCGGCCGGCCGCTCTTCCTGCTGCGGCCGGCGCAAATGCTGGAATCGAGCGTGGCGGCAACGCGCTGGCGAGTCGACTCGGCGCCGGCCGCGCGCGACCGCTTCGGCCTGTTCGCGCGCGCGCGCTGGCATCTCCTGCTTGAACGCTGCCGCAACGGACGCGCGGGCGAATGGATGGTGGAGTACGATCATGTCGCGCATCGTTTCAGTCTGGCTGCCGCGCTGGCCGATTCTGCGCATTCTCGCGACGCAGGCGGAAGAATCCTCAGGCAGGCCCGTCAATCCTGACCGGCCGTTCGTCCTTGCCGTTGCCGCCGCCGGCGGGCCGCGCATCGCCGCCTTGAACGAGGCGGCCGAGATCGCCGGGCTTGCCGTTGGCGAGCCGTTGGCCGACGCGCGGGCGAAAGCGGGATTTTTGCAGGTGCGCGCCGTCGATGAAGCCGCCGATGACGCCGCGCTGCGCCGCCTGGCCTTGTGGGCGACGCGCTACACGCCGACCGCCTCGCCCTGGGACGAGGAGAATGGCGCCGACGGTTTCTTCCTCGACATTGCCGGCGCCGCGCATCTGTTCGGCGGCGAGGAGAGACTCGCCGCCGATCTTTATTCCCGGCTTGCAAAGTTCGGCCTGCCGGCGCGGCTTGCGGTCGCCGATACGCCGGGCGCAGCCTGGGCGCTGTCGCGCTTCCGCGCCGCGCCCTTTGCCGTGCTGCCATCGGGCGAGGAAGCCGCGGCGCTGGCGAGCCTTCCCGTCGCAGCATTGCGCCTTGCGCCGGAAACCCGCACCGCTCTGCGCCGGCTCGGCTTCAAATCCGTCGGCGCGCTCCTCGACAAACCGCGCGCGCCATTCGCCGCGCGTTTTCCGGCCGCGCTTCTCCGGCGTCTCGACCAGGCGCTCGGCCGCGTCGATGAGCCGCTCGTGCCCGTCGTGGCGCCGCCGCTCTATCACAGCCTGCGTTACCTCATCGAGCCGATCTTCACGCAGGAGGCCGTCGTTGCGCTGGCGAGCCGCCTGATGCAGACCCTCGTGCGCGTGCTCGCGCGCGATGACGTGGGAGCGCGCGCGCTGCGGCTTTGCCTCTACCGCGTCGATGGCGCGGTCGAGACGATCGCGATCGGCCTGACGTTGCCGACACGCGATGTCTGCCATGTGGTGCGCCTCATCGACCTCAAGCTCGAGGCGCTGGCCGCGATGCAGAATGCCGGCTTCGGCTTCGAGGCGATCGGCCTTGCCGTCACCCGCGCCGAACCCATGGCCGCACGACAGACGGAGTTGACGTCCATTGCCGAGGATACCGGCGCAGCCGACCGAACGGAGCGTTGCGCGGCGCTCGTCGATACGCTGCGCCAGCGCCTCGGGCCGCAGAGCGTGCGGCGGTTCGAAGCCGTGGCCAGCCATATCCCGGAGCGCGCGGAGGTGCTGACGGCCGTCACCGGCGAAACATTTCAATTATCTCCCCCTGCAAGGGGGAGGTCGGCGGTCGAAGACCGTCGGGTGGGGGTCGAGAGCGGCACCGATATGACCCCTCCCCGGCTCGCATATTCAATGCTCGCCGACCCTCCCCTTTCAGGGGAGGGAACAGGTTGTGACGGCGAAGCGTCCACCGCGGGACCGGAGCCGGAGCAAAAGCGCCCTCTCCTCCTCTTGCCTCATCCCGAGCCGACCGAGGTCATGGCGCTCGTCCCCGAGGGACCGCCCCGGCGCTTCTGCTGGCGTGGCGCAACCTATGAGGTCAAAGGCACGCAAGGCCCCGAGCGCATCGCCAACGAATGGTGGCGCAGCGGCGCCGGCTGTCGCTCATCGGAACTGACGCGCGACTATTACCTCGTCGAGGACGCGGACGGCCGCCGCTTCTGGCTTTTCCGCGAAGGGCTTTACGGGCGCGAGACCTCTTCGGCGCGCTGGTTCGTGCACGGGCTGTGGACGTGACGTTGCGTGAGAAAATCAATGAGCACCTATGCCGAACTGGCTGTAACCACGAATTTCTCCTTCCTGCGCGGGGCCTCGCATCCGCGCGAGATGGTCGCCGCCGCCGATGAACTCGGGCTTGCCGCCATCGGCATTGCCGACCGCAACTCTTTTGCCGGCGTGGTGCGCGCCTATGCCGAGGCCAAAAACAGAAAAATAAAGCTTCTCGTCGGCACGCGCCTCGTGACGATCGACGGCGTCGAGGTACTGGCCTATCCGACCGACCGCGCGGCTTACGGCCGGCTCTGCCGCCTCCTCACCGCGGGCAACCTCAAGGCCAAGAAGGGCGAATGCCGTCTCGCCTTCGAGGACATTCTCGCCGCGGGCGCGGGGCAGATCTTCATTGCTATCCCCCCGCCGACGCTGTTTTCAGTTTCCGCATCCGCCGCCGCGCGGGGGAGGACGACAGCTTTCGCCGCGCGGCTCGCGGCCCTGGCGCGCGCGGCGCCGGGCCGCACGTTCCTCGCCGGCGTGCATTGCCATCGCGGCGACGAGCCGTGCCGCCTCGGGCTTCTCGACGAGCTTGGTGAGCGCATGAATGCGCCGCTCGTCGCCGTCAACGACGTTTATTATCACGCGCCGGAACGCCGGCCGCTCGCCGACGTGCTCACCTGCATCCGCGAGAAGCGCACCATCGCCGAAGCGGGCCTGCGGCTTGCGGTCAATGCCGAGCGGCATCTCAAGCCGCCGGCGGAGATGGCGCGGCTGTTCGCCGGCTTTCCCGAGGCGATCGCCCGCACCGTCAAGATCGCCGCAGCCTGCAGCTTCTCGCTCGACGCGCTTCAATACGAATATCCTGACGAGCCGGTGCCGCCGGGCAAGACCGCCCAGCAGCATCTCGAGGACCTGACCTGGACGGGTGCCGCGAAACGCTATCCCGGAGATCGGTTTCCGGACGGCGTTCCAGCGGAGGTCGAGCAAAGGCTGCAGGAGGAGCTCGCGCTCATCGCCAAGCTCGGCTACGCCCGCTACTTCCTCACCGTCCACGATATCGTCGCCTACGCACGCGAGCAGAGAAAGATTCTCTGCCAGGGACGCGGCTCGGCGGCGAACAGCGCGGTGTGCTATTGCCTCGGCGTCACCGAGGTCAATCCGAACGAAAGCAAGCTCCTGTTCGCCCGCTTCATTTCCGAGAACCGCGGCGAGCCGCCCGACATCGACGTCGACTTCGAGCACGAGCGGCGCGAGGAGGTGATCCAGTACATCTACCGGCGCTACGGCCGTGACCGCGCCGCGATCTGCGCGACCGTCGTGCACTACCGCTCGCGCCGCGCCATCCGCGAGGTCGGCAAGGCATTGGGACTGACGGAGGACATCACCGCCACGCTCGCCGGGACGGTGTGGGGCACCGGCGACGAATTGCCCGACGATCACATTCGCCAGGCCGGGCTCGATCCGGCCAACCCGGCGATCCGCCAGGCCGTCGCGCTCGCCAACGACCTCACCGGCTTCCCGCGCCACCTGTCCCAGCACGTCGGCGGCTTCGTGCTCACCCGCGAACCGCTCGACGAGACGGTGCCGATCGGCAATGCCGCCATGGATGAGCGCACCTTCATCGAGTGGGACAAGGACGACATCGACACGCTCCGCCTGATGAAGGTCGATGTGCTCGCGCTCGGCATGCTGAGCTGCCTGCACCGCGGGCTCGATCTCCTCAAGCGGCATTACGGCAAGGATTACGCGCTCGCGAGCCTGCCGCCGCATGATGAAGCGGTTTACGACATGCTCTCGCGCGCCGATTCCGTCGGCGTGTTCCAGGTCGAGAGCCGCGCGCAGATGTCGATGCTGCCGCGATTGAAGCCGCGCTGCTTCTACGACCTCGTCATCGAGGTCGCGATCGTGCGGCCGGGGCCGATCCAGGGCGACATGGTGCATCCCTATCTGCGCCGGCGCGACGGCATCGACAAGGAGCATTACCCCTCCCCAGATCCGGCGCATGGACCGGCCGACGAATTGCAAGGCGTTCTCAAACGAACCCTCGGCGTGCCGTTGTTCCAGGAACAGGCGATGCAGATCGCCATTACCGCGGCGAAATTCACGCCCGACGAGGCCGATGGGCTGCGCCGCGCCATGGCCACTTTCCGCCACAACGGCAATGTCCATCTGTTCCGCGACAAGTTCATCGACGGCATGACCAAACGCGGCTACGACCGCGATTTCGCCGAGCATTGCTTCAGCCAGATCGAAGGCTTCGGCGAATATGGTTTTCCCGAAAGCCACGCGGCGAGCTTCGCGCTCCTGGTCTATGCCTCGGCGTGGATCAAATGCCGCCATCCGGAGGTGTTCTGCGCCGCCATCATCAACAGCCAGCCCATGGGTTTTTACCAGCCGGCGCAGCTCGTGCGCGACGCGCGGGCGCACGGTGTCGAGGTGCGCGGGGTGGATGTCAATTTCAGCGATTGGGACTGCACGCTGGAGCCCGCCTCGCCTTCGCCTCTCCCTGAAAGGGGGAGGTCGGTGGCCGAAGGTCACCGGGAAGGGGGCGATGGCTCATTTGACCCCTCCCCGGAGCGCGTCCAGGAAATTCCATCGGAAGGATCGACGGATCGCCATGCCGTGCGCCTCGGCTTCCGGCTCGTTCACGGCCTCAGCGAAGATGAACTGAAGAAGCTCATGGCGACACGCGGCAACGGTTTTTCCTCGATCGAACGGCTCGCCGCTGTCGCCGGCATGTCCCGCTTCACCATCGAACGGCTGGCGGAAGCGGATGCCTTCCGCTCGCTGGGGCTTGATCGGCGCGCCGCGTTATGGGCGGCGCGGCGGCTCGACGTGATCGGCATCTGCACCGCGCGCCCGCAACGCCGATCTGCGCCGACGCCTCAGCAAAGCGAGTCGGCATTATCAGAATGTTCCCCTCTCCCTTGTGGGGAGGGGTCAGGGGTGGAGGTATCTCGCTCACCGCTCTATGTGCCGCCCCCCCTCCCCGGGGTCCCCGTCGCGCTTGCGCGACGGGGCAACCCCGACCCTCCCCCACAAGGAGGGAGGAAGCAAATTGAGTTAGCCGCATCACCAAAGCCTGATGCGGCGTTGCCGCTCCTTGCGCCGCATCTGGACGACGCGCTTTTCTTAGAGCCCTCGGTTGCGCTGCCGCCCATGCCGCTCTCCGAGCATGTCGCGGAGGATTACGTGGCGACCGGCCTGTCGCTGAAAGAGCATCCCGTCCGTTTCTTCCGCGATCGCCTCAGCGCGCTCGGCGCCGTGCGCAACGCCGAGCATCGCCGCGAAGACCTGCCGCAAGATTCGATGGTCACCGTCGCCGGCCTCGTGCTCATTCGGCAACGGCCGGGCACGGCGAAAGGCGTCGTGTTCCTGACGCTCGAGGACGAGACCGGCATCGCCAATATCATCGTCTGGCCGAAGGTTTTCGCGCAAAACCGCCGCACGGTGATGACGGCGCGCTTTCTCGCCGTGCGCGGCCGCCTGCAACGGGCGGGCCTCGTCATCCACGTGGTCGCGGAAAGCTTTGTCGATCTTTCCGCCGAACTGTCGCGGCTGCGCGACGGCGACCTGTTTTTTTCAGCGGATTTTTCCGGCTTGCCGCGTCATCCGCAAGGCTCCCCGCTCCCGGTCAAGAGCCGCGATTTTCATTAAGCGCGCGATCATCTTCCCCCGCGAAGCGGAGGCGGGGCGGATGAGCGTCAGGCCGTACCCTTGTGCAGCGATTTCCCCAGCACGCGGGCGAGCCGCTCGGAGAACGCGCGCGCATCCGCCGGGCGGTCGCCCTCGAGCACCCGCGCCTCGTCGAACAACAGATGCGCCGCGTCCTCCTTGAAAGCCCGCTCGTCGTCGCCGAGACCGGCGAGCGCGACGATAAGCGCGTGGCGCGGATTGATCTCGAGAATTGGCTTCGAAGCAGCAGTCAACCGTCCCGCGCCGGCGAGAATTCTCTCCAGCGCCCGGTCGGGACCTTTATCGGGAGCGACCAGGCAGACCGCGCTGTCGGTGAGCCGCTCCGAGGCGCGCACCTGCGCCACCGCATCGCCGAGCGTGCCTTGCACGAACACGAGAAATTTCTTGACCGAATCCTGCAGCTCCGGTGCCGCTTCGTCTTTCGCATCGATCAGCGGGATCGCCGCCAAGTCGGCCGTGCCCTGCGTCACCGACTTGAACGGCTTGCCGTCGAACGAGACGCCCGACATGACCCAGAAACTGTCGACCGGGTCGGGGAGCAGCAAAACCTCGATGCCGCGGGCGCGGAACCCTTCGAGATGCGGCGAGGTTTCGAGCCCGCCGATATGATCGCCGGCAAGATAGTAGATCGCGGTTTGGTTGGTCTTGAGCGAGCCGACATAATCCTTGAGGCTGCGCCAGCCATCGCCCGCAGCGGTGGTCTTGAAACGGGCGAGCGCAAGCAGCGCGTCGCGGCGCTCGAAATCCTCGTAGAGGCCCTCCTTGAGAACTGCGCCGAAGGTCTCCCAGATTTTCGCGTAGGTCTGCGGCTCCTTGTCGGCGAGCCGCTCCAATTCGCCGAGCACGCGGCCGGTGGCGCTCTTGCGGATCGTGGCGAGGAGCGGGCTCTCCTGGATCTTTTCCCGCGAGACATTGAGCGGCAGGTCGGCGCTGTCGACCAGGCCGCGGACGAAGCGCAGATAGCGCGGCAGGATGTCCGCATCGTCGGCGATAAAGACCCGTTTGACGTAGAGCTTGACGCGCCCTTTGCGGTCGGGATCGAAAAGATCGAACGGGCGCGAACCGGGAACGAAGAACAGGCTCGTGTAGTCCTGCCGGCCTTCAGCGTGGAAATGGATCGTCAGCGCCGGCTCGTCGAACTGTCCGGCGATGCTGCGGTAGAAATCGGTGTAATCCGCGGCCGTGATCTCGGACTTCGGCTTCGCCCACAGCGCCGCTCCGTCGGTGATCTCGGACGGCGCGGCACCCGGCTTCTCGACGATGGCGATCGGCACCGGCACGTGACCCGACTGCGCCTTGACCAGCCGCTCGACGGTCGCGCGCTCGGCGTAGGATTTTGCCTCGTCCATCAGGTGGAGCACGACGCGGGTGCCGCGGCGCGGCGCAATCACCGGGTCGGCCGGCGCCACGGCGAAGGTGCCTTTGCCGTCGGACGACCAGAGAAAGGCCGTCTCCGTCCCGGCGCGGCGCGAGATCACGTCCACGCGTTCCGCCACCATGAACGCCGAATAAAAGCCGACGCCGAAGCGGCCGATCAGCGCCGTATCCTCGGCGTCCCGCGTCGCCTCGAGCCGATCGAGAAACGCCTTGGTGCCCGAGCGCGCGATGGTGCCGAGCGCCTCGACCATCTCGTCGCGGCTCATGCCGATGCCGTTGTCCTCGACGGCAAGCTGCCGGTTGCCGGCGTCGAGCGCGAGGATGACGCGGAGCTTGGGGTCGTCGCCCAGGAGCGCCGGCGCGGCGATCGATTCGTAGCGCAGCCGCTCGCAGGCGTCGGCGGCGTTGGCGATCAGCTCGCGAAGAAACACCGATTTGTCGGAATAGACCGCGTGCACCATCAGGTGCAGCAGCCTGGCGACGTCGGCCTGGAAAGGCTGGGCCGCGGGCGGCCGGCTTTCGTCGGTCACGGTCATGGCGGGTCCCGATTCCATTATTCGGCAGAAAAATTAGGCGAAGATGCCGCCGGTTCAAGACCAGCCGCGCTAAAGCGCGTCCAGGAAAAGTGGGAACCGGTTTTCCGTCCGGACGCGCGACAATGCAAAAGCTTGGAGCGGGATGACGATTCGAAGATAAGTCATCCCGCTTTAGCGCGCGGACGGGACGTCCGGCGTATGCACGTGCTCGGGCCGGATGCCGACCGCCAGGAAACGCCCGGGAATGCGGCGCAGCAGCGGAAACATCTCGAACATCTTGAACAGCAGCGGCGGCTTCGGCTGTTGCGTGCCGGAGAGCGCGCGGCTGATGATCCGGTTCTGCATGATGAGCTGAAACCGCTGGGTGAAGTGAACCGGCAAGGTCCGCCGCACCTGGATCGCCTGCAGATCTTCGTTGCCGACCGTGCAGGCCTTGAGCGGCGCGGCGAGGCGGTTGGCGGCGGCGACCGCATCTTGGACGGCGAGATTGACGCCGACGCCGCCGATCGGCGACATCGCGTGCGCGGCGTCGCCGATGCAGATCAGTCCCGGCCGCCACCATTGCTTCAGCCGATCGACGGCGACCGTCAAAAGCTTGATGTCATCCCAACTCTTCAATTCGGCGACCCGATCGGCGAGATAGGGCGACATCCTCACCACCGAGTTGCGGAACACGTCGAGGCCGGCCGCCCGCACCCGCTCGATGCCGCCTTTCGGAATGACGTACGCGCACTGCCAATAGTCGCCGCGGTTGAGCATGATCATCATCGTGCCCGTTTCGATATGACCGAAGGTCTCGGCCTCGTCGCTTTGCTTCCGCGAGAGCCGAAACCAGAGCACGTCCATCGGCGCACCGAAATCCTCGCTGGTGAGGCCCGCTCGCGCGCGCACGGTCGAATGGCGGCCGTCGGCGCCGACGACGAGATCGGCGCGGATCGCAAGTTCGCCGTCCGGCGTCCGCGCGGCAAGCCCGACGACGCGGCCGCCCTCCTCGATCAGATCGGTCGCCTCCGCGTGCATGCGCAAATCGAAGGTCCGGTAGCGTTTGCCGTGGGCGGCGAGGAAATTGAGGAAGTCCCACTGCGGCATCAGCGCGATGTATTTGCAACGGGTTGGCAGGTGGCGAAGATCGACCACATGCAGGTGCGCGTCGCCGAGCTGCACGCTGAACTCTTCCACCTTCTGGTGCGGCAGCTTGAGAAATTCATCCAGCAGGCCGAGTTCGTCCATCAACTCGAGCGTGGAAGGATGAATGGTGTCGCCGCGGAAGTCGCGGAAGAAGTCGGGGTGCTTTTCCAGCACCACGACGTCGACGCCGGCCCGCGCCAGGAGGAAGCCCAGCATCACGCCGGCCGGGCCGCCGCCGGCGATGCAGCACTTTGTGGTGATCGGCGAATTCGGCATTATAGCCTTCTGTGATCTCTCTTCGCGGCAATTTGTGGAAACGGCCGACGGAATCAACCGGCGCGTCGACGAGGCCGCCGCTATCTCGATCGTGGTATCGCCCAGCAACTCGCCAGTCGCTGCATGCCGATTCTCGGATAATACGTTTCCGCGGCCGGGGCGGCGACAAGAATCAGGGTGGTGTCCGCGCCGGCCCGCGCGTGGGTCTCGGCTATCAGGCGCCTGCCGATGCCCTGCCGCTGATGGGAAACGGCGACCGCGAGGTCCGACAGATAGCAGCAGTAGGAGAAGTCCGTGACGGCGCGGGACACGCCGATCAGCCGCCCCTCCGTCCGCGCGGTGACGACGATGTCCGCATGGCGCAGCATCTTGTCCAGGCGGACGAGATCGTCGGCCGGGCGGCGATCCGCCAGAGTCGATGCGATCAATACGGTGCGGAACTCCTCTGCCGGCAGGTCAGGCTCGAAGGCGTAGCGTATTGGCATGAGGCGGCACTCCGCAGCCGGCCGAGAGATGTCTCGTCATTTGAGCGCGGTCAGCATTTCACGCCGCAGAATGGCGCCACAAGCGGCATGACGTAGCCCTCCACCGCAAGTCCGGTCATTTCCTGGCCGTTTTAGGCCACGCCGAGCTTCTTCTGCAGGCTGGTCGACGACGTCGTGTACTGGAACACCAATCTCTTGTCTGGATAAACGTAGTGGTACGCCTTTTGCGCCATCAGCGCCGCCTCGTGGAAGCCGGAGAGGATGAGCTTGAGCTTGCCGGGATACCAGCCGATGTCGCCGATGGCAAAAATGCCGGGCGTGCTGGTCTCGAAGCTCGCGGTATCCACCTGGATCAGCTCGTTGTTCTTCAGCTCCAGGCCCCAGTCGGCGACCGGGCCGAGCTTCATGGTGAGGCCGAAGAACGGCAACAGCGCGTCGCAGGCGATCTCGAACGTGGAACCGTCGCCGGACTTGACGATGGCCTTGCGGATCTGGCCCGCCTCGCCTTCGAGCGCGGTCACTTGGCCGAGCAGGAAGTCGATCTTGCCCTCGGCGACGAGGGCCATCATCTTGTTGACGCTGTCGGGCGCGGCGCGGAACTCCTTGCGCCGGTGCAGCAGCGTGAGATGGCCGGCGATCGGCTCCAGATTGCAGGTCCAGTCGAGCGCGCTGTCGCCGCCGCCGACGACGAGAACGCGCTTGCTGCGGAACGCCTCCATCTTGCGCACCGCGTAGAAGACCGACTTGCCTTCGTAGGGTTCGATGCCAGGGATTGGCGGCCGCTTGGGCTGGAACGAGCCGCCGCCGGCGGCGATGACGACGACCTTGCTCTCGAACTCCTTGCCCTGATCCGTGGTCAGGCGAAACAACGGATCGCCGATCTTCTCCAGCTTCACCACCATCTCGCCGAGATGATATTGCGCGTTGAACGACTTGATCTGCGTGAGCAGCGCGTCGACCAGGCCTTGCGCGCTGGTGTAGGGGATGCCGGGAATATCGTAGATCGGCTTTTCCGGATAAAGCTCCGCGCACTGCCCGCCGATCTTGTCGAGAATATCGATGAGGTGCGCTTTCATGTCGAGGAGCCCAAGCTCGAACACCGCGAACAGGCCGATGGGGCCCGCGCCGACGATCACAACGTCAGTCTTGATAGGTTCGCTCATGTGGTATCCGTACTCGTCTTATTGGATGGCGTCTGATGAGGCGACGAGTGTCTAGCGTGCTCGCTACCGCAGGGGAAGAGGAGACGGCGGACGGACAGGCGCCGGCATTGCCGGCCGAGCCTGGAGTCGTTCCAGCTATGCCTGCCGTTCCGGAGTTCGCACCGTCAGCCCGTCCAGCTCCTCGCTCACTTTGATCTGGCACGACAGCCGCGAGTTCGGCTGCACGCCATAGGCAAAGTCGAGCATGTCTTCTTCCATCGGCGACGGCTCGCCGACCGTCTGCCGCCAAGACTCCTCGATATAGACGTGGCAGGTCGAGCAGGCGCAAGCGCCGCCGCATTCCGCCTCGATCCCGGGCACGCCATGCTTGATCGCCGTCTCCATGACCGACGAACCGACTTCGCCCTCGACCGTGCGCGCCGTGCCTTCGGTATCGATGAAGGTGATTTTGACCATGGCGGAGTGGAGGCCGAAGGCTGCGGGGGCCGGCCAAGAGCGGCAAATAATCCGCGCCGGCCGCCGGCGGCCCGTTCTATCGGCTCACGGCATGGAGCGCCAGTGCGAAGGAATTGAGCCGCAATCAATGGTCGCGCGATCGGTCGCGCCACGTTTCCGCGTTCAGACCGCCAAAATGATCGCCCAAGCGCGCGCAGATCGCGGCGCACACTTCAAGACCCGCGGCTTCGAGTTCCGCAATCGCCGCGTCCATGACGTTGGCGTGGCGCTGTTGACCGGCGGCGGCCTCTTCCAACCGTTCCGCGGCCAGCGCCACGCGCCAGGCTCCGATCCCCCGTGCAGAGCCTTTCAGCGTGTGGGCTGCGGCGGCGGCAAGCGCGGGGTCGGACGCTGCGATGCGCCTGAGCATCAGGGTGATCTGGCGGGCAAAAATCTCCAGAACCTCGCGCTCGAGGCTGCGGTCGCCCAGCGTCATTCGCCGCAGATGATTCTCGTCGATGACAGCCGGCTTTTGCTCCCGGCCGGCCGCGATCAACAGGTTCGATGCGGTCATGATGCCGCCTCCCCCGACCCAATTCTGCAAAGGTCCTGAACGTGGCGCGGAGCAACGAAAACGCGGTAAAATTCGGCTGTGTCCGTGGGAATTCGGGCACGTTCTTTCGCGGCAAGGGTAAGGGAATCTTATAGGAAACCCCGATTCAGGGTTGATCTGCGTTAAGAAGCCGCCGGGTGGATTGAAAGCATCAGGCTGAGCTTTCCATTCGAACTCGGCCGCGGACCCGATGGGAAGCCCCTTCCCGGCCCCAAGGTGGCCGCATTGTTGACCGCAGAATGACGCGTCATCACGCTCGAATCCCCAGTAGTCCGCCGGGCGGGAGATGGTGACCGATCCGTTAACGATGATTAAAGGGACGTTACCAATTCCGGTTTCCTTTGATCCGCCAGATCGATAGGATGGGCTACGGCAGTACGATGTGAGGGCGGGGGAGCCCTTTCGGATGAATATCTCAACGATCATGCACCCCCGGGGGCGGCCTGAGTGTCTTCAGACCGTCGGCGGCGGCGCGACACCGAGGCGACGACCGATATGGCCAACAACCCGAAGAAAATGATGGATCCGACGGAAGCGGCGCTGTCGGCGATCCAGGAAGCCCTCAATCTCCGGCAGGATCAAACCCGGCCGGAGGACCGGTTGGACGGTCTCACCGATTCGCTCGCCAGCCCTGAACAGGCGAGTGCGCATGTTGCCCCGGCTCCTCCCGTACTCGCGGAGCCCGTCGAAACGGCTGTTGCCGGCCCTCGCGACACGCCGCCGCAAGGCCTTCGCGCGGCCAATGACGATCAGCAATCGATCGGACAGATCCTGCGCGCGCTGCAGCGCCGCCCCGCGGGTACGTCTTATCTCGTTGCCGCAATCTTCTCCGCCGTCTGGGTGATCGGGTGCATCGCTTTATCCTGGGCATATCTGTCCGACCTCGACGCCGCGCTCGGTCCCAATCACTCCCGCACGGCCATCGTGATCGGTCTGGGCGCCGCCGCGCTGCTGCCGATCATCTTTTTCTTCGGCGTGGCTCATATGGCCTGGCGCGCGCAGGAATTGCGCCTCATCGCCCAATCCATGGCCAACGTCGCCATGCGGCTCGCCGAACCCGAGGCGGCGGCGCGGGATTCGATCGTCACCGTCGGACAGGCGATCCGCCGCGAGGTCGCCGCCATGGGCGACGGGGTCGAGCGCGCACTCGCGCGCGCGGGCGAGCTCGAGGCGATGGTGCAGAACGAGGTCGCCGCGCTCGAACGCACCTACGGCGACAATGAAGTGCGCATCCGCGGATTGATCCAGGAACTCGCCAAACAGCGCGACACGCTCGTCGCCCAGGCCGAGCAGGTGCGCTCCGCCATCAGCAACGTTCATATCGATCTGACGCAGGATCTGTCCACGATCAGCGAGCTGGTGGGCCGGCAGGTGAGCGAGGCCTCGCAGGGCATCACCCAATCGCTTGCCGAGAAGGGCGAGCACATCACGCTCACGCTCGGCCGCGTCGGCGACAACATGATCCAGCATTTGAGCGACCGCGGCGGCGACCTGATCGAACGATTGCAGACCGCGAGCGACGAAACTTCGCGCGCCATCGCCACCGCCAGCGATCAGCTCACCACCGGCCTCAACTTCAAGACCGACCATATCCACGAAGAGTTCTCGGAAATCGCCGCCGGGCTTGAAGACATGATGACGGCGCGGCTCGATCGGATCACCGAAGGCTTCTCCGAAAAATCCCTGGCGATCCTCGATACCATGACCGGGCGCTCGCAGGAGCTGACCGACACCGTCACCGCGCGCGCGCAAGAGCTCACGGACACGATCATCGACACGTCGAGCCGCCTCGCCGAAACGATTGCCACCCGGGCCGACGAGGTCAACAGCACGCTCAAGGCTTCCGGCGAATCGCTCATCCTCGACCTTAATTTGCGCGGCGGCGACGTGGTGACCAAGCTCGAACAGACCGGCGCCCGCATCACCGAGGCGATTGTCTCGCGCGGCACCAAGGTGACCGACTCGTTCCGCGAGAGCGCGGAACGTCTGGTCGAGGTGGTCGCCGCGCGCGGCGACGCGGTCAAGGAGATGCTGTCGACGCGGCTCGCGTCGTTCGAGGAGATGTTCAACCACTCGGGCGCGGAACTCGGCGAGAAGATTGCGCGCGACTCCTCGACGCTCGGCAACCTCATCACCCGGCACCTTTCCGAATTCGACCGCACGGTGAGGACCTACGGCTCCGAACTGGTCGAACGGCTCGGGACGCGCACGCTCGAAGTCTCCGAATCGATGCGCAGCTACGTCGACACCTTCGACGCCCGGGTCACGTCCAAAGCGGGCGAAGTCACCGCCACGCTCGAACAGCGGCTCATGAGCTTCCAGGAAACGCTCGACAGCCGCAGCAACGAAGTCTCCGCCGCGCTCGAACAGGGTCTTACCGGCTTCCAGGAGGCGTTCGACAACCGCTCGCGCGACATATCCAACACGCTCGAACGGCGGCTGACGGGCTTCCAGGAGGCGCTCGACAGCCGCACCCAGACGCTCACCGAGGCGCTATCCGGCCGCGTCATGGACATCGCCAAGACGCTCGCCGAGGGTGGCAAGGAAGTGGTGACGGCGTTGGACAAACGCATCACCGACCTCACCGGCGTCATCGATACGCGCGGGGCCAAGCTCGCGGAGACGGTCAGCGCGCGCATCGACAATATCGATCAGGCTCTCGGCGCACGAGCGAGCGAGTTCGCCAGCTCCCTCGACAGCCGCATCGGCGTTCTCGAGCATCTCCTCGTCGGGCGCGCCGAAACCGTCGCCGAGCAGATCGAGGTCCGCAGCCGCGCCGCCGCCGATCTGCTCAACGGCCGGATGGAGGAGCTGTCCGAGTCGATCAAGACCAATTCCGGAGACGCCGCGCGGGCGCTCACCGACCTCGCCGTCAAAACGACCGAAGCGCTCGGCAAGAGCACGACGGCCAACCTGGCGGCGACGGAAGCGTTCAATCGCAGCGCCGCGGAAGCGACCAACGCGCTCAATCAAAGCGCCGGCGCACTGAGCGCGACGATCGGCAAGAGCGCCGCAGCCGCCAGCGATACCATCGGCAGGGCGACCGCGAACGCCGCCGACCTCGTGGGCAAGAACGCCATTGCCACGCGCGAAGCCATCGCACGCAGTGCGAGCGAGGCCGAGCACACGCTCTCGGCGGCCTCCTCGGAGGTGAACAAGGCGCTCAAGCATACGATCGGCAATGTCGAGCGCACGTTGTTGGGAACCAGCGCCGAGATCGAGCGCAGCCTCATCGGCAAGGCCGACTCGATCAACACCGCCGTCTCGCAGCGCATGGAAGAGATGACCCGCATCCTCGACGAGAAATCGGGCGGGCTGATCGAAGCGTTGTCCAGCAAAGGCCAGGAATTCGCCGGCGAGGTGAGCCGCGTCACCGATCAGGCCGTCAAGGCGATCGAGACCAAGAGTTTCGTCTTCACCCAAACGATGATGGACAACAGCGAGGAGATTGCCCGGCTCATCAACGAAGCGAGCCAGACCGCCACCACCGCGGTGACACGCACGCTGGGACAATTGCAGGAAGGCGCGCAAGGCGTCACCGAAGCGGCGAAGGCGACCATCAAGCGAACGCTCGACGATTTGCACAGCGGCACCAAGGCCGCGATCGAGGAGTCGAAGCAGACGGCCGCGGCGACGATCGCCGACATGCTGGAGACGCACGGCATGCTGCGCTCCGACACCACCGCATTGTTCGAGCGTCTGCGCGAGGCCAACATCCTCCTGCAGGAGGTGCTCAGCGGCGCCCATGACAACATGAGCGCGATCGAGCAGACCATGGTGACGCGCGTCTCCGAATTCGTCGCCGCCATGAACGAACTGAACAGCAAGAGCGGAATTACCACCGCCGCGGTCGAACAAAACATCGGCACCTTCAACAACGTGACGGCCAAAGTGCTCAACGACCTCGGCGAGATCGCGACCCAGTTCAGCGCGCACGGCCGTTCGCTCGCCGAGGCGGTGGAACTCCTGGACAACAGCAACCGCCGGGCCGCGGAAACCGTCGGCGAGCGGCAGACGAGCATTGAGGCGCTCGTTGCCACGCTCGACGCGCGCACCAACGATTTCGAGGAGCGGCTGCGGCGCTTCTCCGGCCTGCTCGAGGAATCCCTCGATGCGGCGACGGCGCGGGCAAGAGAGATCGCCAGCCTCATTGCCGAGACCAGCAACGAAAGCGCGCATACGATCGAGCAGCAGTTCGAACTCGTGCGCACCACGTCGGAGGAAGAGCGCAAGCGCACCAGCGAGACGCTGAATGCGGTCTATGACGAAGCCGCGACGCAGGTGCACGCGATGTTCACCCAATCGGCCTCGCGCTTCACCGAGATCATGCAGGGCATGAAGCAGATGGCGGCGGACATGCAGCAGGAACTGGAGACGACGCGCTCCGAGTTGCGCCGCGGCATTCTCGAACTGCCGCAGGAGACCGCCGACACCGCGGCGCAAATGCGGCGCGTCATCGTCGATCAGATCGAAGCCTTGGCCGAGCTCAACCGGATCGTCGCCCGCCACGGACGCAATCTCGACGCCGCCGAACCGGTGCGCCGCGAGGCGGAACCCGCCCTGGTCGGCGACGGCCGCACGCCGGCGCGGCCGCCGCGGGGGGCCGACATCACCGGCGCGCCGCCGCGCCGGTCGGAGCAGCGCCCCGCGCTCAACCCGCGTCCGGCCGGCAAAGACGCCGGCAATGGCCGCAACGGCGGCTGGCTCAGCGAGCTTTTAACGCGCGCCTCGCGCGAGGAAGGCCCCTCGATTGCCCCGCCCGGATCGCGCGAGAGCGTGCGGGGCGAAGAACGCCCGCAGCGGCAGGACGGCGTCGACTCGCTCGATTCGCTTGCGGTCGACGTCGCGCGCATGATCGACCATGAGGCGGCAGCCGACGTATGGGAGCGCTACAAACGCGGCGAACGCGGCGTGTTCACTCGGCGCCTCTATACCGCCCAGGGCCAGAAGGCGTTCGACGAGATTCGCCGCAAGTACCGCGCCGATCCCGAGTTCAGGCAGACGGTGGAGCAATACATTCACGAGTTCGAGCGGCTGCTTGAGGATGTCTCGCGCGGCGATCGCGGCCCGGCCGTGGCGCGCAATTACCTCATATCCGACACCGGCAAGGTCTACACCATGCTGGCCCACGCCGCCGGGCGCTTCGATCAATAGCGCCGTTCGCGGCGCTGCGCGCGCGGGCGCTCGATTCGATCACCGGCGGTCTTGCCCGCCGGGCGATCGCGGCGCTACCGTTCGCGCCATGGAAGCTGCGGTCACCCTGCCGACGGCGGCGGACGTCGATGCGGCCGCCCGGCGGCTCGCCGGCGTCGCCTGGCGGACGCCGCTGCTCACCTCGGCGGCGCTCGACGCCATGACCGGCGGACGCGTTTTCCTCAAGGCGGAAACTTTACAGCGCACCGGCTCGTTCAAGTTCCGCGGCGCCTACAACAAGCTGGCGGCGATCCCGCCCGAGCGGCGCGCCGGCGGCGTCGTGGCGTTCTCCTCCGGCAACCACGCGCAGGGCGTCGCGGCGGCGGCACAGCTCCTCGGCATGCCCTGCGTGATCGTCATGCCGCGCGATGCCCCGCGCGCCAAACGCGAGCGCACCGCGGCGCTCGGCGCCGAGCTTGTCTTCTACGACCGCGCGCGCGACGACCGCGAGGCGATCGCCGCCGAGATCGCCGAGCGCCGCGGCGCCGTGCTCGTTCCGCCCTATGACGACGCGTTGATCATCGCCGGGCAGGGCACCGCCGGGCGCGAAATCGTCGAGGATTTGAGCGCGCTCGGCCTCACGCCCGACATCGTGGTGGTCACCGCCTCGGGCGGCGGGCTCGCGGCCGGGATCGCCCTTGCGGTCAGGGCGCGCGTGCCGGCGGCGGCGCTCTACACCGCCGAACCGCAGGGTTTCGACGATCACGCGCGCTCGTTTCGCAGCGGCCGGCGCGAGCAGAATGCCGCGCTCAGCGGCACCATTTGCGACGCCCTGATGGCGCGCATGCCGGGCAAGCTCACTTTTGCCATCAACCAATCGCTGGTCGGGGCCGGCGTGGTCGCGAGCGACGCCGAGGTGGCCGCCGCCGTGGCCTTCGCCTTTTCCGAATTGAAGCTGGTGGTGGAGCCGGGCGGCGCGGTCGCGCTCGCCGCGCTGATGACCGGCAAGGTCGACGTCACCGGCAAAATCGCGGTTGCCGTCCTCTCCGGCGGCAATGTCGATCCGGAGCTGTTCACCCGGCTGGTCGCGTAACGAGCGGCCCAGACTTCAGGCGCCGGCCCCCGGCATGAAGCAACGGATTTGCGTCACGCCGTCCTCGTCCTGATACGGCCACACCACGGCCGGACCGAAGCGGTTCGGCTCGGTCACGAGCGCCGCGTCGGGCACGTCGATCCATTCGCCGTGAAGCCGCACGCGATAGCGGCCGTCCCGGGTGTCCCAGTCGACGTCCTCGACGCTGACCCCGTCGGCGAACGAACAGCACAAGCCTTTCCCGCTCGCGAGCTGATCGAACCAAGGCTTGAGCGGGGAATTGGCATAGCGCCCGTCCGGATCGCGGGCCGACACGTTGTTCGGAACCAGGGGACTGGTGCACAACGCTATGACCGCCAACGCAGGACCGGTGAGTCTGTGCATCGTGGCCTCCAGAAGTTCATGTGATGCGGACCAAAGACGTGAGGGCCCGGCACACCTGGAGAACGCAACGCTTTCGCCTCGGCGTCGCCGCCGATCCGCATCGAGTCGTCAAAAAGCAACTTCCGTGCCGTTTATGCGAATCGCCATGGGAGACCGCCTTTGGTTAACAAATTATGAACGCGCTCGCCATGGCATGGTTCCGGTCGAGCCAACGCAGCCCGCAGCATCCAGAAACGCGGGTGGTCCGGGAGGGAGGGCTAGCTGAACAACGCGATCAGCTCTTCCTCGCTGAGAGCGCGCACGGCCGCGAGCGCATCGCCGGCCGCGGCATTCGCGTCCGGCGCGCGTGGCGAAGCGCTCGCCGGCGCGCCCACGCTGTGCCCGCGCTCCGCCGCCGTATGGTGACGCGCGACGGCGTTTCCCAGTGCGCGTATGGCGGCCTCCAGCGCATCGCATAAAGTCGCGTCGACCTCGCGCTCGCGCAGCATAAAGGCGATGTCCTCTATGCGCTCGGCGGCGGCAAGACCGTCGGCCGGCGTCATCTCGGCCGCCGCGACTTCGGCCTCGATCCGCTCGATCGCCGCCGCCAGATTGATCAGATTGCGGGCCAGCTCCGGGCGCATCGGCGCCAGCGGACCGTCGGGCATTGCCGCCGCTTTGAGGCGCGCGACCGCGGCGCGGAGATCGGCAGCCACACTATCCGACACGTGCAGAGAATCATTGGCCATCGTCAGACCTGCCGGCGCCAATGCAGACAGCACAGCCGCCGCTCGCCCGCAATCGGATCGGCGGCCGATTGTGCGCAACTTCATCCCCACAGCGCCGGCTCGGGCGGGTGGACAAGGCTTCCGTCGTAGCGCAGGCCGTCGGGGCGATCCGCGGCGAGCAGCAGCGGGCCGTCGAGATCGACGACCCGCGCGCGCTGGGCAACGAGCACGGCCGGCGCCACGGCCAGCGAGGTCGCGACCATGCAGCCGACCATGACGGCAAAGCCGCGCCGCTCGGCCTCGGCGGCGAGCGCCAGCGCCTCGGTGAGACCGCCGGCCTTGTCCAGCTTGATATTCACGGCGTCGTATTTGCCGGCGAGGGCGTCGAGCGAGCCGCGATCGCGGACGCTTTCATCGGCGCAGACCGGTAACGGGCGCTTGAGGCGCGCCAGCGCCGCGTCGCGGCCTTGGCGCAGCGGCTGCTCGATCAGCGTAACGCCGGCGTCGGCGCACGCGGCCAGATTTTGCCGAAGATCGTCCTCGCTCCAACCCTCGTTGGCATCGACGATGATCTCCGCGCGCGGCGCGGCGCGGCGCACCGTGGCGATGCGCTCGCCGTCGCCGTCGCCGCCGCCGAGCTTCACTTTGAGCAAGGGCCGCCACGCCGCCCGTTCCGCCGCCGCCGCCATCGCCGCCGGCGACCCGAGCGAGATCGTATAGGCGGTGGTGAGCGGCGCCGGCGCGGCAAGTCCGGCCATGTTGTGGACGCGCACGCCCGTTCGCTTGGCGTTAACGTCCCAGTAAGCACAATCGAGTGCATTACGGGCGGCACCGGCGGGCATGGCGCGCTGCAGGGCGGCGCGGTCGATGCCCTGCCGCAAGGCCGGGCGCATGGCTTCGATTGTTGCCACAATACCGTCCGGAGTTTCGCCGTAGCGTGCGTAGGGGACGCATTCGCCGCGGCCGCGGTGGGTGCCATCGCCGAGTTCGGCCACCACCACGACGGCTTCGGTCTTGCTGCCGCGGCTGATCGTGAAAGCGCCGGCCAACGGCCAGCGCTCGATGCGGACGGAGAGCTCCATGCGAGGGGCAATATGACCGGGGATTTCCCGCGCGCTCAAGGGTTGGCTCAAGGCTTGGCTGCGTCCCGGCTGGCGCGGAGGGCGAATCCGTGAGCCCTGCCGCGCTCACCGCCACGTCCGACGGCGAACGCGTGGCGCTCGCCGCGGCGGGCGCCTGGACCGCCCAGGCCGCCTCCGAGCTTGAGAGCATCGTCGAGGACACCGCTCGGCAATATGAGGGCGCGCGCGAGGTCGATATCGACCTCGCCAAGCTCGAACGGCTCGACACATTCGGCGCCTGGCTCCTCGAGCGCCTCCAACGCGCCTTGACGGCGCGCGGCTCGACCGCGCGCCTCGTCGGTCTCTCGGACACCGATCGCGGCCTCATCGAGGAGGTCGGGCGCGTCAACCGCACGCCGCCGAAGGATGGCGTCGCGGAAAATCAAATCCTCGTCGCGCTCGACGCGGTCGGCCGGGCGATGGCGGAGATCGGCCGCTCGCTGATTCTGCTCGCCCAGCTCTTCGGCGCGCTGACCGCAGCCGTGCTGAGAACCATCGCCCACCCGACGCGGCTGCGGCTTGCGTCGACCGTCCATCATCTCGAACGCGTGGGTTGGCGCGCGCTGCCGATCATCCTGCTGAGCACGTTCGTGATCGGCGCCATCCTGGCGCAGCAGGGCATTTTCCGCTTCCGCGCCTTCGGCGCGGACGTCTATGTCGTCGACATGGTCAGCGTGCTGGTGTTGCGCGAAGTCGGCGTGCTCATCGTCTGCGTGATGGTCGCGGGCCGCTCCGGCAGCGCCTACACCGCCGAACTCGGCGCGATGAAAATGCGCGAGGAGATCGACGCGCTGCGCACCATGGGCCTCGACCCGATCGAGACCCTGGTGCTGCCGCGCATTATCGCGCTGGTGATCGCGGTGCCGCTGCTCACCTTCCTCGGCTCGATGGCGGCGCTCTATGGCGCCGGCCTGGTGTGCTGGCTCTATGGCGGCATGGCGCCCAGCATCTTCCTCGAACGGCTGCGCGAGGCGATCTGGCTGCCGACCTTCGAGGTCGGGCTGATCAAGGCGCCGTTCATGGCGCTGACGATCGGGCTGGTCGCCTGCGCCGAAGGCTTCGAGGTGGACGGCAGCGCCGCCTCGCTCGGCTTCAGGACCACCGCGTCCGTGGTCAAATCGATCTTTCTCGTGATCGCGCTCGACGGCGTGTTCGCCATGTTCTTCGCCAGCATCGGGATGTGAGGGATGGCCGGCAACGAGGCGGTGATCAGCGTGCGCGACCTCGTCGTCGGCTTCGGCGCAACGCCGGTCCTCGACCACGTGGCGCTCGACGTCTTCCGCGGCGAGATCCTCGGCTTCGTCGGCGGCTCGGGCGCCGGCAAATCGGTGCTGCTGCGCACCATCATCGGGCTGTTGCCGAAGCGCCAGGGCACGATCGAAGTGTTCGGGACCGATCTCGCCGCGCTCGGCGAGCGCGAGCGGCGCGCCATAGAGCGGCGCTGGGGCGTGCTGTTCCAGCAAGGCGCGCTGTTCTCCTCGCTCACCGTGCTGCAGAATGTTCAGTTCCCGATCCGGGAATATCTCGATCTGTCGCCGCGGCTGATCGAGGAGATCGCGCTGGCCAAGCTGGAAATGGTCGGCCTTGGCGCCGACGTGGGCGGAAAATTTCCCGCGGAACTCTCCGGCGGCATGATCAAGCGCGTCGCGCTCGCCCGCGCGCTGGCGCTCGATCCGGACATCGTTTTCCTCGACGAGCCGACCTCCGGCCTCGACCCGATCGGCGCCGCCGAGTTCGACGCGTTGATCGGCACGTTGCAGCGGACGCTGGGGCTGAGCGTGTTCATGGTCACGCACGACCTCGACAGCCTGCACGCGGTCTGCGACCGCGTCGCCGTCCTCTTCGCCGGCCGCGTAATCGCGGCGGGTCCGATCGAAACCATGCTCGCGTCCGAGCATCCGTGGCTCAAATCCTACTTCCGCGGCAAACGCCGGCGCCCGCTGCATCACTGAAAGCGCGCAGAGAGAGAGGCCGTTCATGGAGACCAAGGCCAACTACATCGTCACCGGGGCGTTCACGCTCGCCGTCATCGCCGGCGTGTTCGGCTTCATCTATTGGTTCCAGAACAGCGGCGGCGGCGAACGCACCCTCTACCGCATCGTCTTCGCCGGCTCGGTCTCGGGCCTGCGCGCCGGCGCCGAGGTCGAGTTCAACGGCGTGCGGGTCGGCGAAGTGACCAAGCTCAGCCTCGACCCCGGCGATCCGCGCAAGGTCATAGCCCTGATCTCGGTCGATCGCGCCGTCCCCCTGCGCGCCGACACCAAGGCCGCGCTTGCGTTCCAGGGGCTGACCGGGCTCGCCGCGGTTTCATTGACCGGCGGATCGGCGCACGCGGCGCTCCTGGTCGCGGATGCGGGCGCGCCGCCGACCCTTTACGCCGCGCCGGACGCCGGCGCCGACGTGACGCAGGCGGCGCGCGACGTGCTCGCGCGCATCGACGGCATGGTGACCGACAACGAAGCCGCGCTGCACGCGTCGCTGAGCAACATCCAGACGGTGACGGCGACGCTGGCGCAGAATTCGCAGCGCCTCGACGAGGTCATGGCCGGCCTCGAAAACCTCACCGGCGGCGCCGACGGCCACGGCGAGATCGGCGACGCCGCCGAGTCGGTGCGCCGGCTCGCCGACAATCTCGACAAGCGCACGGCGGATATTTCGACCGGGCTCACGCAATTCTCCAATACCGGCCTCAAGGAGTTCGAAGCCTTTGCCGTCGACGGCCGCCGCACGCTCGCCGAGCTGCAGAAGGCGATCAAGGATATCGACCAGCATCCCTCGCGCCTGATCTTCGGGCGCTGATCGCACGGCCGGCCGTGGCTCTCCCGGCAAGCGGGGCGAGGAAGATGGAGCGTCGCGGCAACGGATGTGTTTCACCTTCCCGGCAGGCGCGGAAAGTGAGCGCGAGCGCACAGAGTGAGCGCGGAGAGAATGAGCGTGGCGCGAGACGGATGTGTTTCACCTCTCCCCATTGCGGGAGAGGTCGCCATCCGAGCGCAAGCGAGGATGGCGGGTGAGGGGATTTTCCGCGAAGTCCGAGCCTCGCGGGTCGCCCCTCACCCGGCTCAGCCGCGCGACGCGCGACTTCGCCACCCTCTCCCGCTGCGGGGAGAGGGAACGCAGGGCACTCGCCCATCTGTTGCCATTAAGCCACAGTGGACAAGAACCGCGGCTTCGGGTGTGGCCAACGCCGCTTGGCAATTGCCAATAGCGGCCAACCCCTAGTAGAACTTATTTTAAGGCAAAGAACCGTGCGAGCGGAGGCGGCGCGGGGAAGCGTCAGTATGACCCGAAATGGGCGATGGGGAAGGCCCATGCGGCGCGCTCTTGCGCGACGCCGGGGAAAATCTTTGCCCGCCGCGCCCGCGCAAGGCGGCTCACGCCGGCTGCGCCTTCTCCTCGCGTCAAGCTCGGTGGCGGCGCTGCTGATCGGCGCCGGCGCGCCGGCGGCTTATGCCGCGGGGTGCGCTGTCACGCAGAACGGCGGAGCGATCGCCGCGGTCACCAATGCGGCGGCCATCAACTGCATCAACATCGAGAGCGGCGCCGTCGTCAGCGGCAGCGTCACCAACACCTCGACCGGCGTGATTACCGGGAC
>JASHPW010000089.1 GCA_030037895.1 Xanthobacteraceae bacterium | reverse complement strand
GGCACCGTGTTCGCGTGGTCGCAGGTGCTCGGCAAATCCGAGCTGCCGGGGCGCGAGGACGTCGGCGCGTTGCGGCTACGCACCATCGCGACGCGCGACCGCCCCTGCGCCGACTTTCCGTTCAAAACCGGCGACGATTACGACCCGGCGGTGTTGCTCGATCTCGACTATTGGGTGCTGATGCCGCGCTGAGCGGGGACCAGCCGCGCAATTCCGTCCAGGCTTGCGCGACCGGCCGGTCGAAAGGAAAGTGAACGCGCCATGCCCGAGGATGCATTGCCGGAAAGATTTCAGCGCCTGCTCGACCGCACGGACATCTTCGACCTGGTGCGATTCGAGCGGCTGTGCCGCGACCAGCGCGACTTCGCCGGCATGGTCGGATGCTACGTGCCGAACGCGCCGGTGCGCACCTCCTGGTTCGACGGCACCGTCGAGGATTTCGCCGAAGCCTCGCGCAAGAAGATGACCGCGGGGAGCCAAGCCAAGCATTGGATCACGCCGGCGCGGATCGAGATCAAGGACGACCGCGCGTTGGTCGAAAGCCCGGCGTGCATCTTCGATCGGCTGACCTTCGACGGCGTCGAATTCGACATATTCCAGTACTGCCGGTTCGTCTCGCGCGTCGTCAGGACCGGCGCCGGCTGGAAGCTCGCCTCGTTCGAGGGAATCTACCAGCGCGACCGGATCGAGACGGTCGACCCGCGCCAGGAGCCGCCGGTGGACTGGAAGCTGATCGCGACGCTGCGGTCGTCCTACAAGTTCATGGGCTACACGCAGATCAAGCGCGGCTACACGCTCAACCCGGAACTCCTCGGCGAC
Source organism: Xanthobacteraceae bacterium (assembly GCA_030037895.1). GTDB lineage: Bacteria > Pseudomonadota > Alphaproteobacteria > Rhizobiales > Xanthobacteraceae > BOG-931. The sequence goes on along the minus strand of JASHPW010000089.1, from coordinate 3,321 downwards.
GACCGGCCCGATCTGCTCCAAGCGTTCTATGCCCGCGAGCGGAAATGGCTGGAGAGCGGACCCTAGCGCTATCCGTGCATCACGGCGTCATGGATGGCGGTGCAATGACGCACCAAATTTTGATGCGCGGCCAGAAATTGCTTGAGCGGCGTATCGATATCGTAGAACCACATATTGGCGAGGAAACCGTAGATGCCGGCGTCGATGCTGGTCGGCCGCTTCCCGTGCACGTATCCGGCGGCCGGGACGAGCCCGGCGAGCACGGCGAGGTCGGCAAGCCCGCGGGCATAGGCCGCCTCAGGCGTATAACGGCCGATGCCCTGAAAATAATAACGCTGCGCGTTGAATTCCTTCGCCTTGAGGAGCCCCGGCTCGTCGAGGTTCGGATGCTCGCGTAGCAGCGCCGCGCGGAAGGCCGGGTAGTAACGCTCGTCCTTCCAGCGCGAATAGGACATGACCCAATAGAGATCGTCGAGCATGCGGGTGACGAGCAGGTTCTGGTGGCGCTGCGCCGGCGTAAGGCCGGCGTCGATGACGAGGCGATATTTGGCGATGAGGTGCGCGATGATGGTCTCGCTGTCGCCGATCGTCTCGCCGTCGTCGACGACGTAGGGAAGCTGGCCGCGCGGCGCCGCCGACGGGTCGAAAATGTGCTCGTGGATGAATGGCACGCCGGCGAGCCGCATGAAGGCGAAGACCTTGAGCCCGTAGCCGTTATTGTCGGCGACGCCGAACAGTTCGGGATAGGAGTAAAGCGTGATCATCGCTCGGCGCGGCGGTGGGCCGGTTGATCGCCACCCACCACGGAAATATCCGAACCGTCGCGGTACGCCGGATGGCGCCAGCCGTCCTCGTCGTAATCGGCCATGCACCGCTCGGCGAGCGCCTCCATGTCCTTGAGCGCGCCCGAGGCCTGCGCCTGCTGCAGCGGGAAGATGCGGATGAGCTCGTGGCTGCCGGAATAGTTCATCTCGTACAGTTCGTGGCGGGCGCCGAACTCGGTGCCGACGGCGTCCCAGAGGAGCTTCATGATCTTGATGCGCTGCTTGTAATCGATGTTGTTGGAGCCGCGCACGAACCGCGCGAGATATTTGTCGATGTCCGGATTCTTGAAGTCGCGCGCGTGCGAGGGCAGATAGATGAGGCCGGAGGCGATCACCTTCTCGACGATCGCGCGCACCGCGGGATAGGCCTCGGTCATGAACAGCCGGTAGGCGCTCGAGGCGCGCGGATTGGGCAGCACCGTGCCGTTGACCCAGGGCACCGGGTTATAGGCCATGGCGTCGGACAGCGACCAGAACAGATTGCGCCAGCCGATCACTTCGCCGATCTGCGCCTGCACGCCGCGGAATGCCTCGACGCCGGTCGCGCGCGCCGCCTTGTACAGGAGCCCGGCGATGAAATCGAGCTTGATGGCGAGCCTGGTGCAGCCTTGCAGGGTGAAGCCGTTGAAGAACCCCGACTGCGGATAGAAGTTCTTCAGCCGCTCGATGTCGCGATGGATGACGACGTTCTCCCAGGGGATGAAGGCGTTGTCGAACACGAAGATGGCGTCGTTCTCGTCGAAGCGCGAGGTCAACGGATAATCCCAGGGCGAACCCGTGGCCGCGGCGGCGAACTCGTAGGAGGGCCGGCAGATGAGCTTGATGCCGGGCGTGTTCATCGGCGCGATGAACATCACCACCATGCTCGGGTCGGTGATGTCCTGGCCCATGTTCTGGCCGAGGAAATTGTAATGGGTGAGCGCCGAGTTGGTGGCCACCACCTTGGCGCCGGAGACGTAGATGCCGGCATCGGTCTCCTTCTGGATGGTGATGTAGACGTCCTTCACCTGCTCGGGCGGCTTGTTGCGGTCGATCGGCGGATTGACCAGCGCGTGATTGAGGAAGAGCACCGCCTCCTGGCCGCGCTTGTGCCATTGGCGCGCGTTGTCGGCGAACTTGCCGTAGAACTCGGCGTTGGCGCCGAGCGTGTTGAGGAGCGCGGCCTTGTAATCGGGGCTCCGGCCGAGCCAGCCATAGGAGACGCGGGCCCAAGCGGCGATGGCGTCGCGCTGCGCCACGACCTCCTCGCGCGAATGCGCCGCCTTGAAGAATTTGTGCGTGTAGCCGCCGGAGCCGGTATCGGTCGGCGCCGTGAGCACGTCCTTCGTCTCTTTGGCATGCAAGGCGTCATAGAGGAGAGCGACCGAAGCCGCCGAATTCCTCAGCGCGGGATGCGTGGTCACATCCTTGACGCGCTCGCCATAGATGTAGACCTCGCGCCCGTCGCGCAGCGATTCCAGGAATTCGGCGCCGGTGAATGGTCGCTTCTTGCCCGCGACGATCGCTTCGGGATGCTCTGGCATGGCCTGCTCCGCTCGGCGAGTAGGACACCAAAAACGCCGCACGGTCAATTGATCGAACCTTGCGGATTTCGTTGCGACTTCGACGGCCGGCGCCGTCGTCACCGGCAACGATTTCTCCCGCTCCGGCGTTACTCGGAGAGCGAGGCTCGGAGAGCGAGCCGGCCGCGGATTTCACCGGCGCGGCGGACGCGCTACGGTGGTTGACATCCGCCGGAGCCGCATCGATGCAGATGAGCCAATTCCATTACCTGCCGCTGACGCCCGGCTTTTTTTCGCTGCTGATCGGCTTTTTCCTCATCACCTTCATTCTGCTGATCTTCGGCGCGCTGCGCCACGCCTATGTCAGCCTCGGCGTCAGTTCATCGACCGCGATGCTGCTGCTGCTCGGCTCGCTGATCGGCAGCTATTTCAACATCCCGATCGCGGCGCTGCCGGGCGAGCGGGTCTTGTCCAGGCACGTGATCGACTTCTTCGGCATGCATTATGCGGTGCCGGTCATCGAGCACTGGCCGGGCACCATTATCGCGGTCAATGTCGGCGGCGCGGTCATCCCGACCCTGATGTCGCTCTATCTGCTCAGCGCCCGCGGCCTGTGGGTCAAAGGAACGGTGGCGACCGCCGCGGTCGCGCTGGTGTTGCACTGGCTCGCCGAGCCGGTGCCGGGTCTCGGCATCGCGGTGCCGGTCTTCATTCCCGCCTTGACCACGGCCGTCGTCGCGCTGGTGCTGTCGCGTGAGAACGCCGCCCCGCTCGCCTATATCGCCGGCAGCATGGGCACGCTCATCGGCGCCGATCTCACCAACCTCGACAAGGTGCGCGGCCTCGGCGCCCCGGTCGCCTCCATCGGCGGCGCCGGCACCTTCGACGGTATTTTTCTCACCGGCATCCTCGCCGTTCTGCTGGCGGGCCTCTATCATCCCCGGCCTCACGCCGCGCAGCCGCAGTGACGATCCGCGGCGCGGCCGGGACCGGGC
>JASHPW010000088.1 GCA_030037895.1 Xanthobacteraceae bacterium | reverse complement strand
ATGAGCCTGGCGCATCTGCATTGAAACGCGCCTGGCGCTATCCCGCCATCGCCGGCGATCGATCGATGTCCATCGCCTGGCGCGCGGCCTCTCGGCCGCCGGTGTCGATCAGCACGAGCGGCGCCGGGGCGACGCGATTGCGCCCGTCCGCCTTGGCGCGATAAAGCGCCCGATCCGCGCTCGCCAGGAGCGCCGACAACGTCCGGCTGGCGTCGCTCGCCATGGCAACTCCGACGCTGACGGTCGCGTTTGCTATCGGGTCCAGGACGCGCATCGCTTCGAACGCGCGGCGCAGCCTTTCCGCAGTCTGCAACGCTTCGGCCATGGTCGCATCGACATGCAGATAGGCGAATTCCTCGCCGCCAAGGCGGCCGAACAGGTCGCCCGGCCGCAGGGACGCGGTAACCAATTCCGTGAAGGCCATGAGCACGCGATCTCCGGCCTGATGGCCGGCGGTGTCGTTGACCTCCTTGAAGTGGTCGAGATCGAACAGCAGGAGCGCCGCCGGCCGCCGGTCGGCGACCGTGCGCTCGAGCAGCGGGCCGCCGAGATCGAAGAAGGCGCGGCGGTTGGCGATCCCGGTCAGCGCGTCGGTGAGCGCCGCTTTCCGCTGCTCCAACTCCGCGCGCTCCTTCGACATGGCGACGCGCAAGAACGGGATGCAAAATACGGTGAACAGCATCTCAAAGGCCATGATCGACGCGATCAGGCCATGCGGACGGCCGGCGGCGAGCGACGCCGTCAGCGTGTCGGCGTAGGGTATGCGCGCCAGCAGAAAACCGGCGTGCACCGCTACGAGCATCAATGTCGGCCAGCGCGAAATCAGCGACCGGTCGCGGGCATGCCACAGCTCCCACGCACCGAGCAGCGCGTAGGCGGCGAGAATGGCGGAGACCAGCATCACGCGGGCCTGCACGGATGCGGAGAAGCTCTCGAACTGGAAGGCGGCGACCCAGATCGCCGCGCCGGCTGCGACCAGGGACATGCGCACGCGCCGGCCTTCGAAGCTGCGCGCACCGCTCCACATCAGACCGTAGGCGCCGCAGACGAGCGCATTGGCGCCGCACACCTGCAACGGCTCGGGAATGAGCCCGTGCGTCGCCAAAAGCGCCGCCCCGGCGGCGCTGAAGAGATAGCCTATACCCCAGAGCGCAAGCGCCGGCGTATTGCGGTTCTGCATCCAGGAAAACAACAGCAACAGGCCGCCGGTCGCCGACAAGAATACCGTAACCGCGAACAGAGTCGGCAGGTCGATGACAAAATGAGAGGTCGCGACGATCGGCACTGCGTTCCCCGACGCCCCGGCGGGCGGGTCCACGCGGCACTCCCTATCGCATCATTCCTGCAATCCGCTTGCCGCTTTTCTTAAAATTTGACGCATTGGCGCGCCGCGGCCGCATTTCTTTGCGCAGCGAAGCCGGCCATACGAAATTCGGTCCGATCACTTCGCCCGTCATTCGGGATCCCGGCGCGGCGAGACCCGGAGTGATATGATACCGGCCGCATTAAACGCCAACTCGTGTTGGTGTCATCATCCGCCCAGGCGGATGATCCAGTATTCGCTCACGCATCGGTGTTGACTGGATCGTCCGCCTTCGCCCTTCGCGGACGATGAACAGGCATGATGACTGTTCAACACCATTGGTATGAACGTCACAGATTGGTTGTTTTATTTGCCCCAGCCGAAGTGATAGTTCACGCCGGCGCGAAAAACGTTGCCCTGCAGCGAGACATTGTCGGTCGGCGAGGCGCCGCAGCCGGCGCCGCAATTGAATTTGCCGAGATCGACCCAGAGGTATTCCGCCTTCGCGGTCCAGTTGCCGGGCAACGCGACCTCGAGACCGCCGCCGACGGTCCAGCCCGCGTTGGTGGTCTCGCCGCCGGCGAGTCCGGGCGTCGCGGCGCGAATATCGCCGACGGCAAGGCCGCCGGTGACATATGGCATGACCCGATCGAACGAATAGCCGAGTCGGCCGCGCACCGTTGAGAGCCAAGTGTCGCTCGTGGTGCAGCCGTCCGGGCACCCCGGCGTGGTGCGAGTGCCGTTGAGGCCCGACCAATCAACGTCGCCCTCGAGGCCGATGACCACGTTGCCGGTCTGCCAATTATAGCCGGCCGTACCGCCGGCTTGACCGCCGGAGAGGCCGAGTCCGGTCGTATTGGCGCTCCAGAAGGAATGCCCCCAGCCGCCGCCGCCATTGGCGCCAAAATAGAAGCCGGTCCAGTCGTAGGTCTGCGTCAGCGGCGGCGCCGCAGGCGGCGCTTTATAGAGGGGAGCGACCGAGAGGTCGGCCGCGGCGGCGCATTGCGCCGCAACAAGCGCACCCGCAGCAAGACATCCGGCCAAAAACCTCTTCATCCGCGCCGTCCAAATTAGCGTCGGGCCGGCTCGAGCCGACACCTCTTGTCCTTACGATACTGCGCAGGGCTTCGTTACCCCCGGCTTACCGATAGGGTTAAAGCCGCGGGACGATGCGCCATACGGAGGCTACTCTATTGGCAAGAAAGGCAGAATTTCGTCTTTGCCATGGCCGAAAAGATCATGCCCGCCAAAACTAGGTCCTGCGCTTGCGGGTCGGTCATCAGGATCAAATGCGTCGCGGTGCCGCCAACTCCCGCGCCCACCATCAAGCGCCTCTTGCCAGAGCCGGCTCATCTTGATCTTTACCGGGAGTTCACCCCGCACCGTCGGAGCACCAAGCGCCGAGCATCACAATGACGGAAACGAAAGCCGAGAACGTCAGCGCGATCCTTCACACGCATACGGCCTATGCGGGCTGGGCCAAGTTTCTGGTCGCGACCATCCGCCTGCCCGACGGACGCGCGATCGAGCGCGAGATCGAGGATCACGGCCAGGCCGTGTGCGTCCTGCCGTACCATCCGCTCCGCAGAACGGCGATTCTGGTCCGGCAATTGCGCGCGCCGGTTCTGTTCGCCGCCAATCACCAGGAGACGCTGGAAGCAATCGCCGGCATGATCGAGCATGAAGACGCGGCCGCCTGCGTGCGCCGCGAAGCGAGAGAAGAGGCGCGGCTCGAACTCGATTCGCTGGAACACGTCTTGACCGGCTGGACGATGCCGGGTCTGTCCACCGAGCGCGTGCATTTTTACTTCGCCGTCTATGCCGGCGAAGCCCGGCCGGACGTCGGCGGCGGTGTCGCCAGCGAACACGAAGAGACCGTCGCCGTCGAAATCGAGCTTGCCGCGCTTGCCGCGATGGCGGATCGCGGCGAACTGACGGACGTCAAGACGCTCCTCCTCCTGCAGACGCTGCGCCTGCGCCGACCGCATCTTTTCCGGCTCTGAGATCGGCTCTGTCAGGGCGGCGCCGCGACGCAGACCGCGACCAACGGGGCGTCGGCGGCCGTGGCCTCGACTCCGCACGACGCCTGCCGTTCGCCGATCAACGTCGCTTTGTTTCGCGACGGCCCGCAATAGGCGACGGCAAGGATTTCGTTGCCGCGACAGGTGACCCTGCAATCGCCGGTAAGGCAGTTCACCCGCACCACCCGCACGGTCGGGCTGGGCGGGCCCTGCTCGCCCTTCGGCCCCGGCGGACCAGGCGGGCCAACCGGACCGGGCGGCCCCGGAGGGCCGGGATCACCCTTCTCGCCGGGCGGTCCCACCGGGCCCGGATCGCCTTTCGGGCCCTTGCCGCAGCCGGCGAGCCCCAGCAACAGCACCCCCAGAACTATCAAATTCGCCGTACGCAATTTTTTCCTCGCTTGGACGGGGGCATCCGCGCCCCACATAGAATACCAAACCCTCCCGCCCGTTCCAGGCAGTCGCGTCAGGATATGGGACTCACGCGGGGAGTGTAGCTCGACGGCGTCGGAATGCGATATAGACCTCGGAGCAACCGCAATTCGGCTGCTTTCCGGTTGATGCAGCAAAGAACCGGCTGATGAAGAAAGAAAGAACATGAACTGGATCTCTAACGTCGTGCGGCCGAAAATCCGCGGCATGCTCAGGCGCGAGGTGCCGGAGAATCTCTGGATCAAGTGTCCGGAGACCGGCCAGCTCGTGTTCTACAAGGATGTCGAAGCCAACCAGTTCGTTATTCCCGGCTCCAACTATCACATGCGCATGAGCGCCGCCGCGCGCCTGAAATCGATGTTCGACAACGAGACCTGGTTCGACATCGCCGTGCCGGCGGTGCCGCTCGATCCGCTGAAATTTCGCGACGAGCGCCGCTACATCGACCGGCTCAAGGATGCGCGCAGCAAGACCGGGCTCAACGATGCGGTGAAGCTCGGCTACGGCAAGCTTGACGGCCTCGCCGCGGTCATCGCCGTGCAGGATTTCGACTTCATGGGCGGCTCGCTCGGCATGGCGGCGAGCGAGGCGGTGATCAGGGGTCTCGACACGGCGGTGGAGAAGGGCTGCCCGTTCGTGCTGTTTGCGGCCTCGGGCGGCGCGCGCATGCAGGAGGGGATCCTCGCCTTGATGCAACTGCCGCGGACCACGATCGGGGTGCAGAGATTGCGCGACACGCGCAAGCCCTACATCGTGGTGCTCACCAATCCGACGACCGGAGGCGTGACCGCCTCTTACGCGATGCTCGGCGACGTGCATATCGCCGAGCCCGGTGCGCTGATCGGCTTCGCCGGTCCGCGCGTCATCGAGCAGACGATCCGCGAGAAACTGCCGAACGGCTTTCAAAAAGCCGAATATTTGCGCGACCACGGCATGATCGACATGGTCGTGCATCGCCACGACCTCAAGGCGACCATCGCCCGGCTCTGCCGGTTGTTCAGCAAGGCGCCTGCAGGCTCCTCCTCTCTTTCGTCCTCCGCAAGCGGGGGTGGGACGGGGAGGAGGGCCAGCTTACCGGCGCCGGCGTGAGCGCGCCGCGATACGACGTGACGCCGATCGACACCATCGTCGCTCGGTTGCTGGCGCTGCATCCCAAGCGCATCGACCTCTCGCTCGATCGCATGCAACGCCTGCTCGCGGCGCTCGGCCATCCCGAGCGGCGCCTGCCGCCGGTGATCCATGTGGCCGGGACCAACGGCAAAGGCTCGACCATCGCGTTCATGCGCGCGGTCCTGGAGGCCGCTCGGCGGCGCGTGCATGTCTACACCTCGCCCAATCTGGTCCGCCTGAACGAGCGCTTCCGCATCGGCAGCGCCGACGGCGGCAGGCTGGTTGACGATGCCGAGCTTGCCGACGCGCTTGCCGAATGCGAAGCCAGAAACGACAATGCGCCGATCACCGTGTTCGAAATCGAAACGGCCGCGGCCTTCCTGCTGTTCGCGCGTCATCCGGCCGATATTCTTCTCCTTGAAGTGGGACTCGGCGGCCGTCTCGACGCCACCAACGTCGTCGAGCGTCCGTTGGCGAGCGTGATCACCCGGCTGGCGATGGATCACCGCGAATACCTCGGCGACACCATCGAACGGATCGCTGCCGAGAAGGCCGGTATTCTCAAGCATGGCGTGCCGGCGGTCGTATCCAACCAGGCGCGCGACGCACTTGCGGTCATCGAGCGCCAGGCGGCGCGGATAGAGGCACCGCTCTCCATCGCCGGGGAGGACTTTACCGCGACCGAAGAGCGCGGCCGGCTCGTCTATCAGGACGGCGACGGGCTCCTCGATCTGCCGCCGCCGAAGCTTTATGGACGCCATCAGTACGAGAACGCCGGCGCGGCGATCGCCGCTTTGCGCGCGAGCGGCCTCGCCGTGCCGGCCGCCGCGTTCGAGGCGGGCATGATCCGCGTTGATTGGCCGGCGCGCATGCAGCGCCTGTCGCAAGGCCGGCTCGCCGCGTTGCTCAAGCCGGAGAGCGAACTCTGGCTCGACGGCGGCCATAATCCCGACGGCGGACGCGCCATCGCCGCCGCGCTCGCCGATCTCGAGGAGCGGGTGTCGCGGCCGCTGGTGCTCATCGTCGGCATGTTATCGACCAAGGACGGCGAAGGCTTTTTGCGCAACTTCGCCGGGCTCGCGCGCCGCGTCATCGCCGTGCCCATCCATCAGGACATGGCGCTGCCCGCGGCGGCATTGGTCGACGTCGCGCGCGGCATCGGCATCCCGGCGCTGAGCAGCGACACGATCGAAAGCGCGCTCGCGGTCGCCGGCAAGCTCGATCTGCATCCGGCGCCGCGCGTCCTCGTCACCGGCTCGCTCTATCTCGCCGGCGAGGTTTTGGCCGCCAACGGCACGCCGCCGGAGTAATGGTTGCCCCTCACCGCCCGGTGCCGCGCAAGACGTGATAGCTGAGCGCGCCGGGATCGGTGAGGTCGGGCACTTTCCAGCCGTCGAGGTCGTATTCCGCCATGCAATCCTCGGCGAAGCCCTTGAACTTCGCGGCATTGCCGGAGGCCATGGCGCCCCAATAGTTGAACAGCCGGATCTGATCGGTCGAGCCGCCGTAATTGATCTCGTACAATTCGTGCCGGCTGCCGAACTCGGTGCCGAGGCTGTCCCAGAGGAGCTTCATCAGCTTGACGCGCTCCTCCGCCTTGTAGCCGTTGGAACCGCGCATGTAGCGGTCGATATAGGGTCGAATTTCCGGATTCTTGAAATCGCGCGCGTGACTGTTGAGATAGATCAGTCCCGAGGCGACGATCTGTTCGATCAGGTATTTTATCTTGGTGTAGGCGATGGTGGAAATCACCTGATAGGCGTTGCCGGGATCGGCGTTGGGTTGCACGTAGTCGCCGATCCAGGGCTTGGGATCGCGCACCATGGCGTCGCTCAGGCCCCAGAACAGATTGCGCCAGGCGATGATTTCGCCGATGTTCACCTGCACGCCGCGGAAATCCTTGGTTCCCGTGGCCTCGACCGCCTTGAGCAGCAGCCCGGAAATGAAGTCGAGCTTGACCGCAAGCCGCGTGCAGCCGTGCACGATGAAGCGGGACAGGAATCCGGTGCGCGGGAAGAAATTGTTGGCCTTCTCGATGTCGTTGTAGACGAACACGTTCTCCCAGGGCACCAGCACCTTGTCGAGGATGAACACGGCGTCGTTCTCGTCGATGCGGCTCGACAGCGGATAATCGAACGGGCTGCCCATCACCGTCGAAATCATTTCGTACGAGGCGCGACAGATGAACTTCACGCCCGGCGCATTGGTCGGCACCATGAACACCAGGGCGAACTTCTTGTCCTGCACCGGCAGCAGGCCGTGGTGGGCGACGAAGGTGTAATTGGTCAGCACCGATCCCGTGGCCACGACCTTGGCGCCCGACACGATGATGCCCGCATCGGTCTCCTTCTCCACATGGACGCACACGTCGGCGACCTCGTTGGGCGGCCGGTCGCGGTCCACGGGCGGATGGATGATGGCGTGATTGACGAACGGCACGCGCTCCTGGCTGAGCTTGTACCAGCGCTTCGCGTTCGCCTGATACGGATCGTAAAATTCGGCATTGGCGCCGAGCGTCGCCAGGAACGAAGCCTTGTAGTCGGGCGAGCGGCCGAGCCAGCCGTAGGTGATGCGCGCCCATTCGGCAATGGCGTCGCGGCCGGCCAAGAGATCGGCGAGCGTCTTCGGCGCCTTGAAGAACGCGTGCGTCTTGCCGCCATTGCCGGTTTCGGTGGGGAGCAGCAGCTTGTCCTTGTGCTTCGGATCGTGCAGCGCATCGTAGAGCCGCGCCACCATGCGGGCGGTGTTGCGGAAGGCCGGATGCGTGGTCACGTCCTTGACCCGCTCGCCGTAGATGAACACCGTGCGGTCGTCGCGCAGCGAGTCGAGATATTCGTTGCCGGTTTGCGGCGCGGCGGCTCCCCAGCTTCCGGATTTGCCGGCGGCAGCTTCCTTGCCACTCTTTACGGCTACACTCATGGCGCTCATCCCTTTGTGCGTTTCCACGTCGTCCGCCTGCCTTCCCTGCGACAAATTGAAGACTGTGTTCGATTATCGAACCCACGTCCGGTATTCGACCTACGCGACGATACTCGCGGCAAAAGGCACAGGCAAGACGCAGCAACGGCTATACGACCGACGATCATACGACCGATGATGAAATCTGTTCGGAGACGGCGCGCAAGCGCGGCAGGAAGCGCTCCCGCATTTCGTTACGCGTGGTGCGCGTGGAGTGGCTGCTCAGGTTGAGTGCGGCCACCGACTGACCGTTGCGATCGGCGATCGGCACGGCGATCGCGCGCAGGCCGCGTTCGAGTTCCTCATCGACGATGGAAAATCCTTGTGCGTGATCCTCCTGCACGCGGTCGAACAGCGCTCGCACATCGATGATCGTCGCGGGCGTGTAGGCTTCGATGCGCAGCGACTTCAGTCGTCGCCACAATTCCGCTTCGTCGAGAAAGCCGAGCTGGATCCTTCCCAATGCGGTATGGAAAGCCGGCAGCCGCGTTCCGACCGCGAGCGTTGCCGACATGATGCGGCCCGCGGGAATGCGCGCAACATAGACGATCTCGGTTCCCTGCAGGATCGCCGCCGAGCATGATTCGTGGAATTGTTCGCTGAGCTGGCGCATCAGCGGCGTTGCTTGTTCGATCCAGTTCTGGGTCGCGAGATAAGCGTAACCGAGCTTGAGAATGCCGGACGACAGCGAGAACTCGCGCCCGTTTTGCATGACGTAGCCGAGCTTGGTCAGCGTGCGCAGAATGCGCCGCGCCGTGGCGCGCGAGAGCCCGGTGGCCTGCGCGGCCTGCGACAAGGTCATGGCCGGCCGCTCCCGGTCGAATGACCTCAAAACAGCGAGGCCCTTGGCGAGCGTCGCCATGAATTCCTTGTCCTCCGCCATCCCATCCACATGCATTGTTTGTTTGTCCAACGGCACCGCAGCGATTGACAGAAACTTGGCTCTCGGCAACAATATCTCGCAATACGAACCTTCGTTCGATAATCGAACATAGCTGGGTGCGCCCTCCGGCGCAAGGCAGGGTTCGCTGCGGGTAAACGCCTATAGGCACGGCCGGATTTCAGCGGCAGTGCCGATCAGACAGGGGAGGACGGCATGGCGCGCACTTCAGATTCCATTGGGGTAAACCGGCGCAGGTTCATCAAGGCATCGGCCGCAACCGGCGCTGCGCTCGCGACAGGCTCGGTGTTCGCTCCCGCGGTGCGGGCCGCTACCAGCATCAAGCTCGGCTATGTGAGCCCGCAGACGGGACCGCTCGCCGCCTTCGCCGAAGCCGACAATTTCGTCGTCTCCAACTTTCACAACGCGGTGAAAGGCGGCCTCAAGGTCGGCGGCACGACCCATCCGGTCGAAGTCATCGTCAAGGACAGCCAGTCCAATCCAAACCGCGCCGCTGAAGTCGCCAAGGAATTGATCGTCTCCGACAAGATCGATCTCATGCTGGTGGCGTCCACCCCGGAAACCACCAACCCGGTTTCGACCCAATGCGAGATCGAGGAGGTGCCTTGCATCACCTCGGTGGTGCCGTGGCAGTCCTGGTTCATCGGCCGGCAGGCCAATCCGGGCGATCCGGCGTCCTGGAAGCCGTTCAATTACACCTATCACTTCTTCTGGGGACTCGAGGACGTCATCGCCGCCTACACCAACATGTGGGGGCAACTGAAAACCGACAAATCGGTCGGCGGCCTGTTTCCGAATGACGGCGACGGCAACGCCTGGGGCGACAAAAAGGTCGGCTTCCCGCCGGTCCTCGACAAGCTCGGCTACAAGCTCACCGATCCCGGCCGCTATCAGAACCTCACCGACGACTTCACCGCCCAGATCACCGCGTTCAAGAACGCGAACTGCGAGGTCCTCACCGGCGTGATGCTGCCGCCGGACTTCACGACGTTCTGGAATCAGGCCCTGCAGCAGGGTTTCAAGCCGAGGGTCGCCTCGATCGGCAAAGCCATTCTGTTCCCGGTGGCGGTCGAAGCCTTGGGCAAGAACGGCAACAATCTCTCGTCCGAAGTTTGGTGGACGCCGCACCATCCGTTCAGGTCGTCGCTGACCGGACAGTCGGCCAAGGCCCTTGCCGACGCCTACGAAAAGTCCTCGGGCAAACAGTGGACGCAGCCAATCGGCTTCGTGCACGCGCTGTTCGAACTCGCCGTCGACGTGATGAAGCGCAGCCATTCCGTCAGCGACAACAAAGCGATCGTCAACGCGATCGCCGCAACCAACCTCAACACCGTTGTCGGCCACATCGAATGGGGGCAGAAGAACCTGCCGCCATTCGCACAAAAGAACGTCGCCAAGACGCCGCTCGTGGGCGGCCAGTGGCGGCTGCGCCACGGCACCGCGAACAAATACGATATCGTCATCACCGAAAACAAGACCGCGCCGGAAATCCCGATCGGCGGCAAAATGGAGCCGATCTCGTAATTCGAGCAATCAACCCGCCTTTCCCGGATTCGGTGCAGCACCGCCGCCGGTGCATTCACGCGCATGTTCGACGTGCGAGCGCGCTGCACCGCCGAGTTCGGAACCTTCGCAGGCCGGCGTCGGTGACGATCCCGGTTCTACAGCGCACCACGTCGCTTAGTTCTGTGCTGCGCCCGGTGATACTAGAGCGCAATCCGATCACGTCGAATCGGATTGCGCGTGGTGGCGCATGATCTTTTCGGAAATCCGGTTCTCACTTTTCCGGATCATGCGCTAATGAGATAAAATACAGCGCCGGATTCGCCGGACCGGCTCTCGACTGGGCGGTCATGTGATCCTCAAGCTCGACAATTTGACGAGATCGTTCGGCTCGCTCAAGGCGGTCGATGGCGTCCACCTCGAAATCGCGCGGGGCGAAGCGCTCGGCATCATCGGGCCGAACGGCGCCGGTAAATCGACGCTGTTCAACCTCGTCACCGGACTGCTCCGGCCGGATACCGGCTCGATCTGGTTCGACGGGCGCGACATCACCCACGCTTCGCCGCGCGCGCGCTGCATCGCCGGGATCGGACGCTCGTTCCAGATTCCGCTTCCGTTCGAGAACCTGACCGTGTTCGAGAACCTGCTCGTCGCCGCCATCCACGGCCGCGGGCGACGCGAGGCGCAGGTCATCGATGCCTGCGGCGAGATCCTCGAGCGGACCGGGCTCATCGCCTTCGCCAATCGCCGCGCCGGCGCGCTCAATCTTCTCGGCCGCAAGCGGCTCGAACTGGCGCGCGCCCTGGCGAGCGCGCCGCGCCTTCTCCTGCTCGACGAGATCGCCGGCGGCCTGACCGAGGCGGAATGCGGCGAGCTCGTTCGCCTGGTGCAGGACATCAACAAATCCGGCATGACCATCATCTGGGTCGAGCACATCGTCCATGTGCTCGTGGCGGTCGTTTCTCGATTGATGGTGCTGAATTTCGGACGCAAGATCATCGAAGGCGAACCGCGCCCGGTCATGGCCTCGGCCGAAGTCAGGGAGATCTATATGGGCATCGCGGCGTGAGGCATTCGGACGTGGCCGTTTTGGAAACCCGCGAGCTCACCGCCTTTTACGGCGACTTCCAGGCGCTCTTCGACATCACCTTCACTCTCGACGAGGGCGAAACGGTCGCCGTCATCGGGGCGAACGGGGCGGGGAAATCGACCTTCTTGAAGGCGATCGCCGGCTTGCTGCCGCGCCCGGCCGCGGCCGTGCGTCTCGACGGCCGCGATATCGGGACGCTGCCGGCCTACGAGATCGTCAAGCTCGGCGTCGCCTTGGTGCCGGAGGGCCGGCGGCTGTTCTCTTCGCTCTCCGTCGAGGAAAATCTGCTCGTCGGCGCGTATGGGCGACGCCGCGGCGGTGCGTGGAGCCTGGCGACGGTCTATCAGCTCTTTCCCATGCTGCGGGAGCGGCGGCATTCGCCGTCGATGGCGCTCTCCGGCGGGCAGCAACAAATGGTCGCGATCGGCCGCGCCCTGATGTCGA
Source organism: Xanthobacteraceae bacterium (assembly GCA_030037895.1). Lineage (GTDB taxonomy): Bacteria > Pseudomonadota > Alphaproteobacteria > Rhizobiales > Xanthobacteraceae > BOG-931. Next base: position 18,273 of record JASHPW010000088.1, on the reverse strand, counting down.
ATCCGCGCATCCTGTTGTGCGACGAGCTCAGCCTCGGTCTCGCCCCGATCGTCATCCGCGACATCTACGCCGCGCTTGCCGACATCAAGGCGCGCGGGACCAGCGTGGTCCTGGTCGAGCAGGACCTCGCCCACGCCATGGCGGTCGCCGATCGGGCCTATTGTTTCATGGAGGGGCGGGTAAGCCTCACCGGCCGGCCGCAGGAGCTGACCCGGGACGCCATTCACGCCGCCTATTTCGGATTGTAGCCGCATGCTCGGCTGGATCGACACATTGCTGCAAGGGATTCTGCTCGGCGGGCTCTACTCGCTCTACGCCACCGGCTTGTCGGTCATTTTCGGCATCATGCGCCTCGTCAATCTGGCCCATGGCGACCTGATCGTGCTCGGAGCGTTCCTCATTCTCGCCGCGACGGCGGCGGGAGCGCCCCTCATTCTCGCTTTCGCCGTCGTCGTGCCGCTGATGTTCTTTATCGGCTATGCGCTGCAATCCGCGCTGCTCAACCGGGCGTTGGGCCGCAATATCCTGCCGCCTTTGCTGATCACGTTCGGGCTGTCGATCATCGTGCAGAACGGCTTGCTCGAAACGTTCTCCGCCGACACCCGCCGCCTCGATATCGGCCCGCTGCAAAGCGCTTCGCTGCCGCTCGGCAGCGGACTTGCAGTCGGATTGATGCCGCTGATCTGTCTCGGAGCGGCGATCGGCGTCATCGTACTGCTCAACAGCGTATTCTACCGGACCCCGCTTGGACGGGCGTTCCGCGCCACCTCCGACGACGTGGAGATCGCGCAGCTCATGGGCATCAACAACCGGTCGATCTATGCGCTGACCATGGGCATCGCGCTCGCCGTGTGCGCGATCGCCGGATTCTTCCTCGGCGCGCGCGCCAATTTCGATCCCAGCATCGGTCCGGCCCGTCTGCTCTATGCTTTCGAGGCGGTCATTATCGGCGGTCTCGGCAGCCTGTGGGGCACGCTCGCCGGCGGCATCGTCGTCGGCCTGGCGCAGACCATCGGCGCCCACATCGATCCCGAATGGCAGATTCTTTCCGGCCATGTCGCTTTCCTGATCGTGCTGGTGATCCGGCCGCGCGGTCTGTTTCCGCGCGCGGTGGATTGAGGCTCGCGGCATGCGCCCGGAGGCAAATAAACCTGCCGCTCTCGGCGAAGGCCGTCACAGCCCGCGCTTTGCCGTCGCCACCGCGACCCGCGCATCCATAATTGCGGCGCTCGCCGTCATCCCCGCCGTCCTCATCCTGATCGCGTTGCCGGCGTTCGCGGATCGCGCGTTGCTCCAGGAGCTGTTCTATGTGTTCACGATGCTGACGCTGGCGCAGTTATGGAACCTGCTTGCCGGCAGCGCCGGCCTGATCTCCGTCGGACAACAGGCTTTCGTCGGCATGGGCGCCTACGCGCTATTCGCCTTTACCATCATCGCCGGCCTCGACCCGGTGCTGTCGATTGTGCTGGCCGGGATCGTCGCCGGAGCCTTGGCCGTTCCCGCCGCGCTGATCGTCTTCCGCCTGCGCGGCGCTTATTTTGCCATCGGCACCTGGGTGGTCGCCGAGGTGTGCCGACTCGTCCTCGCCCAGGTCAAGCACCTCGGCGGCGGCACCGGAACCTCGCTGCCACCGGACATCGCCGGCTCCATGATCGGTCTCGACTTCGTCCGCCACCTGTTTCGGGTGCGAGGCCCGGCGGCGCGTGACATCCTGTCGTACTGGCTGGCGCTCGTTCTCGTCGTCGGCACCTTCATCCTGGTGTACCGGCTGCTGCGGTCGCGACACGGCCTTGCCCTCTCCGCCGTCGGCGATTCCGAGCCCGCCGCCGAGAGCACCGGCGTCGACGTCTTCCGCACCAAGTTCCTGATCTACGTGGTGACCGCAATTGTGACCGGCATGGTGGGCGCACTGCTCTTCCTGCAGAAGGCCAGGATCTCGCCCGACGCGGCGTTCTCGCTCATCGATTGGACCGCCTACGTCATCTTCATCGTCGTCATCGGCGGCATCGGGACGATGGAGGGGCCGATCATCGGCGTCGTGATCTTTTATCTTCTGCAATATTATCTGGCCGCCCTCGGCTCCTGGTATCTGATCCTCCTCGGCGCCCTCGCCATCCTGCTCATGTTGTTTGCTCCGTCGGGCGTGTGGGGCGTGATCTCGCATTACTTCGACATCAGCCTGTTCCCGGTGCGACGGAGATTGGTCGTGCCGGAGCGTGCCGGGCTCCGGAAGGAAAGCCTGCGGTGAGCGCCATGGCCGGACTTTTGCGGGAGCGTGAGACTGCCGCAAGCGACCAGGGCATGCATCAAGAAACGCGTCTCTGCGCCCCTGATCGCCGGCCTCCTCGGCCCGATCGGCTCAGATCGTCGAATCGAGCAGCAAAAGCGATCACCCATCGATCGCCTCTACCAACGAGTCATCGACGATCTCGATGCTGTCATCGGTGCCGTCGGCTCAAGGCCGCCTGACAAAGTCTAACGAGAACAAAATCGCCATTGCGGCCACTATAACGGTCTAATCCCGGACGCTATCAACTGGCGATTTTCTGCAAGCTGGATATCCTGTGCCCGAGCACGGTCTCGATCGTGCGCTGGGCGTCCGCATCGCTCGCACCGCGCCACGCGACGACTTGGTCCGGCCGAACAAGCACCAGAGGCTGTTCGTACAGGTTTTCGAGCTCCGCTGTTTCATTGTCAACTATGGTCAAATCCATTCCCGCTCCGGCAGCCGCCGCGATGATGCCTTCCCCGGACGGCGGCGTCTTCCCGAGTCGCAGCAGCGTCCATTCAAAGCCAAACAGATCATAGAGCGAGGTCGAAGTGTCGATCCAGAAATGGGGAGTCCGTCCTCCGGGCGCGGCGGCCGGTGTGTACATGTCCGGGCGATCTTCGGTGTGCGGCGTCTGTTCGGACAGAATGACGGGCGAATCGTCATAGCGCGCGCCGAACGTGATTCCGGGGATGTTGAACTCTGCTTTTCCGTGCGCTGCGAGATATGCGCCGGCTTCCTTTCGCAGCGCCTCGCCTTCGGTCGTTTCGTCCTCAAGTCCCGGCTTCGGCGTGTACAGGCCGATCGACTCAGCGAAGCGTTTGGCGAAACTTGTGTTGCGGACCGCGTTGGGCCGCCGCTCGATTTCGTAGCTGTTTAGTATGGCCGGGGCCGCAACGCCCTTGATCGTTGCGGCCAGCTTCCATCCGAGATTGACCGCGTCGTCGATTGCGGTGTTGTAGCCAAGCCCGCCAGCTGGCGTGAACAGGTGCACCGCGTCTCCGCCGAGAAACACCCGGCCGCGCGAATAGCTTTCCGCTACGAGTGCGTATCCAGCCGTCCACGCTCCGCGCGAAAGTATCTCCGCCTGCACCGGGCAGCCCACAGCGGTTCTAAACATCTCTAGCGCCTGCTCGTCAGTGATCGCCTCCTCGCTCTCGCCCTCACGAATCTGCGTATGAAAAGCGAATTCTCCGCGCCCGTCCACCGCCGCCATGAAAGCGCGTCGCTGGCTGTTGAAGGTCACGTTCATCCAGGCGGGCGGAAACGGCACGACCTCGTAGAATTGGGGGCAGCGCAGATATATCGCGAGCATGCGTCCACCGAAGAAATCGCGGACCGCGCCTGTATCGCCATCGTAGGAAATGCCGAGCTGTCGGCGTACAAAGCTGCGTGCGCCGTCGCCGCCGACAAGGTATTTCGCTCGAAGTGTGCGCCGCGCGCTTCCCGAGACCTCGTCGGCCGTCACCGACACGCCGTCACGCGCGGCGGTGAACGCGCTGACGCGCCAGCCATGGTTGATCGAGACGCCGGACAGCGATTCCGCATGCCTGTGCAGGACCTGCTCGACATATTTCTGCGATACCCGATGTGGAAGCTCAGCCGCGCTCCACGAACCCGATAGCGACGATACCTTCTCGCGCGCCTCCCGAGCGGATGGCAAACGAAAGCGCGCCAGTTCATGTCTGGCATACCGGGTGAAGTAGGCGACATCTGTCGGAAAGTCGTCGGGAAGACCTAGCGTTCGAATTTCCTCGGCAAATCCCAAGCGCCGATAGTGCTCCATCGTGCGGGCCTGCGTCGCATTCGCTTGTGGATTGAAGGCGGTCGACAGTTTCTCGTCGAACACAATGACTGAAATACCGCGCCGTCCAAGCTCGTTTGCAAGCATTAGGCCAAACGGCCCGGCCCCCGAAATCGCGACGTCAAATACGGTACCACTCACCAGTAATTCCCTTCCCGAAGCTTGCTCAAATAATCCTTATTTAGTAAGGAAACCGAACAAATTGTCAAGGCCTATTCCTCGCCGCGAGCTTCCACATATTTGGCAAGCACTTCAACCATTAGATCGACCATTGCGGAACCTAGCTCCGCGCGCATTTCGCTCTCAGCAACCTCCAGGCTGCGATGGAACGCCTCAAGCCAAACAAATCCCTTGTCGGTGAAACAGACCAGCTTTGCGCGGCCATCGGTAGGATCGCGCCTCTTCTCAATCAATCCCGTGCGCTCAACCTGCTCAACCAGTTCACTCATGGATTGCTTCGTCATGGAGGCGCGTCTTGCCAGTTCGGTCAGTCGCGTGCCACCTTCGTCGAGGTTTCGTGTGAGGTTGATATGAGTCACGCTCAGCTCGCCATGCCCGTTCGACCGCAGACTCTCTATGATCCGTGCTTCGAAGAGGCGAACCGCTTCATTCATGCGGCGTCCGATGTTGTTCCGTCGCCAGGAATTCTGCCGCCGAGATTTCTTAAGTTTCATGCCCCTCTTCTCTACGTGCGCACCGCTGGCCCCAAACGTCTCTGTTGCACGACGGGCAATTCCGTCGGGTTTTTCTAACCCCTGCCGAAGTGCATTGACACATCAATCCAGCAAACGATATAGTCAGGCAACCGAATAATATCGATTGCGCCACCAACAGTTGCGGGAGGAGCAAACATGCGCAATATTCCGGTTCGATTATACGCGGGTTGGCCAGAACAGTATCAGCGGCGGCCGTAACCCGTTTCGTCACCGGTACCCACGCAAGCAGGCGAAGATGCTAGAATGAAGGGCATGAACGCCTATGCTGACCTGCACAGTGACACGAACGAGTGTTGTTCCAAATGAGAGAATTCGTAACGTCTCGGTGCCCTTTGGACCTGTGTTTTCGTGTGCATGAGATTGTCAGCCGACACAGGTGGATAGCATGGGGGAGGAATTAGAATGAACGCACCGGTCGCAAAGTTTCTTATCGAGGATACTTGGCGTGGACGCGTGTTCGGCGCGCAGTGGCGCGACGCCGCGGGCGGATCGTTGGATGTCGTGGAGCCGGCGACCGGCGCCACGCTCACGCGCGTGGGCAATGCCTCCGCCGCAGACGTGCGCCGCGCCGCCGCCGAGGCGCGCGCCGCGCAACCCGGTTGGGCGGCCACGCCCTATGAAAAACGCGCCGCCATCCTGCGCAAGGCCGCCCGGTTGTTGGAGGAAAACCAGGACGAGCTCATTCCCTGGATCGCGCGCGAGACCGGCGGCATCCCGGCCAAGGCCGGATTCGAGATCCATATGGTGACGGAAATCCTCTATCGCTCCGCCGCCATGTGCACCGAGCCGCAAGGCCTGGTGCTGCCCTCCGACCCGGGACGCATCAGCCTCGCCCGCCGCGTTCCGCGCGGCGTCATCGGCATCATTTCGCCGTTCAACTTCCCGCTCATCCTGTCGAGCCGTGCGGTCGCGCCCGCGCTGGCGACCGGCAACGCGGTGGTGCTCAAGCCCGATCCGCGCACGGTTATGACCGGCGGCTTCATCATCGCGCGAATCTTCGAGGAAGCCGAGCTGCCCAAGGGCGTGCTGCAGGTTTTGCCCGGCGGCGCCGAGGCGGGTGAGGCGATTTGCACCGATCCCGACATCGCCATGGTGTCGTTCACCGGTTCGAGCAAGGTCGGGCGCCGCATCGGCGAACTCGCCGGCAAGCACCTCAAGAAAGTGCAGCTCGAACTGGGCGGCAAGAACGCCGTGATCGTGCTTGAAGATGCCGATCTGGACGCGGCGGCTTCAGCAATTGCTTTCGGCTCCTGGTTCCATCAGGGTCAAATCTGCATGACCACCGGCCGCGTGCTGGCCAGGGATAAAATCGCCGCGTCGCTCACCGAGAAGCTCGTGGCGAAAGCGCAGCACCTGCCGGTCGGCGATCCGCTGGGACAGGTCGCGCTCGGGCCGGTGATCAGCCGGGCGCAGGTCGAGCGCATCCACGGCATCGTGAAGGATTCGGTGGCGGCGGGCGCAAAACTGGCGGCCGGCGGCACTTTCGAGGGACCCTACTATCGACCGACCGTGCTCACCGGCGTGAAGCCCGGCATGCGCGCCTTCGACGAGGAGGTTTTCGGCCCGGTGACCTCGATCACATCCTTCGCCAGCGAAGACGAGGCGGTGGAGCTTGCCAACCACAACGAGTACGGGCTGGCGGCCGGCGTGTTCTCGGCCGATGTCGGGCATGCGATCGCGCTCGGCAACCGGCTCAATACCGGGCTCCTGCACATCAACGACCAGACCGTCGCCGACGAACCCCACGTTCCATTCGGCGGCACGCGCGCCTCTGGCAACGGCACGCGCATCGGCGGCCCGGCCAATTGGGAGGAATTCACCCAATGGCAATGGATGACGATCAAGGAGAAGCCCAACCCTTATCCGTTCTGAGCTGCCGGCGACGAACCGCGAATGCGGCCGGCGGCGGCGTGCCGCCCGCCTTAAATCTTACCGATACGGATGATCGGCTTGACGGTAATCCCGCGCTCGCTGTCGCGCGCCGCGTCGTTGATTCGATCGAGCGGATAAAATTTGGTCAGCTTGTCGAACGGAAAGCGTCCCTGCAGGAACAGGTCGAGGAGCCCGGGGATGAAAATGTCGGGCACGCTGTCGCCTTCGATGATGCCGTAGATCGTCTTCGCCATCTGCATGAATTCGGTGACGTCGATTCTGATCTCGGTTCCAGGCGGCGCGGCACCGACGATGCCGCATGTTCCGCGCACGCCGAGGGCATCAATGGCCTGGCGCACCACGTCGGGCAACGCCGTGGTTTCAAGGCTGAACTGGACCCCACCGTTGGTGATGGCTTTCACCGCGGCGACGGGCTCCTGCTCTTTGGCGTTGACGGCATGAGTGGCGCCAAGCTCCTTGGCGAGCGCGAGGCGCGCGGGAACGACGTCGACGGCAATGATCGTCGTGGCGCCGACCACGCGGGCCGCCATCACCGCGCTTAACCCCACGGCGCCGGCGCCGAATGCCGCAAAGCTCGTTCCGGGCCCCACTTTCAGCGCGTTCATGACGGCGCCCGCGCCCGTTTGGATGCCGCAGCCGAGCGGCCCGAGCAGCTCCAGCGGCGCCTCCTTCGGCACCTTCACGACGTTGCGTTCATTGGCCACGGCGAACGTGCTGAAGGACGACTGGCCAAAAAAATGGTCGTGCATCGGCCCGTGATCGTCATGCAGGCTGCCGGTGCCGTCCGCCCGCGCGCCGCTGAAATTGTGCGCGTTGAAGTTCGTGCAATTGGCCGGCCGTCCTTCCTGGCAGAGGCTGCAACGGCCGCAGGACATGAAGGTCAGGACCACGTGATCGCCCGGCTGCACCTTGACCACGCTGGAACCGACCTTCTCGACGATACCGGCGCCTTCGTGGCCGAGCACGATCGGCTGCGGCACCGGGTAGACCTGGTCGCGCACAATCATGTCGGTGTGGCACATGCCGGTGGCGACGATGCGCACCAACACCTCGTCGGCGCGCGGCCCTTCAAGCCGAAGCTTCTCAATGATGAAGGGTCCGCCCTTCTTGCGTACGACTGCCGCGCTGACGGCGTTCGAGGAAACGGACATGGCCATGGATCTCCTTCCAAAGCGAAGCCGGCCCTTGCACGGGGCTCGGAGTTCGGGTTCGTGTCCCGGTTTTCCTTTAGCACATCATCCGTGCCCGCCCTTTGTGCGGCGCCGGCAGGGGGCTCGTGCCACCTGCCCCATCACCTGCCCCTCATGTCCCGCAATCGTCCTAGCGGGCATTATTTTGCCCTGAAAAGTTCTCCCCGGATTGTCCCCTTGGCGGCAATGTTTCTCTGAAAAGTTCCGGCGAAGTTTTGCTGGCGGCGTGCTCGTCGCGTCGTTACAACGAGTCGCATACGGCGCTCTGGACTCACATGGAGAGGGCAGTAGACTCACATTGAGAGAGCAGTTATGGCGTGTCCGCATCAAATGCGCGTCGGCAACGTCGGCCATAGAAAAAATTTCAAAAGGCGTGTCGCGAACTTTTGACCAATGGCGACACCGGGGAGCGAACGACGTCACCGACTTGATTCAAAAACCAAACCTCGATTCAAACCGGACAATGGGAGAACCGAAATGCCGTCCAACAAGCGGACTGAGAGTCAACTTACCGATCGGAAGATACCCGGCGTCGCCGGCGCCGTTGTTTCGCGCCGCGAATTCGTCAAGCGCGCCGCCGCCGGCGCCGGCGGTCTCGCGCTCGCCGGCAAAGTATCGTCGGCCTTCGCGCAAGCCAGCGATCTGATCAAGATCGGGTTCGTCAGCCCGAGGACCGGCCCGCTGGGCGGCTTCGGCGAAGGCGATCCCTACGTGCTCGGCCTCGCGCGCAAGGCATTGGCCAACGGCCTGACGACCGGCGGCAAGACATACAAGGTGGAGATCATCGACCGGGATTCGCAGTCGGATCCGTCGCGCGCCAGCCAATTGGCGAAGGCCCTGATCAACAGCGACAACATCGACCTGATGTTGACGACGTCGACGCCGGAAGTGGTCAACCCAGTCGCCGACGCCTGCGAGGCCGCGGGCGTGCCTTGCGTCTCCACCATTCTGCCGTGGGAGTCCTGGTATTTCGGCCGTGGCGGCAAGCCGGGCCAGCCCTCGCCGTTCAAGTGGACCTATCATTTCTCGTTCGGCGTCGCCGAATTCGCCAAGGCCTATATCTCGGAATGGAGCAACGGAGCGGTGCCGACCAACAAGAAGGTCGGGGTCATGTATCCAAACGATGCTGACGGCAATGCGTTGCGCGAGCACATGGTCCCGATTATCGAAAAGGCCGGCTTCACCGTGTTCGATCCGGGCGGCTACGAAGACGGCACCACCGACTACTCCGCACAGATCGCGAAGTACAAAGCCGCGAAAGTCCAGATCTTCACCGGCGTGCCGATTCCGCCCGACTTCGCTGTGTTCTGGCGGCAGTCCGCGCAGCTCGGCTTCGCCAAGACCATCAAAATCCAGAGCATTGCCAAGACCGGCTTGTTCCCCTCGCAGATGGAAGCATTGGGCTCGCTCGCCTACAACATCGCGAGCCTGTGCTATTGGCATCCAACCTTCCCGTACAAGTCGCCGCTCACAGGCGGGACCTCGAAGGAGCTCGCCGACGGATATGAAAGGAGTTCCGGACGGCAATGGAACCAGCAGCTCGGCGGCACACAGTCGCTGTTCGATGTCGGGGGCGAATTGCTCAAGGCCGCCGATCCCAAGAACAAGCAGGCTCTGATCGACAAGCTGAACACGTTCAAAGTCACGACCGCCGTCGGCGTCGTCGATTTTGCGCATGGGCCAGTGCCCCATGTCTCGACCACGCCGTTGATCGGAGCCCAGTGGATCAAGGCCAAGCGGGGCAGTAAATACAAGCTCGACCTGGTGATCGTCGATAACGCCGACGACCGAAACGTTCCGATTGGTGCTAAGCTGCAACCCTATAGCTGAGCCGAGGGGAAAAATTGCAGGACACGGCTGCGAGCAGCGTCGACGGCGGCCTGCTCGTCGGCGCCGATGTCCACCAACGCTTCGGGGCGCTGACGGTCCTCGATGGGGTGAGCTTCACGCTCGCGGCCAACGAGGCCGTGGGGATCGTCGGGCCGAACGGGGCCGGCAAGACGACGTTGCTCAACGTGCTCGCCGGGGCCTTTCGACCCTCCGCCGGGGCGGTCTATTTCAAGGGAGCGGACGTGACGACGTTCGACGCCGCGCAGCGTTGCCGGCTCGGCATTGCCCGTTCGCACCAGATTCCGCGCCCGTTCGGCGGCATGACCGTCTTCGAAAATTGCCTTGTCGCGGCGACGACCGGCGGCGGCCTGTCGGGGGAGCGGGCCTATCAGTGCTGCGTTGACTCGCTTGCGCTTTGCCAGATGCTGCATGTCGCCAACCGCCGGGCCGAAACGCTCGGGCTGCTTGATCGCAAGCGTTTGGAGCTCGCGCGGGCGCTGGCGACCGAGCCGCGCGTGCTTTTGCTTGACGAGATCGGCGGCGGCCTCACCGACGAGGAGGCCAACAACCTCGTCGAAACCGTCCAGGTGCTGCGCGGTCGCGGCCTGGCGATCGTCTGGATCGAGCACATCGTGCACGTGCTCGTTCGCGTGGTCGAACGCCTGGTGTGCATGGACGCCGGACGCATCATCGCCGATGGCAAGCCGGAGGCCGTCATAGCCGATGCCGCGGTGATCGACGCTTATATCGGGGGCCGGGGGACGCCATGACCCTGCTCGCCGTCGAGCAATTGGACGCGCGCCACGGTCTCCTCCAGGCGGTCCGCGGGGTGACGTTTAAGGTCGCGGCCGGCGAGACCTTGGCGTTGGTCGGGGCGAACGGCGCGGGAAAGACCACGCTCCTGCGCACGATCGCCGGCGCCCATCGGCCGGTCGCCGGCCGTATTTTATTCGCGGGCACCGACGTTACCGCGGTCCCGGCCTACGCGCGCTTGCGAACCGGCATTGCGCTCGTTCCCGAGGGCCGGCGGCTGTTCGCCGGGATGACGGTCAAGGAAAACCTCCTGGTGGCGGGCGCCTACGGCAGGGCCGGACCCTGGAACCTCGATACGGTGATCGACGCCTTCCCGCTGCTGCGGCCAAGGATCAACAGCCGCGCCAGCAATCTATCCGGCGGCGAGCAACAGGCTACCGCCATCGGCCGCGCCTTGATGACCAATCCAAAACTGCTGCTGCTCGACGAAGTGTCGCTCGGACTGGCGCCGATCGCGGTCGAAGCGCTGTATCGCTCGCTTGAGGCGCTGATCGCCGGTGGCGCCACGATCGTGCTCGTCGAGCAGGACATCGCTCGCGCGCTCGGCGTGGCGACGCGCGTCGCCTGCATGCTGGAAGGCCGCATCATCCTTGAGGGAAACGCCCGGGAGATGACCCGCGAGCAGGTCACCCAAGCCTATTTCGGATTGCAGCGTCCGCGGCGAACCTCATGATCTGGGTCACGCAACTCCTCAACGGCGTCCTGCTCGGCGGTTATTATGCGCTGCTCGCCTGCGGCCTTTCGTTCATGTTCGGGGTGATGCGCATCATCAATCTGGCCCACGGCGACTTCGCCATTCTCAGCGCCTGCCTTGTTTTTCTGATCGCGAATACGACGGACATCTCGCCTTTCATCGCGCTCGTCGTGGTGCTGCCGCTCATGGCGCTTATCGGCTGGGGCCTGCAGCGCTGGATGCTGGAACGCAGCCTGCGCGCCGGAATGCTGGTGCCGCTGCTCACCACTTTCGGCCTCGCCATCGTCATTGAGAACGGATTATTCGAATATTTCGGCGCCGACACGCGCTCGCTTGCGCCCTATATCGGCGATTTCGCCTATGACAGTTGGGCCATTACCGGCAACGTCTATATCGGCTACCTGGCGGCGCTGATTTTCGCGCTTGCCGTGGTGTTGTTGGGCGGATTGAAGCTGTTTCTGACCTACACATCGCTTGGCCGCGCGATACGCGCCACCGCGGAAGATTCCGATACGGCGGCGCTCGTCGGCATCAACGCGCGCGCGGTTTACGGCATCGCCGCGGCCATCGCGGTCGCCACCGCAGGGCTGGCGGGCGTATTTCTCGCCATGCGTGCAGTGTTTACGCCGTATTCCGGACCGGAACAGCTTATCTTCGCTTTCGAGGCGGTGGTGATCGGCGGAATCGGCTCGCTGTCGGGAACGCTCGTGGGCGGCATTGTCCTTGGTGTCGCCCAGACATTCGGCGCGCAGATCAATCCGCAGGGATTTCTCATCACCGGCCATGTGGTATTCCTGGTGGTGCTCGCCGGGCGCCTGGCTCTTACCGGACTGCGTGGTCGCGGCGGTATCCAAGGACTTCTCGCCCGCCAGCCATGAGCACCAATCGCGGTTTCGTCGTCGAGCGCTGGACCCGGTTGTCGATCGCTTCAAGCATCGCGGCCGTGGCGCTTTTGGTCGTGCTGGCATTGGCGCCGCTGTTGTTTGCCGCCAACATCGTCGACAGCCTCACCACGCTGTTTATCTATCTGATCCTGTCGGTGATGTGGAACGCGCTTGCCGGCTATGCCGGCCTTGTTTCCGTCGGGCAGCAGGCTTTCTTCGGGCTCGGCGCATACTTCGCGATTCAGTTCTCCTATTACGGAATCAGCGTTTATCCCGCTCTTCTGCTCGGCGCGGTGGCGGCCGGGCTCCTTTCGTTGCCGATTTCGATGCTCATGCTGCGGCTGCGCAGCGGCGAGTTTGCCATTGGCATGTGGGTGGTGGCGGAGCTTGCGCATCTTCTTGTTGCTCTCGATCCCCTCATCAACGGCGAAACCGGCGTCTCGATGATCGCGCTCAACGCCATCAGCCCCGACGACCGCCGCGCCTACAATTACTGGATGGCGCTGGTGGCGATGGTGGGGTTGCTGGCCGTCGTGTTCGCGCTGCTGCGCGGGCGGCTCGGCGCCGCGGTGCAGGCGATCCGCGACGACGAGGACGCGGCTCAATCCGTCGGCGTGCGGGTGCTCGCCGGAAAACGCACCATCTTTCTCCTCGCCGCCTTCGGCTGCGCGCTCGCCGGGAGCCTTTGGCTGGGAACGTCGATAACGTTCCAGCCGCGGACTTATTTCGGCATTCAGTGGACCGCCTACATGATCTTCATGGTGCTCGTCGGCGGGCTCGGCACCTTCGAAGGACCGATCCTCGGCGGCGTTATCTTCTTCCTGATCGAATATCTCTTCGGCGAAACCGGGGTGTGGTATCTCGTCGGGCTGGGCGCGGCCGCCATTGTCTTTGCGTTATTTCTGCCCCGCGGCCTATGGGGCACCATCGAGGAAAGGTTTGGAATCCGGATTCTTCCGGTCGGCTACAGTCTGCGGATGTTCCGGTCCGATTTTCCTCCTGGTGGCGGCGCAGCCGCGCCTGATCCGCAGCCTTCGATCAAACCGGGCGTCGCCGCAAACGAGTCCAAGGCCCCGCCCCCGGTCGAGCTCGGATAGCGTAATCGTTTTCTCGAGGCAATATCGGCTCGTCGGCGTGCTTTTACCACCCGCCCTCGTCTGCTAGCGTCCACTCATTATGGATGCTGCGCGTCCCACACTTATTGGCGATTCCGCGGTTTCGCCGGAGCCTGGACGCGTCACCCCGATGATGGAGCAGTACATCGAGATCAAGGCCGCCAATCCGGATTGCCTGCTGTTCTACCGGATGGGCGATTTCTACGAGTTGTTCTTCGACGACGCCGAAGTCGCTTCGCGCGCGCTCGGCATCATGCTTACCAAGCGCGGCCGGCATCTCGACCGCGACATTCCGATGTGCGGCGTGCCGATCGAACGCGCCGACGAATATCTGCACCGCCTGATCGCGCTCGGCCACCGCGTCGCCGTCTGCGATCAGCTTGAAGACCCCGCGGAGGCAAGAAAGCGCGGCGCCAAGAGCGTGGTGCGCCGCGACGTGGTGCGGCTGGTGACGCCGGGCACGTTGACCGAGGATTCCCTTCTCGACGCCCGGCGCAACAATTACCTGCTCGCGGTTGCGCGCGCGCGCGCGTCCTCGACCGAAGACCGCTTCGCGCTCGCCTGGATCGACATTTCCACCGGCGAGTTCCGCGTCGCCGAATGCGACCGGCCGGGGCTTGCCGCCGAGATCGCGCGCCTCGAGCCCGGCGAGATCATCGTCTCCGACGCGCTTTACTCTGAGCCGGAGCTCGCGCCCTATTTGCGCTCGCTGCCGGCGGTAACGCCGCTCGCCCGCGACGTGTTCGACGGCGCAACCGCCGAACGGCGGCTCGCCGCCTTCTTCGGCGTGGCGACGACGGCATCCTTCGGCGCGCTGTCGCGCGTCGAGCTGGCGGCGGCGGCGGCCGCCGTCACCTATGTCGAGCGCACGCAGATCGGCAAACGTCCGCCGCTGTCGCCGCCGGTGCGCGAGGCCGCAGGCGCCACGTTGGCGATCGATCAGGCCACGCGCGGCAACCTCGAACTCATGCGCACGCTTGCCGGCGATCGCGGCGGCTCGCTCCTCGCCGCCATCGACCGCACGGTAACGGCGGCCGGGTCGCGGCTGCTGGCGCAGCGGCTCGCCGCGCCGCTCACCGATCCGGCCGAGATTGCGCACCGGCTCGACGCCGTCGCCGCGTTGGTCAACGACACCGCCGCGCGCGCCGATCTGCGCGAGCGGCTGAAGAGCGTGCCCGATCTCGCGCGGGCCCTTGCGCGTATCGTGATCGGCCGCGGCGGACCGCGCGACCTCGCGGCGATCCGCGACGGGATATTGGCCGCGGCGGCGTTTTCCGAGCGGCTTTCCGCGCTCGCCTCACTCCCGCGCGATCTCGGGCAGGCGCTCGCCGGATTGCGCCGCCCTGATCGCTCCCTCGCCGCCGAGCTGGCGCGCGCCCTGGCCGAGGAACTGCCGGCGTATCGCCGCGATGGCGGCTTCGTGCGCGCCGGCTACGAGCCGGCGCTCGATGAGGCGCGGGCGCTGCGTGACGAATCGCGCCGCGTCATCGCCGGCCTGCAGGTGCGCTACGCGGAGACGACCGGCATCCGTTCGCTCAAAATCCGGCACAACAACGTGCTCGGCTATTTCGTCGATGTCACGGCGCAGCACGGCGAGAAGCTCATGGCCGCGCCGCTTAACGCCACATTCATCCATCGGCAGACGACGGCCGGGCAGGTGCGTTTCACCACCGCCGAGCTTGGCGAGATCGAAGCGAAGATCGCCAACGCCGCCGAGCGCGCGCTCGCGCTCGAATTGGAGATTTTCGACCGCCTCGCCGCCGGCGTCACCGCGGCAAGCGCCGCGATCAAGGAGGCGGCGGAGGCGCTCGCCTTGGTCGACGTCGCGGCTGCGCTGGCGAGCCTTGCCGTCGAGCGCGATTACGTTCGGCCCGAGGTCGACGACAGCCTGGCCTTCGCCATTGCGGGCGGGCGGCATGCGGTCGTCGAGCAGGCACTCGGCAGCGACGGCGGCCCATTCGTCGCCAATGATTGCGACCTCTCGCCGTTGCCGCCGCCGGCCGACGCCAAAGCCGGACGCATCTGGCTCGTCACCGGCCCCAACATGGCGGGAAAATCGACCTTCCTGCGCCAGAACGCGCTCATTGCCGTGCTCGCGCAGATGGGAAGCTTCGTGCCGGCGCGGGCCGCCCATATCGGTATCGTCGATCGCCTGTTCTCGCGGGTGGGTGCCGCCGACGATCTCGCCCGCGGGCGCTCGACCTTCATGGTCGAGATGGTGGAGACCGCGGCGATCCTCCACCAGGCGGACGAGCGTGCGCTCGTCATCCTCGACGAGATCGGCCGCGGCACGGCGACCTTCGACGGACTCTCCATCGCCTGGGCGACCATCGAGCATCTGCACGAGACGAACCGCTGCCGCGCGCTGTTCGCCACGCATTTCCACGAAATGACCGCGCTCGCCGGCAAGCTCAAGCGCCTGCACAACGCCACCATGCGGGTGAAGGAATGGCAGGGCGAAGTCGTCTTCCTGCACGAAGTCGTGCCCGGCGCGGCCGATCGCTCCTACGGCATCCAGGTGGCGAAGCTCGCTGGGCTGCCGCCGAGCGTAATCGAGCGCGCCAAGCTCGTGCTGACGCAACTGGAGGCCGAGGACCGCATCTCGCCGGCGCGCAAGCTGATCGACGACCTGCCGCTGTTCGCCGCGTCTCGGCCGGCGCCGATCCCGATGCCGCAGCGCGACGCCGCGCTCTCGGCACTCGTCGAGGCGCTCGCCGCGCTCCATCCCGACGAGATGTCGCCGCGCGAGGCGCTCGAAGCGCTCTATGTGCTCAAGGCGCAGTTGGCAAAGAACCGTGGAGCGGATTGAGCGCAGCAAAATCCGGGGGCTGCCGACATAACGAATACCGGTTCCGGCTTGCGTTCGCCCAACGCGGGCTGCCGTTTTTCGTAACGATCATTTCCGTCCGAGACTGATCGCCACCGGCGGCCCGCTCCTGATCGTCTGATAGACGACGCAGTAGCGCTCGGTGAGCTTGAGGAGCTGATCGAGCTTATCCTGCGGCGCATTCGTGTCGAGGACAAAGCGCAGGCGGATCTGCTTAAAGCCGACCGGCGCGTCCTTGGCGACGCCGAGCGTGCCGCGGAAGTCGAGATCGCCTTCGGCCGAAACCAAACCCGATGCAAGCGGAATATCGAGGGCGGTTGCGACCGCCTTGAGCGTTACTCCCGCGCAGGCGACCAAAGCTTCGAGCAGCATGTCGCCCGAGCACAATTCGAGCCCGGACCCGCCGGTCGCCGGATGCAGACCCGCCACCGCGAGCGCCCGCCCGGTCTCGACCTTGCAGGCGATGGCGGCGTCATCGAGCGTTCCCTTGGCCTTCAACGTGATGACGGCGGCCTGGGGATCGACCTTATAGCGCTCCTTGATCGGCGCTTGCAGCGCGCGCAATCCGGCGGCGTCCATGGGCAAGTCCTTTCGCTGGGAATGTCGCGGCGGAATATCAGGGGTCGGGCGACGGATGACAGAGGGCGCATCGCTCATTGTGCAATCTGTCGCTCGTTGTCCGTCGTCCGTCCTCCGTCATCTGCCCTGGTGATGCGATCGAGCGAGCGGTCGAGGGCGGCGAGCACGCGCCGCTTGACCAAGTCGAAGGCGGCTGACTGCCGGTTGCGCGGGCGCGGCAAATCCACGTCGATCTTGTCGAAGATGCGGCCGGGGCGCGGGCACATCACCATGACGCGGTCGGCAAGCACGATCGCCTCGTCGACGTCGTGAGTGACCAGGAGCAAAGTCGGCTTGGCGTCGGCCCACAGATCGAGCAGGTGGTCCTGCAAATCGCTGCGGGTGAAGGCGTCGAGCGCCGAGAACGGCTCGTCGAGCAGCAGCACCTCGGGACGCGGCGCCAGCGCCCGCGCAATGGCGACGCGCTGCGCCTGGCCTCCGGAGAGTTCGCGCGGCCATACCGCAGCCTTGTCGGAGAGCCCGACGCGATCGAGCGCGGCGGCGACGCGACGCGCCCGCTCGGCCTTGGGACGATCTTCGAGTCCGAAACCGACGTTTTCGGCGACCTTGAGCCAGGGCAGGAGCCGCGGCTCCTGAAAGACGATGCCGATCTTCTCGTGCGGCGCCGTGATTCGCTCGCCGTCGAGCACGACGACGCCTTCGCTTGCCGGATCGAGGCCGCCGATGGCGCGCAGCAACGTCGACTTTCCACAGCCCGAGCCGCCGATCACGGCGACGATCTCGCCAAGTTCGACTTCAAGCGATACGCCGCCGAGCGCATGCACGCCGTTCGGATAGGTCTTGCCGACGCGTTCGAGTGTGAGCATTGCGGCGTCCTAATCCTGCCGAACAACGTCTTCCCAGCGCAGGAACGGCGCCGCGGCGAGCGCGATCAGCCAATCCGTCAGCTTGCCGACGATGGCGAAGGCGACGATGGCGGCGACGATCTCGGAGGGCTTGCCGAGTTCCTGCCCGTCGGTCAACAGATAGCCGAGGCCTTCGGATGCGCCCATCAGCTCGGCGGCGACAACGAACATCCAGCCGAGGCCGAGACCCGAACGCAATGCAACGACGTAAGCGGGCAGCACGGCGGGCAGCAGAATGCGGCGCACCATCGCAATATCGGACAGGCGGAACGCCCGCCCAACCTCGACCAGCTTGCGATCGACCGATTGGATGGCGCTCATGAGGCCGAGATAGACCGGAAAGAACACGCCGACCGCGATCAGTGTCACTTTCGAGGCTTCGAAAATACCGAGCCAGAGGACGAACAACGGCACCCAGGCGATGGAAGGGATCGCGCGCAGCGCCTGCAGGCTCGGATCGAGCAGGCGCCGCACCAACGGCGAATATCCGGCGGCGGCGCCGATGACCGTCGCGGCGGTGACGCCGATGCCGAAGCCGGCGGCGACGCGGGCGAGCGTGACCAAGGTGTGGCGTTGCAGATCACCCGTGCGCGCAAGATCGACGAAGGTCGCGAAGATGACGGACGGCGGCGGCGCCAGCCGGCCGCTGGACCACCCCATGCGCACGATGATTTCCCACGCCGCGGCCAGCGCGACCGGCAACGCCAGTCCCAGCGCCGGCCGCACCAGGCGCGCCCACGTCCTGGGCGCTGCC